>JAZLBC010000019.1:0-112453 GCA_045613505.1 Christensenellaceae bacterium
GATAAGGGTGAGTTTATTCTTCCACCAACCTCTCGCGAACTTTTAGCGTTCATTTTTAATTTGCTCGTTGATATCGACGCGAAAAGAATAGATTTTAGTGGCTTTATAAAAAGATATTTTTATGAAGACGGTAGTTTTTCAACGGGATATTCAGCGTTTATCAACGCTATGATTAAGCCGTTCAAAAATTCCGTTAAAATGCTTATGGAAAGCGTGATTGAGGGTAAGTTACAAGACCCCGTAGAGGCGCTTACCGAAGAAGAAAATAGAAAAAGAGAAGAAGAAACGAAAAGAATTGAAAAAGAAAAACAGGAAAAAGAACTTCTCACTAAAATCTACGGTCAAAGCGTTAAAGATGCTAAGGATATGCTACTTAGTATCAAACTCAAAGTAAAAAATTCTAAACTTGACGACAAGGAAAAAGAGGCACTAGTTTTGGTTATAGATATGCTCGCAAACACGTTAGATAGCGAGGATAAAGATGCGATTACTTACGCTTTCGTGGCGTTTACCTACGCTTATAAGGCGCACAAAGTTCTACTTAAAAAATACAAAAAAGTTGGCGTTTGCGTAAAGGAAATTTTGCATGCAATTTAACGAAAAAACCATAAAATCTAAAACGCTATTTAAGGGCAAAATTCTCACACTAAAAAAGGACGAGGTTGAACTTATAGACGGGAGTAAGAGTTTTCGCGAAGTGGTAGAGCATAGCGGTGGCGCATGTGTTCTTTGCGAAATGGACGGTAAAATTTTGCTTGTCGAGCAGTTTCGTTACCCCTATAAAAAGCCAGTTTTAGAACTACCGGCCGGCAAGATTAACGAAGGTGAAGACCCAAAAGACACGGCGATAAGAGAATTAAAAGAAGAGGGTGGCGTTTTAGTTGACGGGGTAAGCCTTTTATTCGAGTGTTATCCGTCGCCGGGTTATACTAACGAGATAATTTATATCTATAAAGCGCTAAACCCACGAAAAGATAGCGCGTGTTTAGACGAGGGAGAGTTTTTATCTTCATTGTGGCTCGATAAAGAAACGCTTAGAAAAATGGTAGAGAATAAAGAAATAAAAGATGGTAAAACGCTAATTGCGTTACTAACTATATTAAAATAATCGAAAAAATAAACAGCAGGAAGTGATAGACTTGAAAAGATTAGACGTAAGGAACGTAGCGATAATTGCCCACGTTGACCACGGCAAAACTACGCTAGTAAACGAATTATTAAAGCAAGGTGGAGTATTTCGTGATAATCAAGCCGTAACCGATAGGGTTATGGACTCTGGTGATATAGAAAAAGAAAGAGGAATAACAATCCTTGCAAAAAATACCTCAGTTCAGTATAAGGATATAAAAATTAATATCGTCGATACCCCGGGACACGCAGACTTCGGTGGCGAAGTAGAGCGCGTTCTAAAAATGGTAAACGGCGTTTTAGTGCTAGTTGACGCGTGCGAGGGCCCTATGCCACAAACGCGTTTCGTTATGCAAAAAGCACTGGAACTTAACCACAAACTAATAATAGTAGTAAATAAAATCGACAGACCAGACGCAAGACTTGGCGAAGTGCAAGACGAGATTTTAGAACTATTGTTCGAACTAAACGCAAACGACGAGCAAATTGACAGCCCGATAATATATTGTTCTGGCAGGGCGGGCACAGCCACTACCGACTTTAATAAACCGGGCACCGATTTAGTGCCTTTGTTTGAAGCGATTATAAACCATTTCGAGCCACAAGAAGTAGACGAAGAAGGGCCTTTCCAAATGCTTGTTTCTTCTATCGACTATAACGAATACGTTGGCAGAATAGGTATAGGCAGAATAGAGCGTGGCGTTGCAAGAGTAAACCAAGAAGTAGAAACTTGCAACTACAACGTGAAAGGCAAAGAAATTAAGGGCAATCTAATAAGTATTTATCAAATAGACGGGCTTAACAGAGTGCAAGTAGAAAGCGCAAGGGCGGGCGATATCGTGTGCATAAGCGGTATTGACAACCTATCTATCGGCGATACCGTGTGCGCTAGGGGGCAAGCAGACCCCGTGCCGTTCGTAAAGATTTCAGAACCAACGGTTGAAATGACGTTTTCTGTAAACGATAGTCCGTTTGCAGGCAAAGAAGGCAAGTTCGTTACGACTAGGCATTTAAGAGATAGGCTATTTAAGGAAATGCTTAAAGACGTTTCGCTACGCGTTGAAGAAACCGATTCGGCAGACTCTTATCGCGTGTGTGGCAGAGGCGAAATGCACCTTTCAATACTAATCGAAACGATGCGTAGGGCGGGCTATGAGTTTCAAGTAGGCGCGCCGAAAGTTATGTATAAAAAAGACGGTGAAACGCTTTTAGAACCTATCGAAAGGTTAGTAGTAGACGTTCCAGAAGACAAAACTGGAAGTGTGTTTTCTAGCATGGGCGTTAGAAAGGGCGAACTTATCGAAATGCAAAATATCGGCAGTAGAATAAGGCTAGAATTTAAGGTTCCGGCAAGGGGCTTATTCGGGTATAAAAGCCAGTTTTTAACTGACACTAGGGGCGAAGGCGTGTTTAACACCGTGTTCTACGGCTACGAAGAATATAAAGGCGATATAGAACGAAGAACGGCAGGTGCACTAGTTGCTTTTGAAACGGGCGAGGCGGTAACGTACGGCTTGTTTAACGCGCAAGGTAGGGGGCAACTTTTTATCGGCGCAGGCACTAAGGTTTACGAAGGTATGGTTGTTGGCGTTTCGCCAAAAGGTGAAGATATACCCGTAAACGTGTGTAAGAAAAAGCACTTAACCAACACCAGAGCGTCTGGTTCAGACGACGCTTTAAGGCTAGAAACACCAAAGATAATGAGCCTTGAAGAAGCAATGGAATTTATTGCCGACGACGAAATTTTGGAAATAACACCGCAAAATATAAGAATTAGAAAGAAAACTCTTAACACCGAAATGCGCTTAAAGAGAAAGGCACGCGGGTTAGAGTAATTTAAGGCGCAAACGCGTGTTTGCGTTTCAATAGGCAATCGTTAAAAACAAAAAACAGCGAAACTACGTTATGAGTTTCGCTGTTTCTTTTCGTTAAAATTTAGTTATTTGCAACCACAGCCACGGCCGAATAGGTTAGCGCCGCCGTTTTTGCATAGACAGCAAATCACGAAAAGTGCCAAAGGTAGACAGTAGCAGTTAGAGAAGATACCGTTTAAGCAACCGCTCTTGCCAAGGCAGATAATGAGTAAAATTATAAGTACCCATAAGCAACAGTTATTACCGAAAAAGTCAAAACATCCGTTCATAAAAATACCTCCAAAGTGTCTTTACTCTCCACCTATGTAGAATTTTTTGGGGTGGCGGAGAAGTTTTATCTACTATCAGTATACTTTTTAAATTTTAAAAATGTTACAATGTTCGTAAATTCGTTTGCCTATAAAAATTATTTGTGCTAAAATAAAAAAGGTGTGTAGCGGGCATACTAAGTAGCCCGACTAGAAAATCGCGCAAAAACATTTTATTCAACGGATATCCTTGTGAATTCGATTGGGGGCAATTATGCAAAATGAAAACAGAAAATTTTTCAGCACTAAAAACGTAGTGTATTTATCGATTTTAACTGCGTTACTAGTAGTTTTTTATCTACTTGGCACGGTTTTTAAAATCGTTACGAACGTTAACCTAACGCTTATTCCTATTGCGCTTGGCGCGCTTATATTGGGCGTTCGCGGTGGTTTAATACTAGGTATAATAAGTGGCTTATTAACCTTTTTATTCGGCGTTATAAACGTAGATCCGTTCACTAACATACTTTTCGTAAATCACCCGATTATAACGTTTTTAATCTGCGTGCTTAAAATCACGGTGGCAGGCGTGGTTGCGGGGCTTGTATACAAGGCAATCAAGCCTAAAAACGAAAAACTAGCGTGCTTTATCGCGTCTGGCGTGGTGCCGATTATAAATACGGGCTTGTTTATTTTAGGAATGTTCACTATGCCTGAAATGCTTAACGGCTTTGCCAGTGATAACGGCGTTACGGCAATATACTTTTTAGTAATAATGTGCGCAGGCGTAAACTTCTTAATCGAGTTTGCAGTAAGCATTATTTTTTCACCCGTAGTGTTTAACGTTACGAAAGTTTTAGAAAGAAATTTTAGCAGGTAAAAAATGTTATTAGCAATAGATATAGGCAATACCAACATAAAATACGGTATTTTCGATAACGAAAAATTGATAGCGTCTTTTAGGGTTTCTTCTAGGCTAACTAGAACGGCAGATGAATATGGTTCGGTGCTAATTAACCTACTTCTCACGAAGTCTATAAAAAAAGAAGATATAAGCGGAATAATAATGTCTTCGGTAATACCGTCGCTTAACTATACAATATGCCACATGTGCGAATATTTTTTCGAGATTTCGCCTTTAATGATAGGCCCAGGTTTAAAAACGGGTCTAAACATCAAAGCCGAAAACAGCAGAGAAGTTGGCGCAGACATAATAGTAAACAGTGTTTCGGCTTATAAAAAATACGGCGGGCCTATAATCGTTATCGATTTTGGAACGGCAACCACGTTCGACGTTATCGATAAAGATTGTTCGCTAGTGGGTGTAGTAATAGCACCTGGTATTAAAACATCGTTAGAAGGTTTAGTGCACAATACGGCGCAACTGCCGATGATAGAACTAGAAGCGCCGAAAAGCGCGTACGGAAAAAACACGAAAACGGCAATGCAAGCGGGCGTAGTTTTCGGCTTTGCAGGGCTAGTTGATAATATAGTAAACAAAATCAAAAAGAGTTTGGGAGTTGAAGGTGTAAAAGTCGTTGCAACGGGCGGGCTTGGCGAAATTATCGCAAAAGAAGTTAAGTGCATAAATTTCGTGGATAGAACGCTAACGCTCGAAGGGCTTAGATACATTTATCAATTAAATCAAACTAATAAGGAGCAATAAGATGAAAAAAGTAGGCGTGGCAATATTAGGTCTTGGCGTAGTAGGTGGCGGGGTTTACAAAATTCTTACCACCAACAAAGAATATTTCAAAAAATCTCAAGGTCTTGATATTACCGTAGAAAACGTTTTAGAAAAAAATCTTGATAGGGCAAAACAACTAGGCGTTCCAGAAGAAGTTGTTGCTACTTGCATAGAAGAAGTAGTTTCTAACCCTGCGGTAGACGTGGTTGTAGAAGTTATCGGTGGTATAGGCGTCGCTAAGGACTTCGTTATTAAAGCCTTAAAAAGCGGTAAAACCGTAGTTACTTCTAATAAAGAACTATTTGCTAAATACTGGCCTGAACTAGAAGCAACTGCTAAAAAGAAACACGCAGGCTTATTTTTCGAAGCAACTTGCGTAGGTGGCGTTCCTATAATCCGTGCACTTACCGAAA
The DNA here is from genome assembly GCA_045613505.1 of Christensenellaceae bacterium. Lineage (GTDB taxonomy): Bacteria > Bacillota > Clostridia > Christensenellales > Borkfalkiaceae > UBA1259. Next base: position 5,351 of record JAZLBC010000019.1, read on the forward strand.
GTATGCAAGCAAACAAAATATTATCTATTAAAGGCATTATAAACGGCACCACCAACTACATTTTAACCAAAATGGCAAACGAAGGTATGGCTTACCAAGACGCGCTTAAAGAAGCGCAACGCCTAGGATACGCTGAATTTAACCCTACTGCAGACGTAGAAGGGTACGACGCGATGTATAAAATTTCTATACTATCAAGTCTTGCGTTTAACACCAAAGTTTCTATTGAAAACGTTTACCGCGAAGGTATTACCGAAGTAAACGTTAAAGATATCGCGCTTGGTAAAGATATGGGCTACACCTTAAAACTTTTAGGTATAGGCAAAAACACCGATAACGGCATAGAAGTAAGGGTGCACCCAACGTTCGTTGCAAATTCTAGCCCACTAGCAAGCGTAAGCGATTCGTTCAACGCCGTTTGGATTAACGGGGACGCTGTTGGCGACATTATGTTATACGGCAGGGGCGCAGGCGACCTACCTACTGGTAGCGCAATTGTTTCAGACGTTATTTTTGCTTGTAAACACTCTGAATTCTATTACACGCCATTTAAAAACGACGAACAAGGCGCAAAAGAAACCAAATACGTTACCGACTTTAACTCTCAATACTACCTAAGATTTTTAGTGGACGACAAGGCTGGTGTTCTCGCTAAAATAACGGCTATATTCGCTAAATACAACGTAAGCATTAAAGAAGTTAAACAAGTGCTATCAGAAAACGGCAAAGCAGAAGTTGTTATCATCACTCACTCTTGCAAAGAAAGTGCCGTTAAGAAAACCCTAGAAAAACTAAAAGAATTCGACGGGGCTGTTGAAGTTTGCGGAACTATTAGAATAGAAGACTAGTCAATATAATTTATCGCTAATCTAGAACAAACTAAACTTAAAAAACAAACTAAAAAAAGATGCAAAAATTTTGCATCTTTTTTTGATTTTAAGTAAAATTTCTGGCTAAAAATTTTAATGCTTAACGCTATCAATAGCAATCGCACTTCTCAGTTCCCACGTAGCCTGTGTCGTTACATTTTTTGCACGCGTAAACGGGTGAAAGGTCCTCGATAGTGAGCCCGATTTTCGCCAGCATTTCACTAACTTTTTGGCGTGTTTCAGATTGCTCTAATAAAAGGCTAGAAACAAGCGCTTGGTTTTCTTCTATTTCAGCAAAAGCAAGTTCTTTTTCGATGGCAAAAAGCCTTTGGTAAAGTTCACTAAACCCACTAATTTTCATAGCGTTATCAAGGTTTTGCCCCGCCATAGAAACGGCTTTCGCGCGCCTTTTTTCGTACTCTCTATTATACTCTAAAACGTCCGTACCACTAGTGCTTGTTTTAATATTGTCGGTTGCATCTTCTAGGGTGAAAATGCCGTTGTTTTTCCAGTTAGAAAGCACGCCGTTAAGATAAGCAATAGGCGAACTTTTGCCCGCCGATAACTTAGACGCTTCGATAATCATTTCGTTAGAAAAATTCCAGTTTTTCCACATTTCGTAGTTGCTAAAATCCCAACTGTTCGGTCTTCTAGAAACACCGCATAGGGTAAGCACTTCTTTGATAAAATCGTAGTCTTTCTTTTCTTTTTCGAACCTGTCGCTAATGCTTGAAAGTTCAATAACGCCGTCTAGCCTTAATTTTTCGATAAGTTCGTCCATTTCGGCAAGCGTATTTTTGCCTTTTTTAAATAGCGAATTAGCGATAAGCAAAAGTCCGTCTTCAAGGTATCCGTAAGAAATCCACTTGTTTACGTAAGTGTCGATTTCAGTGTCAACCACTTCTACGTAAATAGATAACGCGCGATTGATTTTAAGCGCCAAATCGTAAATTTGTTGTTTAGCAGATAGGTGAGCGGTGATTTCGGGCTTAGAAAAACACTTTACGGAATAAAGTTCTAAAATAAGCGCGTTTAACCTAGCCATACCGCCTTTTTTAACGCTTTTAGCAGCAAAAATTATGCTATCCGTTTCAAAACCCAAAGAATTAGTCCATTTTTTGTAAAGATTTAGGTCGTCGATTTCTGGTTTTCTTTTAAGTTTTAACGAAGATAAAATCTTTTCTAGCGTGTATTGATGAAGAAGGTAAGAAGAGAGTTCTTTTTCTACCTTTTCAACCGTGGTGATATCGCGATTTCCGTAGTCTTTTGCAACGGCAGAAACGTACCTATAACTGATGTTTGCGCCCTTTGTATCGATGCAGTATCTAATAATCATAAGCATTGCTTCGGGCTTAATGTTGTAAGTTTCCATAAGGTTAAAGTATTCGGTGTATTCGGCAGTACCTATCATACGATTTGGTAGCATTGCTTGAAGCCCCTTAGAAAACTCGGTATATTTTTCGGCCTTAATTTTTCTTGGCTTAACGTAAGAAGCGTGTTTAACGGGCGTGTAAACGATTTCTAACGGCGAAACGCTTAAAACGGAAATAAGTTCAAACTCTTCCCAAAACTTAAACGCGTCTAACACTTCTTCGGGAGAAAGGTCTAAAATCTCAGCGATTTCGTTTACGTTTTTATCAGCGTCTTTATTGCATAGGTAAAGCCCGTAAAGGTAAACCTTAACGGCGTTTCCACTAGCAAGTGGCAGATAATCTTTAATAAACGTGTTTTCAATAACCGAATAATTCGCCGAAGAAAACTCTTTAGAAAAAGAAAAAGCCATAATCTCTCCATAAAATAAAATTCAAAAACACTTGCATAAGCGCCTAATATGTTATATAATATATAAATAATATATATTATAGGGGGAGTGCCCCAAAACGCCAAAAACGAGTGCGTAGAGACTATTATATATTATAAAACAATAAAAATCAACAAAAAAAACCAAAATATTGTAATCAAAAATTACTAAATGGTGTAAAACGGAGGTAGTTTTTCTTAAATTTTAAGGAAAAATCATTATGGCAGGACTATTAACGGCAACGTCAATTTGGAAAAACTTTATACTAGATAAAAACGTAGAGGGCGAAGTTGTAGCCGAAAGAGTAGACGGGGATTTTTCCGTTTGCGACCTTAACGTGCTCGGCAGAAACGTAAGTGGCGAAAGAGTTATCATTTTCGCTGAACTCGTTAGGCTTACTAGAACTAAACACGCGCCGGTAGTAATTATCGCGAAAGACGCGTTTGACACTAATAACAACGTTTTAGCGTATAACCTTGCAAAGAAAGGCTTTATAGCAATCACCGTAGACTATGCCGGCGAATACGACGGAAAAGAAAAATTCACACGTTATCCAGAAAAAGTTGCATACGCAAATCTTAAAAACGTAGACCTTAACACTTTCGTTATCAAAGAAGACTACACCACTTCTAATTGGTTTGAATGGGACTGTGTTTTGAAATGTGTTTTTTACTATGCTCAAAATCAAGAATACGCTAACGGCGTTGGCTTTTTAGGAATAAACGACGGGGCAACGATAGTAATGCACGTTCTTGCCACCGAAGAAAACGTTAAAGCAGGCGTTATCGTAGGTGGAACGGGTTGGCAAGCGTACAGAGAAATTGATAAATACGGCGAAACGCCTGAACCACATTTCGACGATGAAACGCTTAGATACGTTGCTTCGGTTGAAAGCGAAACTTATTCTCAATGGATAAAGTGTCCGTTGCTCGCGCTAATTCCGTCTAATAGTAAAAAATACGATTGCGATAGGGCTTACGACACCATTTCTAGAATAGACGAAAACGTTTACACCGCGTTTAATATAGCACCGCTTAGAAGAGATAGCGTAGATTATCAGTCTTATTTTAACGCCGAAACGTTTTTAAGCAAGTTTTTGCTTGCGAAAAACAGCAAAACCGTTCTTCCAGGCGAAGTTTCTATTAAAGCAGAAGTGGAAAACGCGCAAATAACAATTTCGGTTTCGCCCGACATGGCTAACCTTAAAGAAGTAGAATTATTCGTTTCAGAAGAAGTTTGTGCTTCGCATCAAAGGAGTTGGAAAAAACGCTCTAAACTAATAAGAACCACGGGCGATACGTACGAGTTTAGTTATAGCCCGTACGGAAAGTCTAAACGCGTGTTCTTTTTTGCGCGAGCAACGTATAAAAACAAATTTTCGGTTTGTTCACCTATAACGTCTATTAAATTCGAAGAAACGGACGTTGCGTTTAAAAATAAATCGGTAATACTATACTCTACTAGGGTTCAAGACGGAGAAACGGCATTTTGCACTTTTAGAGAAAACGTTTCAGGCGTGATAGGCGTTTCGCTTATTGAAACCGAAGAAGTTAGCGTTAGCCCAGCAATAGATGAAACCGAAGGTTTAACTTCTAAAAACGGCTTAATCACTTATAGACTAAAAGCCCAAAAATATCGTCCCAAGGAAGATGCATTATTGATGTTCGACGTGTTTTCAAAAACGTCTGGGGTGATAAAGGTATCTCTTCACGCAGAGATATCAAAAACCGAAGTTTTATACACTGCGAACGTAAAAGTTTTAGAAAACGTTTGGCAAAACGTAAAACTATATAAAAATAGTTTCAAAACGAAAGACGGCGCGCCTATAAAAGATTTTTCTAACGTTTTTGCTCTTTCAATGTGCAGTGAAAACGATGAAACGGAATTTTTGATAAATAACGCGCTTTGGGTATAAAACAAATGAAATTCGAACTTAAAGACACGGTTCTTTCTAAAAAACCACACGCGTGCAAGGGGCGAGAGTGGGAAATAGTAAGAACGGGAGCAGACTATAAACTAAAATGCAAAACTTGTGGTAGGGCAATTTTTTTATTGCCAGATGAACTCGTTAAATTTACAGCAAAACTCATTAAAAACGGGGAAGATTGTTAATGGACGTAAATAATAGCCTAATGAAAACTGAAAACGATAAAAGGCGTGGAACGACTTGTTTTTTAGTCGTCGTTTCGGTTTTAGTGGTTGTTTTAGCGGTTGTGCTTTACCTATACACAAACGTTTTCGCTCGCGTTTTAGTTAAAGGTTCTTCTATGTGCGACACGTTAAAAGACGGCGACGTGGTTACCGTAAACATGAAAAAAACTGCCGACTATGGCGACGTTATCGTTATAAAAGACGAGGGCAAAACTTGGCTTATTAAACGCCTAATTGCAAAGGGCGGTGATAAGGTTATGATTTCGCAAGGCTACGTTTTCGTTAACGGCGAAAAACTAGTAGAAGATTATATCATGGAAGAAGGCACTACTTATTACCCCGATTGCTATGATAAAAACCACCTAGAAGTATTTGAATTAACCGTTCCTTTAGGCGAAGTTTTTTACCTTGGAGACAACAGAATGCAAAGTAGCGATAGCCGTAATCCACTTTATAGCACGGCAAAAGAAGAAAGTATAGTGGGCGTTGTAACCCCGTTCTTTATAAAGGTCAAAAACGTTACTACAAAACTGGTAAATTTTAGCACAAGTATAAAAGATATATTTTCATAGGAAAAAATTATGGGTAAGGGATTAAAAACACTTTTTATATTCGGGTTAATTAAAAAATTATTCGTTTATATCTTCAAGTTTTTATATATAATCATAAAGTTCTTGAACTTGCAACTCGCAGTTTTAGTGGGTCTAATCGGCTTACTGCTTTACATAACTGGCAAGTTAGAGGGCGGTGCTCTTGCAACGATTTTTTATATTCTTTTAGTGCTTTCGCTGTTTTACGCGATAATAAAAACGATACAATCTATTCTCTTTCCTAAATCTAAAAAAGAGAAGAACACCAGAAAAGTAGAAATTGTAGACACCAAAGAAACCACTACTCAAACCACCGTTCCACCAGTATCACCAGTTCCGCCAACGCAAACGGCAGTGCCACCAATCGCGCCACCAACTGACGCTAAATACCCGCAATATTTCGTGGTTAAGCAAAATCCAAAATATATTATGGCAGAGTTTAGCGATAGATACGAACTTTACGAAAAAACGGCGCACGGCTTGGTTAAAGTGAGAACTGACCCAAAAAGTTAAGCCTTAAAAAACAATAATGACAAAGCCCAACATTTAGGAGTAAACGTGAACTACTATAACGAGGAACTTTTAGAAAAAACTAAAATTCAAAAAAAGAAAACGCTAACTAAATATTTTATAGTGCTATCCGTTTATATAGTTATAACCGCGGGGCTACTGATATGGTACACAACTCTAACGTATAAGCACCCAAAAATAGCGTTAATAAAATTTTTGTTGCACACCCTTAACGCCATAATGGTATTTTTCTCTTTCGTGCATCTTGGCATAGCGTATAAAAGGGTAAAAAGTTTTTATAAAGTTCTAAACAACATAAAAATCGGTATAAGAGAAGAATACGTAGGCGAATTTATCGGTTACGACGAAACTTCTAACACGAACGCAGGCGTAGAGTATAAAACACTGCTTTTTAAGGAGTGGAACAAGTATAAAAAAGACTATTACGAGCGCAAGGTTTTAGTGTTTTACGAACTGCCTTTTCCAAAAATAGAAGAGGGGAAGATGGTTAAGTTTATAACACAGTCTAACGTGCTCGTTGAATACGAATATATAACAGAAAACAAACAATAGGAGAAGAACATGAAAGCAATAATCACCGTAATCGGCAAAGACAAAGCAGGTATAATAGCAAAGGTTAGCGGAGTTTTGGCAGACAATAAAATTAACATAGAAGATATTAACCAAACCATAGTGCAAGGCAACTTTACTATGTTTATGTTGGTAGATTTTTCGAACGCAAAAATAAGCCTTAAAGAATTACATAGCGTATTAGTTAAAGTCGGCGAAGAAATAGGCGTTTCTATTCACGTTCAACATCAAGACATTTTTGAAGCAATGCACAACGTTTAGGAGAGCAAAATGTTAAACAAAAAACAAATACTAGAAACGATAAATATGGTCGAAAAAGAACACTTCGACATAAGAACGATAACTATGGGCATAAATCTTTTATCGTGCATTAGAGAAGATGCGAATAAAACGGCAACCCTAGTTTACGATAAAATTTGCAAGAAAGCCGAAAACATAGTAAAAACGGCAAGTGATCTTGGCGACGAATACGGTATTCCTGTTATAAACAAAAGGGTGTCGGTAACGCCTGCAAGTTTACTAACCGCAAACTTCCCCGGTAAAGAAATTCTTATTGCAAAAGCAATGGATAACGCAGCAAAAACGCTTGGCATAGACTTTATCGGTGGCTATTCTGCGCTAGTTCATAAGGGTATGACTTCCTTTGAAGAATCATTTATAAAAAGTATTCCAGAAGCGTTATCTATTACCGAAAGGACTTGCTCGTCGGTTAACGTAGGCTCGTCTAAAACCGGTATCAATATGGACGCTGTTAAACTAATGGGCGAAATTATTAAACAAGCCGCAAACAAAACTGCCGAAAAAGACGGGCTTGGCGCCGCTAAACTCGTGGTGTTCTGCAACGCAGTAGAAGATAACCCTTTTATGGCAGGCGCGTTCCACGGCATAGGCGAAGGCGAAACGGTAATAAACGTTGGCGTTTCCGGCCCAGGCGTTGTTCACCACGCTATTAAAGGTAACGTGGGCGCAAGCGTTAGCGAAATTGCCGAAATTATTAAACAAACTGCGTTTAAGATTACGCGTGCAGGTTCGCTTATCGCAAAAGAAGCGTCTAAGAGATTAAACGCTGAATTCGGTATAGTAGATTTATCACTTGCGCCAACGCCTGTTCTTGGCGATAGCGTTGCGCATATACTAGAAGAAATGGGTCTAGAATGTGTGGGAACGCACGGCACTACCGCAGCCCTTGCAATGCTAAACGACGCTGTTAAAAAAGGCGGAGTTATGGCATCTTCAAGCGTGGGTGGATTGTCGGGCGCGTTTATCCCCGTTAGCGAAGATATCGGCATGATAAAGGCGGCGGAAAAGGGCGCGATAACCCTTTCTAAACTAGAAGCAATGACGGCTGTATGTAGCGTTGGTATAGATATGGTTGCCGTCCCAGGGGATACTTCGGCATCAACGATTTCGGGTATGATTGCAGATGAAGCGGCTATCGGTATGATAAACAATAAAACCACTGCGGTAAGAGTAATACCCGTTCCAAACAAAAAAGTTGGCGATTCGGTTTCTTTCGGCGGGTTGCTTGGCACTGCGCCTATTATGTCCGTTAGCCCGTATTCTTGCGAAGTATTCGTATCGCGTGGCGGAAGAATGCCTGCACCTATACATAGCAACAAAAACTAATTATCGGAGCAATTATCGTGAGTGAAATTAAAACAGACAAGAACTTAGTTTGGGCGACCGAAGATATATACGAAAACCTAGAATTATGGGAAAAAGATTTTGCGTTCGTCAAAGAGAACGCAGACTTTTCTAGGTATATGGGCAAACTAGGCAACAAGGAAGAATTTTTAGCGTGTATGCTTGATAAAGAAAGAGTTATCAGGGTTTTAGATAAACTTTCCGTATACGCGTTTATGAACTTCGACAAGGATACTAGAAATTCTTTTTACGATTCGTTAAATCAAAGGGTTAGCATGCTAGCAACCACGCTATCCGAAAATCTAGCGTTTATCGTTCCAGAACTAACCAAACTAAACGTAAAAACGCTAAACGCGTATATAAAAGACCCCGAACTAAAAGATTACGACTACTTTTTAAGAAGTTTAATAAAACAAAAAAAGCACGTTTTATCTTATAAAGAAGAAAAACTTTTGGCGTTGCTTGGGCAAACCACTTCTAGTTTTAAGGATATTTTCACTAAAACGGACAACGCTGATTTACCGCTTAAACCAGTAAAGTATAAAGGCAAAGAATATCCAATGTCGCACGGGTATTACGGATTATACTTACACACGGGCGAAAGGGGGCTAAGAAAAAAAGTATTCACCGAATACTATAACGCCTACCTATCAATGATAAACACCATAACTTCTACGTATTTTGGCAACGTTAAGAAAAACGTGTTCTACTCAAAGGCAAGAAAATACGATAACGTTATCACAATGATGTTAGACGACGAAGACGTGAGCAAGAAAGTATACGACAACCTAATTAAAAGCGTTAATAAGTCTTTGCCGTTACTTCATAAATATGTATCCGTTAAAAAGAAGACTCTGGGCTATAACAAGATGTATATGTACGATATGTACGTGCCGTTAGTAGAAAACGCAGAACTATCACTTTCGTACGACGAGGCTTACGATTTAGTTTGCAAGGGTCTAGAAGTTTTAGGCGAAGACTACGTTGCGCTTCTTAAACGCGCAAAAGAAGAAAGGTGGATAGACGTTTTAGAAACCGAAGGCAAGCGCAGTGGCGCGTATAGCGTATGCGTTTACGACACGCACCCGTACGTGCTATTAAACTACCAACCCACCACGCACGACGTTTTTACGATAGCGCACGAAATGGGGCATAGCCTACACTCGCACTATTCAAATAAAAATCAACCGTACGAGAAAGCTGATTACAGAATTTTCGTGGCAGAAGTTGCAAGCACCGTTAACGAAGTGTTGCTTGCAAGATACCTACTTAAAACTTCTACCGATAAAAACCTAAAAAGGTATTTGTTAACCTATCTTTTAGAAATGATACGCACCACGCTATATCGCCAAACTCAGTTTTCGGAGTTCGAAGAGTTCGCGCATAGTAGCGTAGAAAACGGTGTTCCACTAAACAAAGATAACCTTACCGAAGCGTATAGGAACCTAAATAAAAAATACTACGGAAGAGCGGTTGACAGCAACGGGCTTATCGGCTACGAGTGGGCAAGGATTCCGCATTTTTATAGAGCGTTTTACGTATATAAATACGCAACGGGCATAACGAGCGCGCTTGCAATAAGTGATAGAATCTTAAAAGAAGGCAAGCCTGCAATCGACGATTATTTTAAGTTCTTATCATCGGGCGGTAGCGATAGCCCGATAGAACTACTTAAACTTGCAGGGGTAGACCTAAATAAAAAAGAACCTTTCGAGTCTGCGTTTAAGGTGTTTAAGGAAACGTTAAACGAATTTATCGAACTATCAAAATAGAACCATAGATAAACAGTTAAGGAGAAGAATTATGGCAAAAGAAAACACGCCGAAGAAAAAAGTATTTAGCGGAGAATTACCGCACAGCCTAGAAGCCGAACAGGCATTACTTGGTTGTTTGCTTTTAGACACTAAAATTCAAGTAGAAGCATCTGCATCTATAACCGAAGAAGACTTTTTTGCTGAATCGCATAAATATATTTTCGAAGGTATGCGTGAACTAATAATGCAAAACAAACCCGTAGACCTAGTAACCCTTTCAGACGTGTTAGAAAAGAAAGGCACGCTAGAACTTGCGGGTGGCATCGCATACATAACCGAACTATCTTTCGTGTTGCCGTCGTCGGCGAATTACCAACGCTATATTGATATCGTTAAAAGAAACAGCATGCTACGAAAACTAATAAAAGGTTCTGCCGAAATTATAGAAGATTGCAGAAGTAGTATGGACTCTAATCGTTCGCTCGCCAACGCCGAAAAAATTATTTTCGAAGTTTCTAACGTCGCAGATACTAGCGAAATGGTTAAAATTAACGCAGTTCTACCCGAAGTTATGAATAAATTTGACGAACTTAGCAAAGACAAATCTAAACTTGCGGGCATAAAAACGCATTTTAGAGATTTAGACTTTAAGTTAAACGGCTTGCACGGAAGCGATTTAATTATACTTGCAGCCCGCCCAGCCGTTGGTAAAACGTCTTTTGCAATGAACATTGTAGAAAACGTTGCGCTTGACGGATATACTTGCGCCGTATTCTCGCTAGAAATGGGCAAAGAACAACTAGTTCAAAGAATGCTTTGTTCGGTTGCGGGCGTTAGCATGTCTAACGCAACGCGTGGCGTTATGAACCACGTTGAATGGATGAGAATAGCGCAAGCCAAGAAAAAACTATCAAAAGCAAACATATTTATAGACGATTCTTCTTTGATTAAACCAAGCGAAATTCTATCTAAATGTAGGCGCATTAAAAGAAAACACGGTCTAGACCTTGTTATGATTGACTATATTCAACTTATGCAACCCGAAAAGAAGAACAGCGACAATAGGCAAACGGAAGTGTCTGATATATCGCGTATGCTAAAAATTATGGCAAAAGAACTAGGCGTTCCAGTTATTGCGCTTTCTCAATTATCGCGTTCTAGCGAAAAAGAAAAACGTCGCCCACAAATGTCAGACCTTCGTGAATCCGGTGCGATTGAACAAGACGCAGATATAGTATTATTTATTCATCGCCCCGAAAAGAGCGCGAGTGAAAAAGAAAAAGCCGAAGGCAAGATTAAAGAAGGCGTTGCAGAAATTATTATCGAAAAACACCGTAACGGCGAAACCGGTACTATCGAACTATTCTTTAAGAAAGAATGCACCAAGTTCGTTAATTACAATTCTGCAACCGGCGAAATCGAAAAGGAAGAAGACGAATTTAGTGGTAATACCGACGTAAACATCGCAGGTGTAGAAGATTTGCCAAAAGACCTTATTGCGCCCGTTAAATCGGTAGACGACGAAATTTTTTAATTTTAATAAACTATGCAAACCAAAATACGCAAAATAAACTTTTTTAGTTTAATAAAGGCAAAGCGCATACTGCTTGGCGGTGGGGTTATCGGTATGCCTACCGAAACGGTTTACGGCCTTGCGGGAAACGGCTTAAATTCTTTTGCCACATACGAAATTTTTAAGGTGAAAGGCAGACCGAGCGACAATCCACTTATAGCACACGTTCATAAAAACTACGATATTACTAAACTAGTTAACGTTAATCAAGACTACGTTTATAAACTAATTAAAAGTTTTATGCCAGGGCCACTTACCTTGGTTTTAGAAAGCAAAGGCGTAGTAAGTGAAGTAGCAACTTGTGGCGGGCAAACTCTTGCCATAAGAATGCCTGCACATAAAGGTTGCCAAAAACTACTAAAAGCGGTAAACGTGCCGTTGGTTGCGCCAAGCGCAAACCTATCAAAGCATACGAGTCCCGTTACTGCCAAACAAGTTTATAACGACCTTAAAGGACTTATACCACTAATATTAGACGGCGGAAAATCTACGGGCGGAATAGAAAGCACCGTGCTAGACGTAACGGGCAAAGTCCCCAGAATTCTGCGCGCAGGGCTAATAACCAAAGAAATGATAGAAAGCGTTGTTGGTGCGTGCGAGATTGCCGAGCATAAAGAAGGCGACAAGGTTAAATCTCCGGGAGTGAAATACAAACACTATAAGCCAAAATGCGAAACGGCGCTATTTGCTGAAAAGGATATCGTTAAAGCAATCGCGCTTTACGAAGAAACCGAAAAAGCAGGCAAAAAGCCCTATATAATGTGCCGTACTGCCCTAAAAAACGAATTTAGTGATAAAAACTTACTTCTTTTAGGTGAAACCGAAGAAGAAATAGCAAGCAATTTATACGACACGCTACTCAGTTACGAAAACGTTGCAGACCTAATAATTGCCATAGAGATGCCAAACGAAAACGGCGTTTTCCTTGGCGTAATGAATAGATTAAGGAAGTCTTGCGGATGAAAAACAAAAAAATTCTTTTCGTATGCACTGGTAATACGTGCAGAAGCCCTATGGCAGAACTATTGCTTAAAAGCAAGTTAAAAAACGCGGGCATAACTGGTTATAGAGTAAAAAGCGCGGGCATAAACGCAACTTTGGGCGCAAAGATAAGCGAAAATTCTAAAAAGGCGCTTAAACTATTAGGCGTTAAGGTAGTGGGGTTTAAGTCTAGCGTTCTAGATGCTAAAACCTTACTTACTAGCGACTATATAATCTGCATGACTAATAGCCACAAAGAAAAAATCAAAAACTTTCCGGGCGTTTATACTTTTAGCGAACTAACCGGAACGCAAGAAGTTTTAGACCCTTACGGACAAGACTTAAACGCATATATACGCACTTCGCATATTCTAGACGACGGGTGCAACGAAATAATAAAACTAATCGAAAAAGGAGAACTTTAACATGAAAATAGCAATAGGATGCGACCACGGAGGAATAAATCTTAAACCCGTGCTACTAAAATATTTAGACCAAGAAAAAATCGAATATAAAGATTTCGGCACTTATACTACCGAGTCTTGTGATTATAACGACTACGCTATTCCAGTTTGCAACGCTGTAAAAAACGGCGAATACGACCTTGGCATTTTAATTTGCGGAACGGGTATCGGTATGAGCATTATGGCGAACAAGATAAAAGGGATTCGTTGCGGTCATTGCCACGACGTATTTTCGGCTAAAATGACTAGACTTCACAATAACGCCAACGTTCTAGCGCTAGGCGAAAGAGTAGTCGGCCCAGGGCTTATGCTAGAAATCGTAAACGCGTTCATAAAAACGCCGTTCTCTAACGAAGAAAGACACGTTAATCGCGTTAATAAAATTAAAAAATTAGAAGACGAGAATTTCAAATAAGAACTTTAATAAAATCGTTTTCTGTTATATGAAAAAGGAGAAAATATGAACAAAGTAACAAAGGCGGTAATCCCCGCCGCGGGACTGGGCACTAGATTTTTACCAATCACGAAAGCCGTTCCAAAACCAATGCTATCTGTGTTAGACAAGCCTACTATTCAATACATAATAGAAGAGTTAGACGCTTTAGGGTTTAACGAGATTATCGTTATAATAAGCCCAAATTCAGACGTAATCGAAAAACATTTTGGAGAGAGTAAAGATTTAGAAGAAAGACTTTTATCCGACGGCAAAACCGCCCTTTACGAAATTGCTAAAAAAACGCGTTCGTTTTCGGTTAGGTTCGTAGTTCAACCAACGCCTAACGGACTAGCAGGCGCGCTATTATGCGCCGAAGAATACATTAAAGGCGAGCCTTTTGCGCTACTTTTAGGAGATGAACTTTTATATGCAAAAGAAGGTCAAACTTCTTGCATAAAAGATTTATTAGAAACTTACGAAAAAACTTCTAAAAGCGTTATCGCAACGATGGAAGTTTTTGGCGACGACGTATCTAAATACGGCAATATCGGTATAAAATCAGAAACAGATGGTATCATAGAAGTAAGCGAAATAATAGAAAAACCATCACTTGCCGAGGCGCTTTCTAATAACGCAATAATCGGCAGATACGTTTTTTCGGGCGAGATTATAGGTATGCTTAAAAACCTAAAACCAACCGGCAACGAAATTTATCTTACAGACGCGCTTACCGAACTTGCAAAGCAAGGCAAACTACTCGCAAGAACCATTAACTGCGAAAGGTTCGACGTGGGCGATAAAGTAGGCTATATAAAAGCCAACGTAGAAATGGCTTTAATCAGCACGGAAACCAAAGAAGAAATAAAAGAATACGTTTTAGAGTTGGCAAAGAGATTATGACCGAAAAAGTTTGCCACGTTTGTGGCACGAGCGAGAGCGATTTTTTAAATACCTATATGCTAGGTTGTCCTACTTGCTACGAAGTGTTTGATAAAAAAGTTCACGAATTTTTGCTCAATATCGGGCAAGGCGAAGTTCACAAAGGTAAAACCGTAAAACTTTCCGTAATAGATAGGGAACTTTTAGAGGAATACCACGCCTTGTTTTTAGAAAGGGAAAAAGCCGTTATAGAAGGTGATTTTTCTAAAACGCCCGAGATCTCTAAGGCGATACAAGAACTTATGGAAGAACTTAAATCAAGAGGGGTTTTATGACCGAGAATTTTGATTTACTTTGCGGATACGTTGTAAAAAGCAGGGTTAGACTAGCGCGCAATTTTAGCGGTTTACCGTTTTTTATTAGCAATCAAAAAAAAGCCGATGAAATCACTGAAAAAATCGCACTTTCACTCTATAAAATAGACGATTTTACGCTTTATAAAATGAGCGATCTAACTAGCGTTAAAAAAGAGTCTATGAAGGAAAGGCATTTAATAAGTAACGCGCTTATTAAAAACGGCAAAACGGGCGCAACGCTAATAAATAAAGACCAAACCGTTTCTATTATGATACACGAAGAAGACGTTGTTAGAGAGCAGTGTATTTTAAGCGGTTTAAGGCTGTTTGAAGCGTATAAAAAACTCAGCGTTATAGACGACGAGATAGAAAAACAAATTGCTTTTGCGTTTACCGACAGGCTAGGTTATTTAACAGCTTGCCCCACGAACGTAGGAACGGGCATGCGCGCTTCGGTTATGCTATTCTTGCCGGCGCTTACCGAGAGCGGAAAAATAAATCAAGTTGTAAAATCGGCGTATAAACTAGGTCTAACGGTGCGCGGAATTTACGGCGAAGGTAGCGTTAGCGAAGGGTTTGTTTATCAAATAAGCAACGAAGTAACGCTAGGGCTATCTGAATACGAAATTCTAAAACGCGTTAACGACGTAGTTTTAGAACTTCTTAAAAAAGAGCGCGAAGAAGCCGAAACCTTATACATAAAAAACGAAATACTAACTATGGATAGGGCAAGAAAATCTTACGGTGTTTTAACCAACGCCGTAAAACTCAGTTATAAAGAACTACTCAGCCACGTAAGTAACGTTA
Source organism: Christensenellaceae bacterium (assembly GCA_045613505.1). Classification (GTDB taxonomy): domain Bacteria; phylum Bacillota; class Clostridia; order Christensenellales; family Borkfalkiaceae; genus UBA1259. The sequence continues at coordinate 20,757 of JAZLBC010000019.1, forward strand.
AACTAGGCTCTATTTTAGGACTTATAGATATTGCAAACACTAACGAACTAGACGAACTTTTGATAACCTTGCGCCCCGCGGTGATTCTTGAAAAAATCGGTAAATCCGCCACTGAACTCGAAGTGGAAATCAAGCGCGCGGAACTGGCGCAAAAAACCTTGCTTAAAATTAGGGGGTAACTATGTATTACGAAGCATTTAGTAGAAACGTTAATCAAGTAATCGACTTATCTACCGCGCTTGCAAAGCGTTTTGGTTGCAGGTATATCGGTAGCGAACACATCTTGTTCGGGTTAATAAACGTGCCCGACGGGCGCGCAGGCGCTATTCTGCGTGAAGCCGAAGTCGATAACGACAGATTTTTATATTATTTCAAAAAAACCATAGATAAAACCATGATAATTCCAGGCAATATGTTCACGCCGAGAACTAAAAGTTTGTTCGAAAAGGCAGTGGATATATCGCTTAAAGCGCACTCTGGCTACGTTGGCACGGAACATCTTTTGCTTGCTATTCTTCTTGCCGAAGATAGCGTTGCCGTTGGCATCCTAAAAGCGCTTAGAGTAGACGTAGACCAAATGGCAGAAGAAATAGCAGAAACGCTTATGGGCGGAAGAACGCCTGACACAAACCCTTCTGCAGACGAGCCTGACGACGACGATGATTTTATTTTCGCTAAGCCAAAAACGGCGCAAGATAAAACGGGTGCTAAGTCTAAAAACACAGACCCCTACGATGAAATTCCAGAACTTTCTAAATTCGGCGTTAATCTAAACAAACTAGCGTTAGAAGGCAAACTAGACCCCGTTATCGGTAGAAAAAAAGAGATTGATAGAGTTATTCAAATTCTTTCTAGAAGAACTAAAAACAACCCCGTTTTAATAGGTGAACCGGGCGTTGGTAAAAGCGCGGTTATAGAAGGGCTTGCGCAAGCGATAGTAAGGGGCAACGTGCCTGAAATTTTAGCCGATAAAATAGTGTTCTCTCTCGACCTTGCGGGTATGCTAGCCGGCGCTAGATATCGTGGCGATTTCGAAGAAAGGCTAAAAGGCGCGATAAACGCTATAAAGCAAAACGGCAAAATTATACTATTTATTGATGAAATTCATATGATAGTTGGCGCTGGTTCTTCTAGCGAAAGCAATATGGACGCAGCCAACATACTTAAACCGATGCTTTCTCGTGGAGAACTACAAACAATAGGCGCAACCACGATAGATGAGTATAGAAAGTATATCGAAAAAGATTCTGCGTTAGAGCGTAGATTTCAACCGATTATGGTAGAAGCGCCGAGCGTAGACGACACGATAGAAATTCTTAAAGGTTTAAGGGATAAATACGAATCGCACCACGGCGTTTCTATTCCAGACGAGGCAATCGTTTCTGCGGTAACTTTATCCGACAGATATATTATGGATAGATTTTTACCCGACAAAGCCATCGACATTATCGACGAAGCGTGTTCTAGGGTAAGGCTAGATAGTTACAATTCTCCTTTCGAGGCAAAGCAAAAAGAAGCCGAACTTAACGCCCTTATTGCGCAAAAGAACGAAGCGGTTAGGCGCGAAGACTACGATAGGGCCAAAAAGATAAATCTAGACATAGAAAAAGTTAATAAAGAACTAGAAAAAATACGCGCTACGGCAAGCAAAAACACCGTAAACCGCGATAAATTAAAAATCACGCCCGAAGACGTGGCTAAAATCGTTAGCAACTGGACGGGTGTTCCGGTAGTAAAACTAACCGAAACCGAAGCGCAAAAACTACTAGATTTAGAAGCAGTGCTTCATTTGCGCGTTATCGGTCAAAATGATGCCGTTAAAGCCGTTTCAGACGCGATTAGGCGCGCAAGAGCAGGGCTTAAAGACCCAAACAGACCGGTTGGCTCGTTTATATTCGTAGGCCCAACGGGCGTTGGTAAAACCGAACTTTCAAAAGCGCTAGCAGAGGCTGTTTTTGGCAACGAAGACAGTATTATTAGAGTGGATATGAGTGAATATATGGAAAAGCACTCCGTATCTAAAATGGTTGGCGCGCCTCCGGGATACGTCGGGTTCGACGAGGCTGGGCAACTTACCGAAAAGGTAAGAAGAAAGCCTTATTCCGTAGTATTGTTCGACGAAATCGAAAAAGCACATCCAGACGTGTTTAATATAATGCTTCAAATTCTAGACGACGGCAGGCTAACCGATAGCAAGGGCAGAGTCGTAAGTTTTAAGAACTGCATAATTATTATGACGTCTAACGTCGGCGCGACCGAAGCGCAAACCAAAACCACGCTAGGCTTTACTACTAGTTCTACCGCCGAATACGAAAATATGTGCGATAGGTATATGGAGGCGTTAAAGGGTAAATTCCGTCCGGAATTCCTAAACCGTATAGACGATATTATAGTGTTCCATAAACTAACCAAAGTAGAAACTTCTAGGATAGCCGAATTGCTCCTATCGAGTCTTAAAAAACGCCTAAAAGTAATCGGCGCGAGTTTAGAAGTAAAAGAGAGCGCTATGAACCTTATAATCGAAAAGGGTTACGACGACAACTACGGCGCACGCCCTCTAAAAAGGGTTATACAACGCCATATCGAAGATAGGTTAAGCGAAAAGATTTTACGTGGCGAATTGAAAGAGAACGCAACAATAGTTATCGAAGCGGATAACGGCGAGTTTATATATTCTATTTCGTAAAAAAAAGGAATATTGCCCCCAAAGGTAGTAGTAATATTAAAGAGAGATAATCTCTAAAAAAGGGGGCAAGTATGAGAATAGACGTTGTAACTAGAAATTACGAAGTAAGTGAACATTTAAGGCGAATTACCGAGCAAAAACTTGCTAAACTTGACAAGTATTTTGTCGGCACGGAATCTAACGCAAAAGTAAGCTTTAAAAAGCAAGCAAGCACCTTAACGTTAGAAGTTGTTTTAGACTATGCTGGCAAATTCGTTAGGGCGGTAGTATCTGGGGATAATTTCTACGATAATCTAGACCTTGTTCTTCCTAAACTAGAAGGTCAAATAAGAAAACACCGCACGAAATTCGATAAGCACAATAAAAACAACGCTTTTAAGGATGACTCTTTGTTCTTTGCAGAAAGATACGAAAACGCAGAAAAAGGCAGTGTTGTAAAGAATAAAAAGTTCAAACTACAACCATTAACGCTAGACGAAGCGATAGAAGAAATGGAACTTTTAGGGCATAGTTTCTTCGTGTATAAAGACGCGAAAACTAGCACTATAAAGGTCTTATACAAGAGATTAGACGGAGATTTAGGGCTAATAGAACCCGAATAAGAACTAATGAAAATCGGAGTGTCAACTGCAACGCTGTTTGGTAGAGAAACCACCGAAGGCGCGCTAAAATTATTTAACACGCTAGGCGTAAACCTTTCGGAAGTGTTTTTAGAATCGTTTAGCGAATACAACAAAAAATTCGGCAAAACTCTAAAAAAAGCAAAGGGCGGGGTAGAAGTTCATTCCGTTCACACCTTAACAACTCAGTTTGAACCGCAATTATATAGTCTAAACGTAAGGGCGCAACAAGACTCTTTTATACTGCTAGATAGAACCATGCAATGCGCAAAAGCAATCAGTGCAAAGTATTATACCTTTCACGGTGGCGCAAGGTTTAAGAAAACGCCTATAAAAATTGATTTTGAGCGCGTTGGAAAAATCACACGCGATATAATTTCTACGTGCGATAAATACGGCGTAGAACTCGCATACGAAAACGTGCACTGGTGTTATTATAACTACGTGGGGTTTTTTAGTGAACTTAGTAAACGCGTGCCAAATCTTAAAGCCACGCTCGATATAAAACAAGCACGGCAGTCAGGTCTTACTTATAAAGACTTTATAAACGAAATGGCAGACAAAATCGTTACCGTGCATTTATCCGACGTTAAAGAAGACGGAAAAATGTGTTTGCCAGGTAAAGGCGTTACCGACTTTAACGATTTGTTTTCTAGATTAAAAGACGTAGGTTTTAACGGCGCGTTTATAATCGAAGCCTACCAAAACGACTTTAATTCTTACGAAGAACTTTTAGAGTGTTTAGAGTTTGTTAAAGAAAAGGCTTATAAAATCTTTTAACGCTAAACTGCGCTAATAAAAAACTAATAATATCACAAAAGTAATTAAAAAACGTATAGCGTTACAAAGATAATTAAATAATGCGTAACAACACAAAAAGAAAGGGTATCGAAAATTTCGATACCCTTTAAGTTTTATTTTAAGCGTTAACCATAAAAAAGGTTAACAAAAACTACCCTCGTAAGAATAATACGGGGATAAAAATTAAGAATTAGAGTTAATTTTCAGTTAGTAATTATTCTTGCGGTTTTGCTAATTCCTCGTTATATGCTTTTAGAATAACGTCGATAAGTTCAGCCCTTGTTTCGGTTTTGATAGGGTGTGCGATATCTTTATATTCGCCGTCAGCAGTTTTTCTGCTTGGCATTGCGATAAAGCAACCTTCGGCCGATTCGATAACTTTGATATCGTGTACTACGAAACAATCGTCGAACGTAACAGAGGCAACTGCTTTAAGTTTGCTGTCTTCTTTTTTAACGATTCTAACTCTAACGTCTGTGATATTCATAATTTTACCTTCCTTAACATAAATCATATACATTTTAGCATAAAAAAATTGCCATTTCAATACCTTTTTTAAAATTTTTTTCAAAAAATGGGCATTTTTTAACACTTTTTTAGCATTTTTAACATAAAACACCAAATTTTTAATTTGTGCATATAATAGGTTATGCAATTTTATTTGGATAATTATAAATTGAGAAAAGTGTTTTTTATAGGAATCGGTGGGATTTCTATGAGTGGTTTAGCGCGCTATCTTAAAATCATGAATTTTGAAGTTGGGGGTAGTGATCAAAAAAATGGTAAAACTATTTCTATCCTAAAAAGTTCGGGCGTAAAGGTTTTTATCGGGCATAATGCAAAAAACGTTTCGGGCTACGACGCAGTTGTTTACACTTCTGCGATAAAAGAAGATAACCCTGAACTAAAAAGGGCAAAAGAACTCGGGCTAAAAATTTATAAGCGCAGTGAACTTTTGGGCGAAATAGTATCTCGTTATAAAAATTCTATCGCAGTGTGTGGCAGTCATGGCAAAACCACTACCACAGCGCTAATATACAAAGCGCTAGAATCGTGCGGAATAAGTCCCAGTGCCTTTATCGGTGGAAATATAGAAAGCGTTAACAACTTTGCGCACGGCAATAGCGACTACGCTGTTATAGAAGCGTGCGAGTATAAGAAGAATTTTTTAGATATTGCGCCTAAAATATCAGTCGTTCTTAATATAGACGACGACCACGTTGACACCTTTTCTTCTAGCGAAGATAGATATAACACTTTTAGCGCGTTCACTAATAATACGATTTGCTTTTATAATAAAGACGATAATTTGCAGGGTAAACTTTGCGCCAAACGCCTAATATCGTTTGGAATAGAAAGCAACGCAGAGTATTCGGCAAAAGATATTTGTAAAAATAAAAACGGCTATTCTTTTACCTTTACCTATAACGGCAAGGGGTTAGAGCGTGTAAATTTAAGCCTTATAGGAAAACATAATATATATAACGCGTTGTCTGCGTTGGCAGTATCGCATTACTATAACTTAAACCTAAAAATTGTTAAAAGTGCGCTAGAAAATTTTAGTGGTGTAGAGCGCAGAAACGAATACCTAGGCAGAGCCGAAGGTCTTGAATTTTACGCCGACTATGCGCATCACCCGAGCGAAATATCGGCTTATCTTAGTGCAAACGGCATGGAAAAAGAAAAAACGATAGTCGTGTTTGAGCCACACACTTATTCAAGAACGAAAGCGCTTATGGATAAGTTTGTAAACGCGCTCAGCGTGGCGGAAAATTTAATCGTTTATAAAACCTATCCTGCAAGGGAAAAATTCGATTATCAAGGCAGTGCGTACTTGCTTTATAAAAACGTAAAAAAAGCAAAGAAAAACGTCTACTACGCGCGTGATAAAAACAAACTACTATCCGTGATAAACGCTATAAAAAAGGGCAAGAAAAACGTGCTTATAATCGGCGCGGGAAGTCTTTACGATAAAATAAAAAAATATTATAAATTTAATGGCTAAAATTATTAAAAAATTCCTAGTAATTATCTTGCAAAAAATGTAAAATCTTGTTATAATAATTTTAATAAAAAATTTATAATGGGTGAGAGTTGGCAATATGAATGAAGTAAAAAGAAAAATTTCGATTTTAGGCGCTGGAAACGTAGGCGCAACCATAGCTTATACGCTATCACTAACAGACCTTGCATCTGAGATTTTGCTTGTTGATATTAACAAGGAAAAAGCAGAAGGCGAAATGCTTGATATTTCTCAATGCGCGGCAAGTTCTAAATCAGTTAACGTTCGTTCTGGAGAATATGAAGACGTTGCTGGTTCAGATATCGTTATCGTAACTTTCGGCGTTGGCAGAAAACCTGGTCAAACCAGACTAGACCTTGCAAAAATTAACGTTGGAATTTTAGAAAGCGTTATGCCTAACGTTGCAAAAATTTGTCCTGAAGCGCTTTACGTTATCGTTTCAAATCCAGTTGACGTGTTAACATACGCAACGATTAAATGCACGGGTTTACCAAAAGAAAGGGTAATCGGCACGGGCACTTTACTTGATACTAACAGGTTGCTTCAAATGATTGCAACCTACGCTAATACCGACGTAAAGAACGTAACGGGCTACGTTTTAGGTGAACACGGCGATGCTTGTATTCCTGCATATAGCCTAGCAACGATTTGCGGTTATCCTATCAAAAAATACATGACCGAAATTTTAGGCGAAGACGATGATAATTGCGACGCTAAGTTAAACGAACTTTATACTCAAATGGTAGAAATCGCAGCAAAAGTTATAAAGGCAAAGGGTGCAACGTTCTACGCTATTGCAAGTTCGGTTGTAAAACTTGTTAGAAAACTTTGCAAAAACACGCACACTATTTTGCCACTATCCACTTTACTTAACGGCGAATATGGCGCAAAAGATTTATGTATGGGCGTTCCTTGCGTTATCGGTGCTAACGGTATTGAAAAAATTATCGAATTCAAACTATCAGACGAAGAAACTGCAATGTTTAACGAAAAAATTGCATCTCTCGATAAAACTTACGACGCACTTGGCGTTAGAAAATAATTAAAGTATATTGTTAAAATCTTATGGCTTTGACTTTCGTCAAAGCCGTTTGAATATTTGGGGAAAATATGAGCGAAAAAATAGTATACAAAAACCCTATAACCCGTGGTGCAGACCCGTTTATTTTGCTTCATAACGGCATATATTATCACTATGCTTCGGCTGAAAACGGCTACACCGTTAGAACTTCTTTTAACCTTGTAGACTGGGAAGAAAAAGGTCTTTGCCTAGACAAGCAAGACGTTAAGGGTGAGTTTGATTTTTGGGCGCCCGAAATTATTTATCATAACGGCAAGTTTTATATGGCATACACTTCGGAAAGGCATTTAGGAATAGCCGTAGCAGATAGCCCGTTAGGCCCTTTTAAGCAAGAAAAAAAAGAGTTTTTGTTTACGGATTACGCAATCGACGGGCATTTTTTCAAAGATGACGACGGGCAAGTTTATCTTTATTACGTTAGACAATGGAATTGCAACGCCGTTTACGTTGTTAAAATGAAAGACGATTTAACTTCTTTCTATGAAGAAACCGAAACTTTTATATCTACGGGCGATGAAGGTTGGGAAAGAAACGATAAAACGCTAACCTGGTATTGTAACGAAGGCCCGTTCGTTTTAAAACACAAAGGGAAATATTATTTAACCTATTCTGCAAACGATTATAAAGACGTTATGTACGGCATAGGTATTTCGGTTGCCGATAATCCGATGGGACCTTTTACAAAGCCACTTAATTCGCCAATACTTATAGGCAACGAAAAAGTTAAAGGCATGGGACACCACTCTTTTACAACCACCCCAAACGGCAAAAAACTAATCTGCGTTTACCACACGCATTTTTCTACTACCGAAGTAGAACCCCGCATGACTAATATAGACGAGGCAGAGTTTTACTTTAACGAAGAATTAGGTATAGATTTATTACGAATTAAAGGCCCAACTAGAATACAAAACGAAATATAAAAGGGATTTAAAAACAAAAAAGCGTTTGCAAAACTGCAAACGTTTTTTTATATTGTTTATAAACTACTTAACTTCTACACCCGCCACGGAAAACATAAAAATATTTTTTTCCATTTCGTAAACTCCACCGCCCATAGCGTAGATTGCGCCAGAGAGCATATCAAGAATTCTAATAGAAGTTTCTGCTTTAAGGTCGGTTAAATGCACGACTGCCGTTTTGCCTACTTTAAGAGCGTCGATAATTTCTTCAACTTCTCTATAAGAAGTAGGCGAATAAATTTCAAACGGGGTTTTCTTCGTTTCGTTATTAACGTTTTCGTTAGTGTCTAGTGGGGGAATAGCCCTTTCTCTAGTGGTAGTTTTAGTGGTATCCTTAAAAAAATCAAAAAATCCCATTATTACTTATCTCCGTAGTTTCTTTTTCCAAAAATAGTAGAACCTATCCTAATCATGTTAGAGCCGTTTTTAATAGCGATTTTATAGTCTGCGCTCATACCCATAGAAAGATATTCTAAACTATATTCGGCTTTATATTTATCAAAAATTTCGCGCATTTCTTTGGCGCATTTTTCCGTAACGCCACGGTCTTCGGTTATAGGAAGAACCGTCATAAACCCTTTAACTTTAACGTTTGATAGCCCAAAAATCTCTTTTAGCGCACAAGCAATTTCGCAAGTGGTAAATCCGCTTTTAGAACTTTCGCCACCAACGTTAATTTCAAGTAAAACGTTTTGAACAACGCCAACTTTTAGCGCGCGTTCGTTAATTGCGTTGGCAAGTTTAACGCTGTCTACTGAATGTATAAGGTCAACCTTTCCAACTAAATACTTAACTTTATTAGTTTGCAAGTGCCCTATAAAATGTTGCTTTGCGTTTTTAGAAATAAAATTAGTTTTTCTAACGAACTCTTGCGCTTGGTTTTCAGCAACAACTTTAAGTCCTAAATCAATAGCGTCGTTAATAACTTCTACGTCTACGAACTTCGTTGCACCGATAAGCGTTATATCTTCGCCATACGGGTTGCCGTTTTTTATTTCTTCTATAATAGATAAAAGGTTATCTTTAAGCATTGTCTTTAATAACGTCTTGCATGTCGAATAGACCGCAAGATTGTTTAGCCATAAATTTAGTAGCCTTAATTGCGCCTTCGGCGAACATTGCTCTGTCGCTAGCAGAGTGCGAAAGTGTGATAACTTCGTTTTCGCCTATAAATAATATATCGTGTTCGCCAACGATATTTCCACCGCGAACAGCGTGCACGCCGATTTCGTTTTCAGTTCTCTTTCCAACGAACCCTTCGCGCCCAAAAATTTCGTATTTTTCTGGTAAAACTTCTTTAACCGCGCCAGACATCATAAGTGCAGTTCCGCTAGGTGAATCCACTTTCTTGTTGTGGTGTTTTTCAATAATTTCTATATCGTAGCCTTTAAGTGCGAGCGACGCTTGTTTAATAAGGTTAACTAAAATGTTTACGCCAAGCGACATGTTAGAAGACCTAAACAAAGCAACTTTTTCGCTAGTTTTTTTGATTAAAGCAATATCTTCTTCCGTCATTCCGGTTGCGCATAAAATAGCCTTTGCGCCGGTTTTTAAGCAGAACTCTAAAACGTTTGATAGGTTTGCCCTAGAAGAAAAGTCTATAACAACGTCTACTTTTTCGGTAACTTTTGAAAAAGAAGAGTAAATCTTAAAACCGTTTCTTTCACCATCAGTTAGGTCAACACCGCAAACAGCGGTAACGTCGTTATCGCGCAAGCACGCCTCGAAAACTTTGTTTCCCATTCTGCCGTTAGCGCCACTAATTAAAACGTTAATCATATAATTTCTCCTTAAACGTTAAACCCAAAATCTCTAAGTATTTTAATCATACTTTCGGTGTGGTGTGGTTCAAGTTCGGTAAGTGGACTTCTAACGAACCCTGAGCCAAGCCCGATAAGTTCAGACGCCTTTTTAACGGGTATAGGGTTAACTTCTGTAAACATAGCGTCGATTAGGGGAAGAAGTTTTTCTTGCAATATAGTTGCTTCTTCGTTTCTGCCTGCAAAATAAAGTTTAGCCACGTCGCCAACTTCTTTCGGCGCAATGTTAGATGCAACCGAAATAAGCCCGAGTGAGCCTATGGAAAGCATTGCAAGGTTAAGATTATCGTCGCCCGAATAAAGTGCGGTTTTGCCACGAATACGCCTTGCCGTTTCGCAAATTTGTTCCATGTTGCCACACGCTTCTTTAACGCCACCTATATTTGGGTGGTTTGCGATTTCTTCCATAGTAGCGGGAAGAATATTGACGCCCGTTCTAGCGGGAACGTTGTAGCAAAGTATAGGAATATTAACGCTGTCACCGATATCGTTGTAGTATTTAACAAGCCCTTTTTGCGTGCATTTATTGTAGTAAGGGGTTACGACTAAAAGCCCGTCTGCACCGACTTTTTCAGCGAAAACGCTTTTTTCGATAGCCTTTCTAGTGCAGTTAGAACCAGAACCAAGTATGTATTTAACTCTGCCTGCAATTTTATCGTAAGCAAATTTAGCGATAGTATCGTATTCGCTATCGGTAATAGTGGGTGCTTCGCCCGTAGTGCCTAAAATGCAAATTGCTTCGATTCCGTTTGCAATTTGGAACTCTATTTGTCTTGCAAGCGCGTCATAATCAACGTCTCCACCAGGGGTGAAGGGTGTGATTGCAGCAGTACAAGTTCCCTTAAAAATAGTTTTGTTCATAACGTTCTCCGTTTGATTGTTTTTTATTATTTGTTAAGTTGATCGCGTACCGCACCGATTTCGATAGCCTTTTCAGCGATTTGAACGGTGTTGGTTGCAGCGCCTTTACGAATATTGTCTGCAACTACCCACATGTTAATGCCAGAGAAAACCGTGTCGTCTTTTCTGATTCTGCCAACGTAAACGCCGTCTTTATTTTCAAAGGTTAAAGGCATAGGGTAGATTAGGTTTTTAACGTCGTCGTAAACGGTAACGCCTTCTGCCTTAGATAAAACGTTAACCACGTCTTCAACGGTGCAAGGCTTTTCAAATTCTACGTTGATAGATTCGCTGTGCCCGTAGTAAACTGGAACTCTAACGCAGGTTGCAGTGATTTTGATATCTTGATCGCCAAAAATCTTTTTGGTTTCGAAAATCATTTTATCCTCTTCCTTGGTGTAGCCGTTATCTAAGAACACGTCTATATGCGGAATGCAGTTGCCGAAAATAGGGAAAGGGAATTTTTGTGGTTTTTCACCGCAAATACCACCTTTAAGGTCGTTAAAGCCTTTAACGCCAGCGCCCGAAACGGCTTGGTAAGTAGAGTAGATAATTCTTTTAATCTTAAACGCATCGTGTAGTGGTTTTAACGCAACTACTGCTTGAATAGTAGAGCAGTTTGGGTTAGCGATTATGTTTTTGTGTTTAAGTATATCTTCTGGGTTACATTCAGGAACTACTAGCGGTACATCTTCGTCGCGTCTCCAAGCAGAAGAATTGTCGATAACTAGCGCGCCGTGTTTAGCAAAAATCGGCGCGTATTCCTTAGAAATATCACCACCGGCAGAGAAAAGCGCAATGTCGATATCCCTTGCTAAAACGTTTTCAGGGTTAAGTTCGATAATGGTGTGTGGTTTGCCCATAAAATCAATAACCGTGCCCGCAGATTTTTTAGATGCAAAAAGGTAGTAGTTTTCAACTGGTAGTTTTCTTTCTTCTAAAACTTCTAAAAATTTTCTTCCAACCATACCGGTTGCGCCGACAACGGCAACGTTGTATTTTTTCATTGTAAGTCTCCGTAAATATAATATTTTATATTTATTCTAACAAAATAAAAAATAAAAGTAAAGTTTTTTTCGTATTCTGCGTGATTTTATTTGTAAAATTTCTAAATTTAATGTAAAATTATATTAGGCGAAAAACACCATTTTTTCGCTCGAACATCATTATATTAAAATCGTATCGAAAAATGTGCACGCATTTTCGCACGGGGGATAAGAAATGGCTAAAACCAAAGGCGGTTTTTACAACCGATTATTAGTAGGTTCAGAAAAATCGGAAAACTATGCAAGAAACTCTCTTCCATCTAACAGGTGGGAACTTTTTTGGGATATTTTTAAGGGTAGGTTTTGGAAACTCGTTGGCGTAAACATGCTAATGTTACTCTTTTTTATACCGCTATTTTTCTTGCTATATTATAGGTTGTCTTTAACTACGGTTTACGGTTCTAGATATCCTTTTGCGCAAGTATTCGGCGTTGGCTATCAAGCCCCCGTTTCTATGGTGGGATTTGCTGAAAGCATAGCCTTTACGGTCGACGCGGTATCGCTGTTATTTTTGCCACTTGCCTTGCTTATTGCGGGCTTTGGTATTGCCGGTGGCGCATACGTAATTCGCAACGTCGTGTGGACGGAGGGCGTTTTCGTTATAAGCGATTTTTGGCTAGGAATTAAGCAAAACTTTAAGCAAATCGTGGGAACGGTGCTACTTTTTGCCATAATTTTATACGCTTCGGTTCTCGCGATTGACGCGTATAATCAACGCGTAGTAATGGGCGAGGGCGCGAAATGGCTATTAGTTCTTCTAAAAATCTTTTGCTATATGTTCTTGATTTTTGCCGGTATGATTTGCTTGCACATGATAACCTTATCCGTTACCTACGAATATAAATTCAGGCACTTAATCAAAAACGCCTTCGTTATAAGCATAGGGCTAATCGTTAGAAACCTTTTCTTTATGACAATCGCGCTAGTTCCTTTCGCGTTTATTATAATGGACGGATTTTTTATCGTTTTGGGCATATTACTTGCAATCTTGTTCTCGTTCTCGTTTGCGTTGCTGGTCTGGACGAATTATTCGCAATGGATATACGATAAGTTTATAAATACAAAAATTAAAGGTGCAAAACGCAACAAAGGTATTTACGAAAAAGTTAAAGACGAATCGAAGAACGCCACTATCAAGCAATACAAAAAACAACTTGACGCTATTTCTAACGGCACGGGTCTTGGTTCAGTTCCGGTTAAACCTATCACCGACGACGAGATTAAACTTCACGAATTACCAACTTCCTTCACGCGTGATGACCTTGCAAAACTACGCGAAAGCAAGGTAAAAATTGCCGAAGCGAACGACGAGTATATTAAAGAGCATACCACGTCGCACAGCGTTAAAGTAGAAGAAGAAACCACTGCAATCAAAAAAGAAATGACTGAGATGGAAAAGCGTATTGCAAAAGCAAAGGCAGACCTAAATAAACACCAAAACTACGGCAAAAAGAAAAAACGCAAAAAATAAAAGGCGCAATAACACTATGGATAGATTACTTAAAGCACTCGTTTGTAACGGCGAACTATCGGTTTCGGTTTTAGAAACCACCGATATGGTAAATCAAGCGATAAAAATACACAATCTTTCGCCCGTGTGCGCAGCAGCGCTTGGCAGAACGCTAACCGTTTCTACGTTTATGTCGTCTAACTTGAAAAACAAGGGCGATAAACTTTACGTTACGGTTAAGGGAAACGGGCCTATCGGCAAAATCACCGTTTGTGGCAACGGAAACCTTGACATGCGTGGCACGGTTGACAACCCTAATGTAGACGTACCGCTAAAACCCAACGGCAAACTAGACGTTAGCGGTGCAGTGGGCACGAAAGGCAGGCTTACTATCGTTAAAAGTATGGGGCTAAAAAAGCCTTACTCTGGCAGTAGCGAACTCGTTAGTGGCGAAATTGCCGAAGATTTTACTTCTTACTACGCGCTTTCAGAACAACAACCAACGGCAATGGCTTTGGGCGTTTTAATAGGGAAAGACGGAACGTGTATCGGGGCTGGTGGCGTTATATTGCAATTGATGCCCGGCGCAAGCGAAGAAACCATAAAATACGCCGAAGAAAAAATAAAAGAATTTTCTAATATTTCTAATCTAATAAAAGAGATGGGCGGAATAAAGATTTTAGAAGATATGTTCGACCCGTTTTTCTATACCGAAGCCACGCCAAAATACCATTGTTTGTGCGATAAAGACTACGTTAAAAGCATATTAGTGTCGCTTGGCAAAACCGAACTATTAGAAATAATAAAAAAAGAAGGTAAAGTATCCGTTAACTGTGAATTTTGCAGAACGGAATACGTTTTTACCGAGCAAGACGTTTTGGAACTTTTTAAATAAACTCTAACAAACTCTTTAAGATAAACTCTAATGAACGCAAAAGTAATAAGCACGAAAGAATTTGAAAATCGCGCCTTCAAACTATTCTTTGATAGGGTAGAAAACGGCGATTATATCGGCGCATTGGGAATAATGTACTCTCGCTATCTAAAAGACCGCAAGGATAAAGAAGTTATAAAAAACCTTGCAGACCTTTATTCGAAAATGGAAGAGTACGCCCGCGCGCTTTTTTTTAGGTTTAAACTTTTATCGCTATCTTCAAAAGAAGATAGACTTTTCGTGTATAAAGATATAGTGATTGATACCGACGTTTTTGACAACGTGGTTTTATCTAACTACTATCTAAACAAAATATTCGACGATTACGGCAGAGAAGGCGTTAGCGAAGTTGCGCCCGAACTTAGCGAAAAACTGAGCCCGAAGCCTAGTTTAGCGCCTTTTTACGTGGCGTATCCGCCTAACGAAAAGCACTATAAACGTCTTCTTTTTTGCGGAAGTCAAGCCGTTAGCGCAATGAGCGGGGAAATGGCTGACGAGTTCTATTCGAAAGTTCCGCTAGAACAATTTACTGAAAACGACGTTAGGGATTACGTTTCGGCGTTTATACTTAAAGAAGATTACGAAGGCGGGCTAAAAAAACTAAAAGAATTTTGGAAAATACTAGGCGATAGCGTACTAATTTTTAGCAATATGGCGGTTTTGTATAAATACCTTTCTAACCAAGAAAAATTCGAGTATTACGTAGAGCGCGCAATCGGCGCTTTTACGGGCGATAAGAACCAAGCGTTAGACCTATACGAAATTATCAAGGACGCCAAGGCAGACGTTAGATTTTTGAACGTTTTGCGCGTTTTGGTTAACGAGTATAAATATTCTGCCGACTATCACGCTACCTACGCCGACTATTTATTCGTTTTTGGAGAGCAAGAAAAAGCCAAAAAAGAAATCGCGATTGCTAGAAAAATAGAACCCGAAAACAAGAACTTTTTATTTAAGGAAAAGATTATAATTAAAGGCGTTACCGAAGAGAAAATCGCTAAAAAAAGTTCTAAAAAAACGTCCGAAAAAAGCAGTGTAACCGACCCTGCTAAACTTGACTCGCAAGAGGCGTGCATATATTCAAAAAATTCTCGCCTAGCAAAAGGCGCGGTGTATCTTTTAATCGAACACGGCTCTAGTAAGGCGATGAGAATTTTAGACGACGCGCTTTTAGATATAGAACTTGATAACGAGATAAAACACACCATAGTTTACGGCAAAATCTCTTACGGGTTTTTAGACGTTATTCCCGTTGTTATCGACGGGGTTTACTATGAAATTAAGCCCAAAAAACTATACAGCGAAGCGCAAAAAAACACTTTCTACACGTCTTGCTACGCGCTGGCAGTATCAAAAACGTTCACTTCCGGCTTGGCATCTGAAAATGCGTTAAAAGTGGCAACTAATAAAATTTACAAGAATTTTAAGAATAAATTTTCAGGTGAGCAAGACCTTAAAGACGTAACCGCGCTAATATGTATTTTGGCAGTTAAGCAACTAGACGTTAAAGGGCTAATTTCTAACTTTGACGCAAACGCAGAAAAAGTGTTGAAATATTTAAGCGTTATAGAAAAAAACAAAGATATTAAAGGCGAAAAAAATGATTAAAATTATTGATTTAGACAGTTTGTTCGATAAGTATATCGAAGGCTACGTTTATAAAAACGTGGGCAAGGTTAAACCCGAAGAAATCGAGAATAACATACCCGTTTTATACCAAAAATTCGGCGACGAAAAACTTGCCGAACTTGATGGTTTAACCCCCAACGAATACTATAAGAATTTTAGCGTTAAGGAACTTTTAAAAGCGTTAGAAACGCACCTAGATAAAGGCGTTTCCGTAAGTGATTTTTTGTGCGAAGCAATAGTTTCTAAAACAGAGGAACACGGCGCTCTTAAAGAAGCGATTTCGCAAGATAAATCCGAACAATTCACGCTATACGTTATGAACTTTATAGAAGAAGCAAACGCCGAAATAGACGAGCAAAGATTTTTAGAATTTATGCTACTAGACTACGCCGAGCCTATAAAAGAACTAGCGGTAGAAATGCTAACTAAAAAAAGCGATAAAATAAAGGATAGATTGTGCGCCGAATACGAAAGCGCAGGCGAAAAAACTAGGGCGTGCATCGCCGAAATTTTAGCGCACGTAAAACTTAAAGAAGATAGGGTGTTCGACATACTAATTAAGGAATTTTTAACGCATCCTAAACAAATTCCGTTCTACGTGAACTTGCTTGCTAAATACGGCGACGAAAGGGCTGTTCCTTTTATTAAAGCCGTGATAGAAAAAGACGATATTTCTTACGCAGATTTTGAAGAACTGCGCTTTGCGCTCGAAGTTTTTGGTGAAGTGTACGACGTGGAACGTGATTTTTCTAAGGATAGGTTTTACGCAAAAATCAAAGGTAAGCGCGCCACCGAAAATTCACAAAATAAAAAATAAAGTCAAAATAAAAAAGTAAAAAAAGAATAAAAATCTTCCCTAACGAAATAATAATAGTATAAATTTTTTTGGGGGATAATATGTCAGTAAAAAAGAAAAACAAAATCAGAAAATTAACCGACGAAGAGTACGAACAATATATAATGGCGCTTAAAGATTCGTCGCCACCAAGACTGGTTAAGAAAACGCAAGAGTAGACCTTGCCTGTCAAAAAAATCTGAATACAAAATTTATCCGTTGCTATGCAACGGATTTTTTTTCGCCAAATTATTGCAAAAATTTTTAATGTGGTGTATAATAAACTGGTAATGCCAAAAGCATATATAAAAATGAGAGAAAAAGTTATGATAGAAATTAGAGAAGTAAAAACTAAAAAAGACGTGAGATTGTTCGCCACGTATCCACTAAAATTGTATAAAAATTGCCCTTACTACGTTCCGTCTTTACGAGACGACGAAATGAACACTTTTAACCCGAAAAAGAATTTTAGCCTAAAACACAGCGTTATCAAAGGCTTTCTTGCTTATAAAAACGGGGAACTAGTTGGCAGAATAGCAGGCTTTATAAGTCTACCTTCAAACGAGATGCGCAAAGAAAAATACATAAGATTTTCTAGGCTAGAATGTATAGACGATATCGAAGTGTTCAAAGCGCTTATCGGCGCCGTTGAAAAGTTCGGCAGAGAACAAGGCATGGAAAACATCCACGGTCCGTGGGGCTTTAACGACCAAGATAGAGAAGGCATGTTAACTTGGGGTTTTGACAAGCGCAGTACGTATGCAACTAACTACTACTATCCGTATTTTAGCGAAAACATGAAAAAACTAGGCTTTAACGACGAATCGCTTTGGGTAGAAAAAGAGTTTGCTATAAAATCTTACGATAGAATTACCGATATTTCAGAAAAACTTAAAAAGAAACATAACGTAAGAGAACTATTAGACACGCTTTCGATAAAACAAATAATCAAGAACTACGGTGATAAAATCTACACCGCGTTAAACGACGCGTACGGACATTTAGACAACTACGTTCCGGTAGACGATTTAACGTGGAAAAACCTATTAAAATCGTTTGCTATAATAATCAACCCAAAATATTGCAGTTTTTTAGTAGACGAAAAAGACGATATCGTGGCGTTCGGCGTATGTTTTCCGTCGATTGCCAACGCGCTTATAAAAAACAAAGGCAAAATTTTGCCGTTCGGCTTTATAGATTTGCTTAAATCAATCAATAAACCAAAAGAACTAGAAATGGCGATAATAGGCGTAACGCATACTCATAAAAACACGGGTA
This sequence comes from Christensenellaceae bacterium, assembly GCA_045613505.1. GTDB lineage: Bacteria > Bacillota > Clostridia > Christensenellales > Borkfalkiaceae > UBA1259. Next base: position 38,822 of record JAZLBC010000019.1, read on the forward strand.
TAAACGCAATAGTAATTTCTAGGATTATGAACAACGTGGTTAAAGATAAAATCCAAAGGATAGAATCTAACCCGATGCTTGAAAGCAATTCTAACATATTAAATCAATGGAAATTTGCTGAAACGGAAATTATCAAAAAACGTCAAACCTACGTAAAACCAATCGGCAGTTTGATAACCGAATAGAAAAAACAGAAATAAAGTTATAATAAAGTCCACTTTTTTTTAGAGTGGGCTTTATATTTTTAAATTTTCGGCAAAAAAATGTTGAAAAACGTTCTTACTTATGTTATACTAATACAGTATAAGTTTAAATATTTTTATTTAAATAATATAATAAATTATATTAAAGCATAAAAGGGCAACAAAAATGAAAAGAACTCGCATCAAAGAATTTTACGAAAAATTAGAAAGTTTTAGCGCACAAACCGTAACCGTATGCGGTTGGGTAAAAACCGTTAGAGACAGCAAGTCTTTCGGCTTTATCGAACTTAACGACGGGTCGTTTTTTAAGGGCTGTCAAGTAGTATTTGCAAGGGATGTCGTTACTAATTACGAAGAGATTGCAAAACAAAACGTTGGCGCGTGCCTTAAAGTTACCGGCAAGTTTATTTTAACTCCGGAAAACAAGCAACCTTTCGAAATCAGCGCCGAAACGATAGAAGTTTTAGGCACGTCCGTTCCAGAATATCCACTTCAAAAGAAAAGGCACACCCTAGAATATTTAAGAACGATGCCACATTTAAGGCCGAGAACCAACGTGTTTAACGCCGTGTTTAGAATTCGCAGTCAAGCCGCGTACGCTATACACGATTTCTTTAATAAAAGGGGTTTTGTGTATATCCACACCCCAATCATAACCGGTAGCGATTGCGAAGGCGCAGGCGCAATGTTCCAAGTAACCACGCTTGACTTAGAAGCGCTTGCAAAAGACACTAAACCACTAGACTATAAAGAAGACTTCTTTTCTAAAAAAGCAAGTTTAACGGTGTCTGGGCAACTAGACGTAGAAAACTTTGCAATGGCTTATGCAGACGTTTATACGTTTGGCCCAACTTTTAGGGCAGAACACTCTAACACCGTTCGCCACGCCGCAGAGTTTTGGATGATAGAGCCAGAAATGGCTTTTGCCGACCTTTCAGACGATATGGATTGCGCTGAAGCAATGGTTAAACATATTATCAACTTCGTTATGCAAACTTGCCCTAACGAAATAGAGTTCTTAAACAAGTTTATCGATAACGGCTTAATCGACAGGCTTAACAACGTTGTTTCTAACGAATTCGTAAGGCTTACTTACACCGAAGCGATTAGCATTTTAGAAAAAGTTAAAGATAGATTCGATGCGCCTGTATACTGGGGCGTAGATTTGCAAAGCGAACACGAAAGGTACATCACCGAAGAAGTGTTCAAAAAACCGGTATTTTTAACCGATTATCCAAAAGATATCAAAGCGTTCTACATGCGCCTTAACGACGATGGCAAAACCGTTGCCGCATCAGACCTATTAGTTCCGGGTATCGGCGAACTTATAGGTGGTTCTCAAAGAGAAGAAAGACTAGACCTACTTGAAAAACGCATGAAAGAGTGCGGTTTAAGCCCAGAAGACTATAAAGCATATCTAGATTTAAGAAGATACGGCGGTGTAATTCACTCTGGCTTTGGCCTTGGATTTGAACGCATGATAATGTATTTAACAGGTATCTCAAATATTCGCGACGTGTTGCCGTTCCCAAGAACCGTTGGCACGTTAGAAGGTTAAAATACAAATTGATAAGGTAGAATATGAAAAGAATTATAATCGACGCGTTTGGTGGAGATAACGCACCGAAAGAGATAATTTTGGGCGCGCTTTCGGCACTAGAACAAAACAAAGATTTTATAGCCGTTTTAGTTGGCAGAAAAACTGAAATCGAAAAGATTTTAGCGTGTGAAAACTACGATAAGTCTAGGGTGGAAATTCTAGACGCAGAAGACGTTATCACTTGCGAAGAAGAGCCTGCTATGGCTATAAGAAAAAAAACTAATAGTTCGATAGTCGTAGGGCTAAAAGAACTAAAAGAAAAAGAAGATGCAGTTGCGTTCGTATCGGCAGGTTCAACCGGCGCGGTGTTAGTTGGCGCAACTCTAAGGCTCGGCAGAATAAAAGGCGTTAATCGCCCTGCGCTATGTCCGGTTCTGCCAACTATCACGGGCGGAAAAGTTCTGCTTTTAGACTCTGGCGCAAATGCAGACTGCAAGCACGTAAACTTATGTCAGTTCGCGCTAATGGGCAACGTTTACGCTAATGCGCTAGGCATAGAAAACCCAAGAGTAGCGTTGCTTTCTAACGGCACGGAAGACGAGAAAGGAAACACCTTTTCGAAAGAAGTGTTCGCGCTTTTAAAACAAATGAAAGGCATAAACTTTATAGGCAATATAGAAGGTAGGGATATTTTAAGCGGTTGTTGTGACGTTGTTGTTACAGACGGGTTTTCAGGCAACGTTGCGTTAAAGGCTATGGAAGGCGCAATCGGCGTTATTTTTAAGAGCCTAAAACAAGAAATTTCTAAATCTATAAAATCGAAAATCGGCGCGTTATTTCTTAAAAAGAGTTTTAAGAACTTAAAGAAGAAATTAGATTATAATAACCAAGGCGGAGCAATGTTTTTAGGCACGATTAAGCCAGTTATTAAAGCGCACGGTTCTTCTAAAAGTGTGGCGATAGCAAACAGTGTGTTGCAAGCGTGCGCACTTGCAGACTTTAATATCAATCAAAAAATCACCGATAAACTAGAAGAAGCCGGTGATATTATTAAAGAATTATGATTTTTGAAATAACGGAAATAGAAAAAGCGATAGGTTATACCTTTAAGGATAAAATGCTACTAAGAAAGTGTTTTACCCACGCGTCTTACGCGCACGAGCACGGCGGGGAAGATAACGAAAAACTAGAATTTTTCGGGGACGCGATAATGGACTTTATCGTTACCGAATATTTGGTTAAAAACAAGTTTGGTGACGAGGGGGATTTAACTAAATTAAGAGCGAGTATCGTATCTAAACCCCCGCTATTATATTCAGTTAAAAAAATGGGTTTAGAAAAGTTTTTACTGTTAGGTAAAGGCGTTAAAAACCTTGATTACGACGAAAAACTTTTTTCTAGCGTATACGAAGCGATAGTTGCCGGAATTTATTACGACGGTGGGCTAGAAAAGGCAAAGAAATTCGTTTTAGATACTATCATTGCTGATTTTAACAAAAAAACCGAATACGACCGAAAGGAAAAAATCAGTGGCGAAAGTAAAAGCAGACTGCAAGAATACGTGCAAAAACGCAAAATAGGCAGTATTTCATACGAAACGCTATCCGTTTTAGGCCCTGCGCACATGCCGGAATTTAAGATGGCAGTATTATTAAACGGGAAAAAACTGGCTGAGGGCAAGGCAAGTTCTAAAAAAGAAGCCGAAGCGAAAGCCGCCGAAAAAGCATATAAATTATTAAAGAAACAGGAAGGTAAGAAAAGTTGAATTTCGAAAAAGTTGAACTTTACGGCTTTAAATCTTTTGCAGATAAAGCAGAAATTAAATTCGATAACGGTATAACCGCGATAGTTGGTCCTAACGGTTGCGGAAAGAGTAACGTAGCCGACGCTATACGTTGGGTTCTTGGCGAACAATCGGCAAAAACCTTACGTGGACAAAGCATGCAAGACGTTATTTTTAGCGGTACGCAAAACAGAAAATCTCTTTCTTATTGCGAAGTGTCGCTATATTTTAACAACTCTGAAAAGATGTTTTCTCTTGACTATAACGAAGTTATAATTACTAGAAAACTTTATCGCAGTGGCGAAAGCGAATACTTTATAAACAAGCAACCTGCAAGGCTAAAAGACATAGTGGATTTATTGCACGAATGTGGTATCGGTAAAGAAGGTTATACTATAATCGGGCAAGGTAAAGTAGAAGAAATTATGTCTGCAAAACCCGAAGTTAGAAGACTTATCTTTGAAGAAGCAACGGGTATTGCTAAATTTAAGTCTAGGAAAAACGAATCCGAAAGAAAGTTAGAAAGAACGCGTGAAAATCTAATTAGATACTGCGATATTTTATCCGAAATCGAAAATCAACTAGGCCCACTAGAAAAGCAAGCCGAAAAGGCAAAAGAGTTCAATAGGCTATCGGAAGAACTTAAACTACACGAACTTAATACATACATTTGCAAGGTAGACGGCGTTGGCAAAGCCAAAGAACGCATTTCCACCAAAATTAAGGGTATAGACGAAGAATTAGCACTTAGAAACGCCGAACTTAATAAAATTCAAGCAGAACACGATAAAGTGTTTAGCGACATAAATTTAGCCGACGAAAGACTTAAAAAACTCAACGAAGAACTAACCGAAAAGCGTGTAGGGATAGAAAAATCTACGGGCGCAAAAAGGCTATACGAAGAGAAAATTTCTTTCCTTTTAGGGCAAATTGAAAGGCAAAATAAAGAAATCGAAGACAACCTTGGTTTAATCAAAAATTCTCAAACTTCAATCAAACTAAACAAGCAAGAAATCGAGAGAAACAACCAAGAAATCAAAGATTTAGTAAAGAAATCTAAGGAACTTACCGATAGAATTTTTGCGCTATCCGGTAAAATCTTGCTTGGCGAAGAACTTGCCGATAAAAACAGAAGAAAGGTTATTGAATCTATCGAATCTTTAACCGATATCAAATTAAACAAGGGCGCACTCTCTATTGAAAAAGACAATTTAACCGAGAAATTAGCAGAGTTTTCCGCAAGGTTAGACGCGCTTTCGTTTAAGAGAGAAGAACAATTTAATATAAAAGAAAAATGCGACGCGGTTATAACTGAACTAGATAGAACTATCTACGAACACAAAAACCAAATTTCTAGTAAAGAAGACGAAGTTAGGTCTCTTAACGAAGAAGTAGCGGGCGTAGATAACGAAATTTACAAACTAAACTCAACGATAACTTCGCTAGTTACGAAAGATAACTTTTACCGCGCAACCAAGGAAAGTTACGAAGGCTACGCAAATTCCGTTAAGATTTTAATGAATAACGCTAAAAACAATTCTAGCGTTAAATCTAGAATAAAAGGCGTTGTTGCGGAAATTATTACTAACGAAAAACGTTTCGACGTTGCTCTTAACAACGCGTTGCAATCCGCAACTCAAAACGTGGTAACTAAGGATGCGGACGATGCTAAATTCTTAATCAACTACCTAAAAGAAAACGGAATAGGTAAGGTTACTTTCCTTCCAATTTCTTCGGTAAGACCACGTGTTCAAACTATGGAAGTTACTAGCGCGCTAAGAGAAAAAGGCGCGATAGGTGTTGCTGATAAAATAGTTACATATAACCCTGAATATTACAATATAATTTCTAGTTTACTTGGCAATACTTTGGTTGTAGACAATCTAGAAAACGCAACTGCAATCGCTAAAAAATACAAATTCGCGTTCAAAATCGTTACGTTAGACGGCGAAGTGTTCACCCCACAAGGCTCAATGACCGGTGGTGCAAGAAAATCTAGCAACGACGGTGGCGTTCTTTCAAGCGATAGAAGAATAGAAGAAAACGCAGAACTTCTAGCAGTTAAGCGCGCTGAAATGGATAAACTTAAAGCAAAGAAAGCCGTTCTTGAAGAAAAACGCGACAAAGCGCTTGACGAACTTTCCGTTCTTAACGACGTGTATAACGGCAAACGTCAACAAGTTGTTTTAGAACGCGAAAAACTAGCCGTTTGCGAAGGTACTTTATCTGAACTCGGCAGAGAAATCGAAACGATTACCGAAATGATGGAAGAACTTAAAGAAAGACTTTCTAAACTCTCTAAAGACGTGGAGAGTGCAATTACCGGCGTTAAAACGATGGAAGAAAGCAAAGAAAAGGCTAGAACTGACGAAACAAAACATCAAGCCGAATACGACGCTTTAAGAAAAGAAAGAGACGAACTTACTGCTAAAAACACCGAAATTCAAGTAACTTTAACTGAAATTCGCGCAAAAACCGAATCTATCGAAGCCGACAACGTAAGACTTAAAAACGTTATAACTTCTAGCGAAAAATCTATCGAAGACTTAAAGCGCAGTATCGAAGGCGCTAACGCTATGATAGAAGAATTAAGGCTAGAACAAGAAAAAGTTGCGCTAACGAAAGAAGAAAAAGCAGTGGTTGATAAACTGCGTGCCGATATCGAAAATATTGAAAATTACAAGGTTGATTTAAGAGAAAAACTCGTTAAACTAGCCGAAGAGAAAGACGGCGTTGCAGAAAGAATTAACGTTCTTACGGAAAATAAGCACGCCGAAGAAATCGCGCTAACTAAAATCGACTCTGACTTAGAATATTTTGGTCAATCAATACTTGAAAATTACCAAGAAACCTACGAAACGGCGTTAAGAGTTCGCATCGAAGGTTATAACGCTGAAAACGGCGAAAAAGAAATAGCAACTTTAAGAAGAAAGCGTAATTCTCTCGGCGCAATAAACGCCACCGCAATAGACGACTATGCTATCCTTAAAGAACGCTACAACGAAATGACCGCGCAAAAAGAAGACCTAGAAAAAGCCGAAAAAGACCTAAGAGAAGCAATCGACAAAATCAAAGCCGAAATGCTCACTCAGTTCGACGACGGGTTTAACAGAATTAACCAAAACTTCCAAAAAATATTTAAGGAATTGTTTGGTGGCGGTAGGGCAATGCTACAAATGGACTACACCAACGTGGAAGACAGGCTAGAAGCAGGTGTAGAAATCGTTGCCGAACCACCGGGAAAGAAACTACAAAACCTATCCTTACTATCTGGTGGCGAAAAAGCGCTTACTGCAATCGCAATACTATTCTCTATAATAAAAATGCGCCCAATGCCGTTCTGCGTGCTAGACGAAATTGAAGCCGCGCTAGACGAAGCGAACGTTGATAGATTTGCAAAATACCTACGCAAATTTAGCGAAGAAACGCAATTTATCGTTATCACCCACAAAAAGAACACTATGGAAATGGCGGACAATTTATTCGGCGTAACGATGCAAGAAAAGGGTGTTTCTAAAATGGTTTCGGTAAAACTAGCCGACGTTGCAGAATTCACTGGCGAAGACCTAAACTAATCTAAAACTTAGGCAAAAAACTTTGCCTAAAACACAAAAAATCGCAATAAAGGAACTTTTATGGGACTGTTTTCTAAACTAAAACAAGTGCTTTCTAAAACCAAAAACGGAATCGCTAGCAAACTATCAGACCTATTTATAAAAAACAAACTAGGCGAAGAGTTTTACGAGGAATTAGAAGATATTTTAATTTCTTCAGACGTATCCGTTCAAACCACAATGGAAATCGTTGACGAAATCCGCGATACTGCTATCAAAGAAAGGTTAAAGGATAAAGACTACGTTATTTCTCTTCTTAAAAAAGAACTTTTCGAAACGCTAGACTACGCTGATAAATTAGAGTTTACCACCCCTTGCGTGATAATGGTGGTTGGTGTAAACGGCGTTGGCAAAACCACTTCTATCGGAAAACTTGCAAACAAGTTCGTTAAGATGGGAAAAACCGTAACGATTGCCGCAGCCGATACTTTTAGAGCAGCCGCAAGCGACCAACTTTCCGTTTGGGCAGACCGCGCGGGCGTTAGAATAATTAAGCACGAAGAAGGCGCAGACCCCGCAGCCGTGGTGTTTGACGCGATTTCTTCTGCAAAAGCAAAAAATACCGACGTTTTGATTATAGACACCGCAGGTAGACTACACGTTAAAGCCAACTTAATGGCTGAACTACAAAAAATGAGCAGGGTTGTAGAGCGTGAATATCCCGACGCAAACTTTATAAAACTAATCGTTCTAGACGCAACTACGGGGCAAAACGCAAACTCTCAAGTAGAAGTGTTTAACGAAGCAGTGGGGCTAGACGGCATTATTCTCACTAAACTAGACGGTACAGCAAAGGGCGGGTTTATCATTTCGCTCTCTTACGAACTTGAAATCCCAGTTTCTTTCGTTGGCACGGGCGAAAAAATAGACGATATAGAAGATTTTGACAGCAAAGAGTTTATCGATGCAATGTTTTAATTCGTTTTAATATTATTTAATGTGATTAGGGGGCTATTGTGAAAAGAATAACTACTTTAATTTTAGGTATATTATTATGTATCGCGTGCGCGCTATCCATCGGTTGCGTTAGTTCTAGTCTTGACGGAACGTATAAGTTTAAGACAATGACGGGCGAAAAAAATGGTGAAACTATTACCGTAAGCGTTGGCGAACAATTTCCCGCGGATTCTGCAAAATTTACCGTTACTGAAGATTTTATAGTTATAGAACTAAAAAAAGATTTCACTTTTATGCTATCTTCAACTTCTAATCAAGAAACTGCTAATATTTTTGGCGGTAAGTGGGAAAAAGACGAAAACGTTTTAGTTTTAACGCCAGACGGCAACGTTCTTAACCCGATAGAATGCGAGGTAAAGAACAAAACGATAACGTTTGAACTAGAAGGCGTAAACTTCGTTTTACAAAAAGTATAAAAACTTGTAAAAACGCTTGACAAAATTATTTAATAGTGTATAATTTAGGTGTAAAGTAAATTTGCTTTACACCTTTTGTTTTATGGAAGATATACGTTTAGTTAAATTATACGATATATATAAAGGTTTGCTTACCGAAAAGCAAAGTCAGTTATTTTCTTCGTACTATCTGCTTGATTTATCGCTAGGGGAGATTGCGGAAGTAGAAGGCACTTCTCGCCAAAGCGTTTCATGCGCGCTAAGAATAGTAAAGCAAAAACTAATCGAATACGAAAACGTTTTGCGCGTTTTAGATAGGGAAGAAAGGTTAACTTCTTTACTAGAAGAAATAAACGACAAAGAAATAAAAATAAAAATCAAGGAAATTTTAGATAAGTAATGGCACTTTTTTCAGGGCTATCCGAAAAACTTAATCATATATTTTCTAAACTTACAAAGCACGGCAGACTAACCGAATTAGAAATAAAAACCGCAATGCGCGAAGTGCGAATAGCGCTTTTAGAAGCAGACGTTAATATTTCGGTAGTAAAGTCGTTTGTTAGTAGGGTGAGCGAGCGCGCCGTTGGCGAAGAAATACTAAAAAGTTTAACGCCTACTCAACAAGTAATCAAAATCGTTAACGAAGAACTTATCGAGTTAATGGGCAGTAAAAACGATAAACTTACTATCGCGCCAAGCCTTCCAACCGTTATAATGATGGCAGGTCTTCAAGGTGCAGGTAAAACCACGCTTGTTGGAAAACTTGGCTTAATGCTCAAAAAACAAAACAAGAAAGTGCTTTTAGTTGCGTGCGACGTGTATCGTCCCGCAGCGATAAACCAACTTAAAGTGGTTGGCGAAAAGGCAGGGTGTGAAGTTTTTGAACGCGGGCAAGGTAATCCCGTTAAAATCTCTAAGGAAGCGATACGTTACGCAAAGCAAAACGCTTTCGATACCGTAATAATCGACACGGCTGGTAGACTTCAAATAGACGAAGCGCTAATGAAAGAACTAGAAGATATCAAGCGCGAAGTTAACCCGCACGAAATTCTTTTAGTAGTCGACTCTATGACGGGGCAAGTTGCCGTAGAAGTTGCCGATACCTTTAACAAACGCCTAGAAGTAACGGGTTTAGTTCTCACTAAACTAGACGGCGATACAAGGGGCGGTGCAACGCTATCAATGAAAGCCGTAACGGGCAAACCTATAAAGTTTTGTTCGGTTGGTGAAAAACTCGGCGACCTTGAGCCTTTCTACCCAGATCGAATGGCAAACCGCATCTTAGGTATGGGAGACGTTTTAACGCTTATCGAAAAGGCGCAAGACGCTATCACGGAAGACGACGCTAAAAAGATGGAGAAGAAGTTTAGAGAAAACTCTTTCACGTTAGAAGATTTTTTAGCGCAGTTTGAAACGATGAACAAAATGGGCGGTATTAGGTCTATACTTTCGATGATACCGGGCATGGGTTCTAAATTCAAGATAAGAGAAGAAGATATCGACGAAAAGAAGATGATGTCAATGAAGGCAGTAATATCTTCGATGACGAAAAAAGAGAGATTAAATCCATCGATTATAAACTCTTCTAGGAAGAATAGGATTGCAAAGGGCAGTGGCACGAGCGTTCAAGAAGTAAACAGAGTTTTAAGGCAGTTCGAGCAATCTAAACAAATGATGAAACAAATGAGAAACAATAAAATGTTTAAATTTTAACAATATATAAAGGAGAAAACAACAATGGCAGTAAAAATGAGATTAACCAGAATGGGCGACAAAAAATCACCTTTCTACCGTATCGTAATCACGGACAGCAGAAACGCAAGAGACGGAGCGTATATCGACAAAGTTGGTCATTATAACCCAACCACCGTTCCAGCAGAAATCGTTATCGACGAAGTAAAGGCAAAAGACTGGCTTGCTAAAGGCGTTCAACCAACCGATACCGTTAAAAACATTTTAGTAAATAAAGGTATTTTACCAAAACCAACCAAATTATCCCCTGCAAAAACCAAAGTTAGAAAATCAAGCAAATAACTTTAAAAAGGTGATAAAATGATAGAACTAATCAAATTCGTGGTAGGCAGTTTTGCCGAAAAACCCGATAGCGTAGAATACGACGTTAAAGAATCTGCTAAGGAAATAAAAGTTATTATTACCCTAGACGAATCGGATATGGGCAAAGTTATCGGTCGTGGTGGAAAACTTGCTAAAGCGCTTAGAACTATCGTTCGCGCTTGCACTCAAAAAGAAAGCAAGAAATACACTATAGAAATAAAAGAGCGTGGGGAAGAATAATTATTCCCCCTTTTTTATACTATGATAGAAAAAATCAACGTGGGTTTTATCGTTAAACCACAAGGCGTTAAAGGTGAACTTAAAGTAGAACCTTTAACCGACGATATTACAAGGTTCAAAAATTTAAAAAAGGTCTACGTAGAAGACAAGCAGTATACGGTAGTTAGCGCACGCGTTAGCGGTGGCGTTGCTTTCGTGTGCCTTTCTGGCGTTAGTGATAGAAACACCGCCGAACTTTTTAGGAATAAATACCTAGTTATCGACCGTAAAGACGCGGTAGAACTTAAAGAAAATTCTTACTTCGTTGCCGACTTAGTTGGTTGCAAAGTATACCTTGGCGCAGAAAAACTGCTTGGCGAAGTTACCGAAATTATCCCTAACCGTACGGATATCTTTACCGTTAAAACGGTTTCTAATAAAATAGTAAGATTTCCGTTTTTATTAGACGTTGTGGTGTGCGTAAACGTAGAAGACCAAAAGATTATTCTAAACGAAAAACGCTACTTTGAGGTTTGCCTATATGAAGATTGATATTTTAACGCTTTTTCCCGAGATGTTTACGCCCCTAAAAACTAGCATAATAGGTAGGGCGCAAGACAGTGGAAAAATACAGATAAACGTAGTAAATATTCGCGACTACACCACCGATAAACACCTAAAATGCGACGATACGCCTTTTGGTGGCGGTGCAGGTATGGTTATGACTATTCAACCTATTGCAGACGCTATCACGGCGCTAGACCCTGAGCACAAGGCTAAAAGAATATACTTATCGCCAAAGGGCAGAGTGTTTAATCAAAAAGTTGTGTTAGAATACGCTAAATGCGAAAATTTACTTCTTCTTTGCGGGCATTACGAAGGCGTTGACCAACGTGTTATAGACCTTTTTATAGATGAAGAACTATCGATCGGCGACTACGTTTTAACTGGTGGCGAAATTCCCGCAATGGCAGTTACCGACGCAGTTTGTAGGTACGTAGACGGGGTTATTAACACAGATTCGCTTTTAGACGAAAGTTTTGCAAGCGGTGTTTTAGAATACCCACACTATTCGCGCCCAGCAGACTATAAAGGGCACAAAGTACCCGAAGTTTTACTTTCTGGGCATCACGAAAATATAAGATTGTGGCGCGAAGAACAAAGCAAAAAAATAACTAAAAAAAATCGTCCTGATTTATTAAAATAAATCAAAATTACTAATTTTTATGAAAATACTTCAATGGTTTCCCGGCCACATGACCGCAGCGATGCGCATGATGGAAGAAAACTTAAAAGCAGTCGACGGGGTTATAGTGGTGCTAGACGCAAGAGCGCCTTTCGCATCTATAAACGCCAAACTCGACAAACTTTTTAGGGATAAAAAAATTTTATACGTATTAAACAAGTGCGACCTTGTAGAGAGTGCCGACGTAAAACGCGTTGTTTTAGAGTTTACTAGGCAAAATAAACAAGTAGTTGCTATTTCGGCTATGGATAAAAGAGCCATAGACACCCTTTACGATAAAATGTTTTCGCTATTAAAAGAAAAAATCGAAAGAAATAAAAACAAGGGTGTATTCTTGCCGGTAAGGTTTATGGTGGCGGGTATACCAAACACAGGTAAATCTACTATAATAAACGCACTATCGGGTGGCAAGAAAACCACTACTGGTAACAAAGCGGGCGTAACCAAAGGCAAACAATGGGTGCGCTTAAAAGAACTAGAACTTTTAGACACGCCAGGCACTATGCCACCAGCGTTTGATAGTCAAATCCACGCGCTACATTTAGCGTATATCGGCAGTATGAACGACGCTAATATAGATTTTTCTGATTTAGCGTACGAACTTATTAAAGAACTAAAAGAAATTGCGCCCGAGAAACTAAAAGCAAAATACGATATAAGCGATTTAGACGGAGATATTATCGAGATTTATAACGATATTTGCGATCGTAGGGGGTTTTTGCTTCGCGGTGGAGAATACGACTACGAAAGGTGCGCAAGGGCTATTATAGACGATTTTAGAAAGGGAAGAATCGGCAAAATAATGCTAGACTAATATGGATAATCTGTTATACGAAAGAGAACTTATAAACAAAGGTTATAAACTTATCGCGGGTGTTGATGAAGTTGGGCGCGGTCCGCTTGCAGGTCCGGTAGTTTGCGCTAGCGTAATTATGCCGTTAAACGATATTATAGAAGGCGTTACGGACAGCAAAAAATTAACCGAAAAAAAGCGCGAACAACTATTTGGCGTAATAAAAGAAAAGGCTTTGGCTTATTCTATCTTTGAAATAAGCGAAAAAGAAATCGACGAAATAAACATATTAAACGCCGTAAGAAAATGCATGACGGGCGCTGTTAATAGCCTAAAAATCAAACCTGATATCACCATAGTAGACGGGGTGGATACGGGGCTAGATATAAACGCGTTTTACCTAATTAAAGGCGACCTTAAAAGTTACACCGTTGGTTGCGCCTCTATTTTGGCGAAAGTATATCGTGATAACCTTATGAAGGAACACGCCAAAGAGTATACGGAATACGGGTTCGAAAAGCACAAAGGCTACGGCACGAAAGCGCATATCGACAAAATTAAGGAGATAGGACCTTGCAAACTGCACCGAAAAACTTTCATAAAAAACTTTTGGGTAGAATAGGCGAAAAGATAGCCGTAAAACACCTAAAAAGCCTAGGCTACGAAATACTAGAAACAAATTTCACCACGGATATCGGCGAAATTGATATCGTTTGCAAAGATAACGAATACCTAGTGTTCGTAGAAGTAAAAACGCGTTCTAGTGAAAAGTTCGGCAATCCGTCCGAAGCCGTAAACTATAAAAAAAGAGAAAAATACAAAAATTTAGCCAATACATATCTCATAAAACACGGCAACGAGAACGTTTGTTGTCGGTTCGACGTGGTAGAAGTAATAAAAAAACGCGTAAATCATATAATAAATGCATTTTCGGTGTAAAAACGCTTGCAAAAAGGCTAAATTTGTGTTAATATAATATTCGCTTCGGGCGTTCCTCTTGCAAAAATTTGGGGCAATGAACGTTTAGTTTAATAGGAGGTATAAGCAAAATGAGTAAGATTATTGATTCAATTAACCAAGCAAACTTAAAAGAAAACGTTCCAGAATTCAACGTTGGCGATACCGTTAGAGTAATGGTAAAAGTTATCGAAGGTGAAAGAGAAAGATTACAAGCGTTTGAGGGCGTTTGCATCGCAAGAAAGAACGGTGGCATTTCTGAAACCTTTACCGTAAGGCGTATGTCTTTCGGCGTAGGCGTAGAAAAAACTTTCCCAATCCATTCACCAAAGGTTGCCGACATTATCGTTGTAAGAAAAGGTAAAGTTCGCCGTGCGAAACTTTATTACCTACGCGAAAGAACTGGTAAATCTGCGAAAGTTAAAGAAGTTAGAAAATAAAAACAACCAAAGAACTTATCAAATAAAGATAAGTTCTTTTTTTTGTTCTAAAAAACATTTACTTTTTGCCTTAAATAGTTTATAATATCATAATAGGGTAATTTATATAGTGGGGGCAGTATTTTATGATTGCAAAAGTTAACAGTTTTGCATTGAGCGGGCTTATAGGTATTCCGTTAGATATAGAAGTGGATATAAATAACGGCCTTCCAGGCTTTGATATGGTGGGGCTTCCCGATACGGCGGTAAAGGAATCAAAAGAAAGGGTGCGCTCTGCTATCAAAAACAGCGGAAGAACTTTTCCCGTTAAACGAATAACTGCAAATCTTGCCCCGGCAGACGTGAAGAAAGAAGGCGCAATCTTAGACCTAGCGCTTGCTATCGGCGTTTTAAAAGCAAGTTCGCAGTTAGTTGCAAGCACCGATAAAATTATCTTTTTAGGCGAACTTTCGTTAGACGGTGCTATAAGGCGCGTTAACGGAATACTTCCTATACTAATCTCTGCAATGAGTGAAGGATTTGACACCTTTATATTACCTTACGATAACGCCAAAGAAGCGTCTTTTCAAACGGGTGCAAAGGTGTATCCTGCAAAAACGCTGTCCGAAGTTATCGATCACTTGTCGGGCTTAAACCCCATACCACTTTTAGAGAGTAGAGAGTTTTGTAGCGGCGGTGATTTTAATAGATACGAAGTAGATTTATCGCTAGTTAAAGGTCAAGCCGTGGCAAAACGCGCGCTAGAAATTGCAGTTTCTGGCGGGCATAATATTTTGTTCGTCGGCGCGCCGGGAACGGGCAAGACTATGCTAGCAAAATGTATTCCTACTATCATGCCTGATATGACTTATAACGAAGCGTTAGAAACTACCAAAATTCACTCTGTTGCAGGCGCTTTGAAAGATACCGACGGCATAGTGTATAAAAGGCCGTTTAGAAGTCCGCACCACACGGCAACAACGGTTTCGCTTACGGGTGGAAATCATAATTTGCGCCCTGGTGAAATAAGTCTTGCGCACAACGGCGTTTTGTTTTTAGATGAAATGCCAGAGTATAGTAGGTCGGCGCTAGAAGCGCTTAGGCAACCGCTAGAAGACGGGGTTATAACCGTTTCGAGAGCGAGCGGAAGCGTAACTTACCCCGCAAACTTTATTTTGTGTGGAAGTATGAACCCTTGCCCGTGCGGAAATCACGGTTCTAAAAATAAAGAGTGCAATTGCACCCCAGCACAAATTCAAAAATACATGGCGAAAATTTCGGGCCCACTACTTGATAGAATAGATATTAGAGTTGAAGTAGACGAAGTTAAGTATAGCGAACTCTTAGATAAAGCAACTGGCGAAACGAGTGCAACCGTAAGGGCGCGCGTAAATAGAACAAGGGCTATACAAGAACTTAGGTTTAAGGGCGAAAAGATAAACGCCAACAGCGATATGACGGAAAAGCACATAGCAAAATTCTGCAAACTATCCGAAGAGTGCGAAAAGATTTTAGAAAACGCGTATAAAACCTTAAACATGTCGCCAAGAGCAAGAAGTAGAGTTATAAAAGTTGCAAGAACTATTGCAGATATGGGCTTATACGAAGAAATTAGACCAGAACATATCTTAGAAGCGATAAGTTATAGGCACAACTAACGATGAAGTACACGAAAGAAGAATTATGTTTAATATGGCTAGATAGTTTTATCGGGCTAGAATATAAGCATAAAAAAGAAATATATAAAACCATCGTTTCGTCAAGCAAGATTAAAGACGCGATAGTTTCTTTAAGAACGGTAATCGTAAATAACATAGGCGAAAACGAATATAATTTGTTGCTAAATTCTGCGACCGACGAATATCTTAAATTCGTGCTAACTTCGCTAGAAAAATCCGGCGTTAAAGTTGTTACGATATATTCGAAAGACTATCCTAACGCCCTTAAAGAAATCGAACTTCCGCCACTAGTTTTATACGCTAAGGGCAACACCGCGCTACTTAACGAAAAGTGTTTTTCGATTGTAGGCAGCAGAAGGGCAAGTGAAAGCGCAAAGGCTTTTACTAGGGAAATCGTTAAGGAATTAACTAGTGCAAAAATAACGCTCGTTACCGGCACGGCAGACGGGATTGACGCTAGCGTAATCAAATCTTGTCTAGAACAAAACGCACCAGTTATTGTGGTTGTGGCTGGCGGTTTTGAACATATATATCCGCAAACCAACGTAGAATTATTAGAAAGAGCAAAAGAAATCGGGCTTTTGATAAGCGAAACGCCACCGAGCGTTAAGCCGATGCCTTATTTCTTTCCTATAAGAAACCGAATAATCGCAGGGTTATCGGTTGGCACGCTAGTAGCAAGCGCAGGGCTAAAAAGCGGTGCGCTTTATACCGCAGAATACGCCGTAAGTTTTGGTAGAGATTTATTTGCAGTTCCTTACGGAATAGGCGTTAAATCTGGCGAAGGCACGAACGACCTTATAAAAAAGGGCGCGCTTCTTACCGATAAAGCGCAAGATATTTTAGACTATTACGGACTAAAAAGCGTAAAAAAAGAAGATAATTTAACTGAAATAGAAAAACAAATTTTAGAAAGTTTATCTAACGGAGAACTTCATATAGAAGTTCTAGCCCAAAAACTAAACAAACAGCCGTTTGAACTAATTTCTACACTGCAAATACTAGAAATTAAAGGTTTGGTTTATAAGAACGGAACAAACGAATACGGCAGTATAAAATAAAAAAAATAATGGCAAAACTTTCGAGGCAGGAGGAGTAAATGAAACTCATTATAGTCGAATCGCCACACAAGGCTGAAACTATTAAAAAGTTCTTAAAAGGCGAATACGTTGTAGAAGCAAGTAAAGGGCATATAAGGGACTTGCCGGTAAACCGTATGGGTGTAAAACTAGACGGCAATTTCGAGCCTTCTTACGAAATTTCTAACGACAAAAAGAACGTTATAAAAAGGTTAAAAGACCAAGCAACTAAGGCAGAAGCCGTTTATCTTGCAACCGACCCTGATAGAGAAGGCGAAGCAATCTCTTGGCACCTTGCCGAAGTTTTAGGTCTTGATATAACCAAGCCTAACAGAATAGAGTTTAACGAAATTTCAGAACGCGCGGTTAAGGAAGCGCTATCAAACCCAAGAAAACTTGACATGAATTTAGTAGACGCGCAACAAGCAAGGCGTGTTTTAGATAGAATAGTTGGCTATTCAATTTCGCCCGTTGCAAGTTCTAGGCTAAACGAAACGCTTTCTGCGGGTAGGGTGCAATCCGTTGCGCTTAAAATGGTTGTTGATAGAGAGAGAAAAATTCAAGGCTTTAAGCCAGAAGAATTTTGGAATATTAGAGCGGAACTTTCTAAAACTAACGGCGAAACTCTAAAAGTATTGCTTGCCGAAAAGAACGGCAAAAAAATCAAAATACCGAACGGCGAAACGGCACTTGAAATTGAAAACGCATTAAAACTTTTACCGTTTAAGGTAAAAGAAGTAAAGCGCTCGCTAATAAAATCGCACGCGCCCGCACCGTTTATAACCAGCACGCTTCAACAAGAAGGCTCAATAAAACTTAACATAACCACCCCGCAAGTAATGCAAATTGCACAAAGGCTATACGAAGGCGTGGAAACTAAAAACGGGCACCTTGCTTTAATCACGTATATGCGTACCGACTCTGTTCGTATTTCAGTAGAAGCGCAAAATTCAGCAAGAAACTATATTAAAGCAAACTACGGCGATTCTTACGTGCCTGAAAAACCAAACGTTTATCGTTCTAAAAAAGACTCTCAAGACGCGCACGAAGCAATCCGCCCAATAGACGTTAATAGAACGCCCGAAAGCCTAAAAGACGTTTTAGATAGAAACCAATATAGGCTTTATAAACTAATATACGATAGATTTATCGCATCTCAAATGGCAGACGCTAAATACGACGGCGTTAGCGTTTCTATCGAAGCAGGCGAATACTTATTCAAAACCAGTGGTAAAACCTTAGTGTTTAAGGGATATACCGCCGTTTACGACGACACTAAAAAAGAAGAAACCGACGAAGAAACCGAGGGTATGCTACCGGCACTTAACGACGGCGAAGAACTAAACTTAAAAAAATTATTAAAAGAGCAAAAGTTCACTAAACCGCCAATGCGATATACCGAAGCAACGCTTATTAAAAATATGGAACACGAAGGTATCGGCAGACCATCTACCTACGCCACCATAATGGCAAAATTAACGGACAAAAAGCACGAATACCTTAGCAAAGAGAAAAAGTATTTAATACCTAACGAAATTAGTTATCCACTAGTTGACTTTTTAGTGAAATATTTTCCAGACGTAATGGAACTAACTTTCACTGCGAAAATGGAAAACGATTTAGACGATATCGGCGAAGGCGGAAAAGACTGGCATAAACTAATCGCAGATTTTTACGCACCTTTTGAAGACCAACTAAAAGCGTCTAAGGTAACCGAAGTTTTATGCGATAAATGCGGTAGTCCAATGATTATAAATTCTGGTAGATACGGCAACTACTACGCTTGTTCTAACTATCCAAAATGCAAAAACATTAAGCCGGTAAACGAGAAAACGGTTATTCCAACCGATAGGGTATGTGCAAAATGCGGTGGAATAATGGTAGAGCGCGAAGGTAAGTTTGGCAAGTTCCTTGCTTGTTCTAACTATCCAAAATGTAAGAACACCGTTAGCATGACTGAAAATTCGGGTATCTGCCCAGAGTGCGGTATGCCGACCAAAAAAATGGCTACTAAAAAAGGCAACGTTTTCTACGGCTGTTCTAACTACCCGGGCTGTAAGTTTATGAGTTGGGAAGAGCCTACTGGGGAAAAATGCTCCGTTTGTGGCAAATACCTAGTTAAGATAGACGGAAAAGTGCTTTGCTCTGACAAAAAGTGTGCTTACAATGAAAAAAAGTAAAGTAAAAATTATAGGCGCAGGTCTTGCAGGCTCGGAAACGGCTTATTATCTAGCAAGCAACGGCGTTACGGTAGAACTTTTCGATATAAAGCCAAACTCTTTCACGCCGGCGCACAAAAGCCAAAAACTAGGCGAACTAGTTTGTTCTAACTCGCTTAAAAGCAACGATATCTACGGCAACGCGTGCGGACTGCTTAAAGAAGAAATGCGCATTTTAGGTTCGCTTATCATAGAAGCGGGCGATAGAACGGCAGTTCCCGCAGGTGGCGCGCTTGCCGTTAACAGAGAAGAATTTGCAAGTTATATAACTGACAAGATTTTGTCGCACCCTAATATAAAGTTTATTTCTAAGGAAATAACCGAAATAAACGACGCAGATTGCGACTACCTAGTTATAGCAACAGGCCCGCTCACTACCGAAAAATTGTTTAACGCTATAAAAGAAATAACGGGTGGCGAACTTGCCTTTTTCGACGCGTCTGCGCCGATAGTAGATTTTGCAAGTATAGATATGGATTTCGCCTTTTTCGGCGATAGATACGGCAGGGGTAATAACGACCACGTTAATTGCCCAATGGACAAAGAAACTTACGAACTATTCGTTTCAGAACTATTAAAAGCAAAAAGAGCAGATCTACA
Source organism: Christensenellaceae bacterium (assembly GCA_045613505.1). Taxonomy (GTDB): domain Bacteria; phylum Bacillota; class Clostridia; order Christensenellales; family Borkfalkiaceae; genus UBA1259. Next base: position 58,580 of record JAZLBC010000019.1, read on the forward strand.
TAGTTTTGAAGATACCACGGTGTTCGAAGGTTGTATGCCCGTTGAGATTATGGCGTCTAGGGGCAAAGACACTTTGCGTTTCGGCCCGCTTAAACCCGTTGGGTTAGACGACCCTAAAACAGGCAGATGGCCTTATGCATGCCTTCAACTGAGAAGAGAAGATAAAGAAGGCAGTATGTATAACCTAGTAGGGTTTCAAACAAATCTGCTTTGGGGCGAACAAAAGCGCGTGTTCTCTATAATTCCCGCCCTAAAAAACGCCGAGTTTTTAAGGTACGGCGTTATGCACCGCAACACGTTTATTAAATCGCCTAACTGCCTAAACGCAGACTTTTCTATGAAAGAAAACCCCAAAATTTATTTTGCCGGTCAAATAACGGGTGTGGAAGGCTACGTAGAGAGTGCGGGTAGCGGACTTATCGTAGGGATAAATATTCTAAACAAAATAAAAGAAAACGGCGTGGGGCTGATATCCGAAAAAACCGTTTTAGGCGCGCTTTCACGCTATATTGCGACTGAAAACAAAGATTTTCAACCGATGAACGCAAACTTTGGTATTTTGCCAAAAGGCGAAGTAGCAATGATTAGAGATAAAAAAGAAAAGAAAACTAAACTTGCAAATATTAGTTTAGAACTCACCAAAAAGTACAAGGAGACTTTATGAATCAATTTATGGGCACAACGATATGCGCCGTTAAAAAAGACGGGCATACCGCAATCGCAGGCGACGGACAAGTAACCATGTCGCAATCAATAATTTTTAAGAACAACGCCGTAAAGGTAAGAAGAATTTATAACGGCAAAGTTATATTCGGGTTTGCAGGCTCTGTTGCAGACGCTTTTACGCTTTCAGAACGCTTTGAAGAAATGCTTAATAAATATTCGGGCAATCTAATGCGCAGTGCCGTAGAACTAGCAGAACTTTGGCGCAACGACAAGGTAAGAAAACTAGAAGCAATGATGATTACCGCTGATAAAGACACGCTTTTAATCGTTTCGGGCACGGGCGAAGTTATTGAACCGGAAGACGGCGTTTGCGCTATCGGCAGTGGTGGAAACTACGCGTTAGCAGCCGCAAGAGCGCTTATTCAAGAAACTGATTATTCGGCAAGAGAGATAGCCGAAAAAGCGCTAAAAATAGCAAGCGAAATTTGTGTGTTCACTAACGGGCACATCACTTGTGAAGAATTGTAAGTAAGAGTAATAATCGTGGAGAGAGATAAATGAATTTAACGCCAAAACAAATAGTTAACGAACTAAATAAATATATAATCGGGCAAAACGAAGCCAAAAGGGCAGTTGCAATCGCGCTAAGGAATAGGTACAGAAGAAGTAGTTTATCTATTAGCGAAAGAGAAGAAATTACCCCGAAAAATATTATAATGAAAGGGCCTACGGGCGTTGGTAAAACCGAAATTGCAAGAAGACTTGCAAAACTAGTTGGCGCGCCGTTTATTAAGGTAGAGGCAACTAAGTATACCGAAGTAGGCTACGTTGGGCGCGACGTAGAAAGCATGATTCGCGACCTAGTAGAAAACGCCGTTAGGCTCGTTAACGAAGAAAGATTTAAGAAGGTAAACGAAAAAGCCGAAAAAATAGTTTTAGAAAAACTCGCTAAAATCGTTGCCGAAATAAGAAAGGCCGATAGGGGCGAAACGCCAGAGCCTATTTTTTTGCAAAACATTTTAGATGGGCTTAAAAAGGGCTATTTTGATAACGAACTTATCGAAATCGAAATAGTAGAGAACCCAAAACCTATGGAACTAGTGCCGGGTGGCGCAGAAATAAGCATAGGCAGTATTTTCGGGGATATGATGCCCAAAAAGAAAAAGAAAAGAAAACTTACCGTTAAAGAAGCCAAAAAACTTATGATCGAAGAAGAAGCCGATAAACTTATCGACAAAGATTCTGTAAACGAAGAAGCGATTAAAAGGGCTGAACAAGAAGGCATAATTTTTATCGACGAAATTGATAAAATTGCAGCAAAAAAAGGCGGTGGCGGACAAGACGTTTCGCGCGAAGGCGTAGAAAGGGATATTTTGCCAATCGTAGAAGGTTGCACGGTAATGACCAAATACGGCGCAATTAAAACAGACTATATCTTATTTATCGCTGCGGGTGCGTTCCATATTTCTAAGGTTAGCGATCTTATACCCGAACTACAAGGCAGATTTCCAATTTTAGTTGAACTAAACAGTTTAACTAAAAAAGATTTCGTTGAAATTTTAACCACGCCTGAAAACGCTATCACAAAGCAATATGCAACACTTCTTAAAGTAGACGGTGTTACCCTAAAATTCACCGACGACGCTATTTTAGAAATTGCAAGCGTTGCAGAAGATATGAACGCCACTAGCGAGGATATCGGCGCAAGAAGACTACACACGATAATGGAAAATCTTTTAGACGAAATTTCGTTCGAAGCCGACGGCTCTGAAACAAAAGAAATCGTTATCGATAAAAACTACGTTATGAATAAACTAGGCGTAGAGAAAAAGACCAAAGACCTAAAAAAATATATTCTGTAATAAAGGAAGAATTATGATAAATATTCCAAAAGGCACAAAAGACGTGCTCCCAAAAGACGCGTATAAATGGCAATATCTAGAAAATACGGCAAGAGAAGTGGCTAATTCGTTTAATTTTAGCGAAATAAGAACGCCTACTTTCGAACATACCGAAGTGTTTTTAAGGGGCGTTGGCGAAACCACCGATATAGTTAATAAAGAAATGTATACTTTTTTAGATAAAGGTAATCGCAGTATCACGCTAAAACCAGAAGGTACGGCAGGCGTTGCGCGTTCTTTTATTGAAAACGGATTGTATAGCGAAGTTTTGCCACAAAAACTTTACTATATAACCAGTTGTTTTAGATACGAACGCCCACAAGCAGGCAGGTTAAGAGAATTTCACCAATTCGGCGTAGAACTACTTGGCACTTCTAAACCCGTTGCCGATGCAGAAGCAATACTACTTGCTAAAACTTATCTTAACAAACTTGGCATAACCGAACTTTCGCTATATATAAATAGCATAGGTTGCCCTGATTGTAGAGCCAAATTTCACCAAGCGCTTAAAGAATATTTAAGAGATAGTTACGGCGACTTATGCGAACTATGCAGAGAACGCATGGAAAAAAACCCACTGCGCGTTTTCGACTGCAAAAACGAAACGTGTAAGGGTATTATGAAAAATGCACCGAAGATTTTAGACTATCTTTGCGAAGATTGTAAAGACCACTTTGATAAACTTAAAGAATATTTAACTGCCATGGGCGTAGAGTATAAAGTAAATCCTTATATAGTTAGGGGATTAGATTATTATACTAAAACCGTTTTCGAATTCGTTTCGGATAAAATCGGCGCGCAAGGCACGGTTTGCGGTGGAGGTAGATACGATAATCTAATATCTTCTATCGGTGGTCCAAAAACGGCGGGCATAGGCTTTGCTATGGGGCTTGAAAGACTTTTAATCGTTATGGAAAATAGCGGAATAGAAATTCCTGCGCCACAAGAAGTAAAAATATATATCGCGTCAATGGGCAACGCAGAAAGCGTTAAAGCGTGCGAACTGCTAATTTCGTTAAGGAATAGCGGAATAAAATGCGAAACTGATTTATCGGGCAAGAGCATTAAAGCACAATTTAAGTACGCCGATAAAATCGGTGCTAAATACGTTGGAGTAATCGGTTCGTTTGAACTAGAAAAAGGCGTGATAAAAGTAAAAGAAATGCAAAGTGGAATTGAAGAAGAAATCGAATTTTCTAAACTTATCGAATATTTAAAATAAACGGAGAGACTAATGAAAACAACCACGGGGTTTGACGTAATAAAAACCGAAATTGCAATAAAATACATAAAAGATAATTTCGAAAAAGAACTAGCAAAAGCGCTAAAACTAATCAGGGTTTCTGCGCCACTTTTCGTGTTTCCAGAAACGGGGCTTAACGATAATTTAAGTGGAAAGGAAAGGGCTGTAAGGTTTGATATTTCTTCGCTTAATCGCGAAGTAGAAATAGTGCAATCTTTGGCGAAATGGAAAAGAAACGCGCTATACGAGTACGGTTTTAGCGTGGGCGAAGGTCTTTATACCGACATGAACGCCATTAGAAGAGACGAAGATAACCTTGATAATTTGCACTCTGTTTACGTTGATCAATGGGACTGGGAAAAGATTATTAGGCGCGACCAAAGAAAACTAAGTTATCTAAAAAGCACCGTTAAAAGTATCTACAAGGCTTTTTATAAGGTTGCAAATTTAGTAGAGAAAAAATATCCCGAACTAAAAAATGATTTTGCTAAGGAAATTACTTTTGTTTCTACAAAACAACTAGAAAAAGAATACCCAAACCTTACTAGAAAAGAACGCGAAATTGCAATAACTAAAAAGCATAAAGCCGTTTTCATTTACCAAATCGGTTGGAATTTAAAAGACGGCAAACCGCACGATACACGCGCAGCCGACTACGACGACTGGAAACTAAACGGCGATATTATGATTTACGACGACGTTTTAGATACTGCCGTAGAAATTTCTTCTATGGGCATTAGAGTAGACGAAGAGAGTTTAGTAAAACAACTTAAAAAGAAAAAAGAACTCGATAAACTTTCTAACGCATACTGCAAGGGCATTATAGATAAAAAACTACCGATAACTATCGGCGGTGGCATAGGGCAAAGCAGAGTTTGTATGTTGCTACTTAAAAAGAAACATATAGGCGAAGTTCAAGCGTCGGTATGGAGCGATAAGGTCGTTGCCGAACTAAAAGAACAAGGAATAACCTTACTATAATGGAAGAACTATCAAGGGCAGAACTGCTTATCGGCAAAGACAATCTAGAAAAACTTAAAACTGCGCACGTTGCCGTTTTCGGCGTGGGCGGAGTAGGCGGTTTTTCAGTAGAGTGCCTAGTGCGTAGCGGGGTGGGAAATATCACCGTTATAGATGCTGATATAGTAGAAAAAAGCAATATAAACAGGCAAATTATCGCCACCGAAGAAACGATTGGAAAAGACAAGGTAGAAGTTATAAAAGCACGTGCAAAAAGCATAAACAATAGCGTTAATATAACTGCTATAAAAACCTTTTATTTGCCCGAAAACGCTGATGAAATCGACCTAACTAAATTTGATTATATAATAGACGCAATCGACACCGTTACCGCGAAAATAGAACTTATTAAACGCGCAACTAAAAAAGGTGTTAAAATAATTTCTTGCATGGGCACGGGCGGAAAAATGCGCCCCGAACTGCTTAAAGTTTCGTTTATAGAAAAAACTAGCGTTTGCCCACTTGCAAAGGTTGTTAGAAAAAAATTAAAAGATCTAGGCGTAAAAGGCGTTAAGGTGGTTTATAGCGAAGAAGAAAATATTGCTAATAAACAAGAAGAAAGAACTATTCCGTCTATGATATTCGTGCCGAGCGTTGCGGGAATATTGCTCGCTAACGAAGTGGTAAAAGATATAATCGGCTTAAAATAGAACTAAAAAACTAAACAAAATTAAGCGTTAAAAAATAAACGAAAAACCCTTTCGAAACAACGAAAGGGTTTTGATTTTTAACTAAGTTTTTAGAAGAAATATCTTGTTCTTTTACTTGCTTTGCGCGTGAACGTATTGTTTAATTCTAGTGATTAAAACCATTAGATGACAGAATGCAGAGCAAGCGAAGAAAGTAACGTAGATTTTATTTAGAACGTTAACCGATAGCAAGAAAGAGAATATCGAGAAGAACAAGCAGGTAACGTTAAACATGTCGCCAAAAGTAATCTTTTTAGACTTAACGTTTATAACAGTAAGCATACTGCCCACGAAAAGCGTTCCTAAAACGAGCGCCACGCAGTAGTAAGTTGGGATAAACATAAAATCTACGATGCTCTTATCAATGATGCCCCTAACCACGGTTATGGTAGTAAATTTAGAGAAGGCAAGCATAAGTAGTGCCACTAAACTGCCCGCGCTTAGAGAGAACAAGAAACTGAACTTTTCAGAATATTTATAAAAATAATCGAGAGCCTTGCATTTTTTAAGCAAAGGATATTCTTTAATGGTGATAGGCGAGTTATCAAAAGATAATAGCCTAATAATAAAGAAGAAACCAACGAATAAAAATGCAACAACCCAAACGTAGAAACTACCGCCGAAGAATTTAAGTGGGTTAGAGAACACCGACAAAATAAACGTTGGTGGAAGCGCTATCGTTGCTGAAAAAAGCGTTGCGTCGAACAAGTTGATTTTCTTAACCGTTGATTTAACGAGTAGATAAATAACGGGTATAATTAAACAAACGATAACAAGTGGTTTTTTGCTTGCAGGAAGTTGTAGTTCAGTTTTGGTGGTTATGTAAGAAAAACAGGTGATTGCAAACGCCACGAAAAAAATTCCTAAGAAACCGTATTTTTTGAATATCACGTGGTAATATGCGTTAAGGTTGTTTTTCGTGTAGAAAATCTCGCGCGTGGAGTAAGGGCTAAATCTAACTAGTGCGATAATCATAAACGCTAGCGAAATTAGAAATAACGCGCCACAAACGACAAGCCTTACGATAGAGATAGTTTTAAGCGCGAACACAAGGTATAACGCGTAAATAATAGAACCTAAAAACAAGCCGACGGTAATACTATCGCCAAAGGTTGCCCTGCGGTCTTTCGCGCAGACGAAAAGGTAAATAAAAAGTATGATACCAAAGTAAGCGAGAGTTGCTAAAATAAAGTAAAATTCTCTTAGAACACAAATTTGTGAGAGTACCTTATATTCAATGCAAAGCATAAGTAGAAAAGAGAATAAAACTGCAAAAAACAACGCGGGGATAATCAGCCCCTTTCTAACGAAATGAGAAAGGTAGCATGGTTTTTTTTCTTTGCTCATAATGTATCTCCTAAAAGGTTTTTTTTAATTATAACCGAAACTGAATTAGATTTCAAGGTTTTTATAAAAATTTAAATAATAAACTTAATTATAAATTTCAAAAAGTATTGATTTTTAGCGTGGTTTATATTATAATATTTATAAATGAAAAACTCTTTAGATTTCGGCGGAAAATTTAGTATAACGCTAACGTGCGCGTCTGGTGTGGAAAGCGTTTTAAAAAAGGAATTAGCGCGTTTAGGTTATCAAAACGCGCCAGCAATAAACGGCTCTATCTCATTTGTCGGAAGTGCGTTAGACGTTGCTAGATGCAACATGAATTTGCGCACTGCCGATAGAGTTTACGTAGAGGCTACTTCGTTTAATTGCCTTTCTTTCGACGATTTGTTTGACGGTGTGTATAACGTCCCGTGGGAAAACGTTTTGCCGAAAAACGCCAAGATAGACGTGAACGGGAAATGCGTTAAATCAAAAATTTTCGCAGTGGTTGACAGTCAACGTATCGTTAAAAAAGCCATAGTAAAACGCCTTATGGATAAATACCGCGTATCTTCGCTAGAAGAAAGCGGAACGGCGTATCGCATAGAGTTTCATTTGGTATCTAACGTGTGTTCGGTACTGATAAACACTAGTGGGGCGGGGCTACACAAGCGTGGTTACAGAAATTTAGTGGGCATTGCGCCTATAAAAGAAACGCTTGCGTCGGCGCTGATACTTTCTAGCGATTATTATTATAAAAACCCGTTTTGCGATCCGTTTTGCGGTTCGGGCACTATCGCCATAGAAACTGCCAAAATCGCGCTAAATATCGCAAGTGGAAAGCAAAGGTCGTTCGCGTATCAAGATTTTATAAAGTTTCCTAAAAACGTTTATAAACTTGCGCTAGAAGAAGCGATAGATAACGAAAAGCCGAACTCTAATCCGATAATTTTTGCCAGTGATATCGACCCAAAGGCAATAAAACTTGCAAAAGAACACGCCAAAAACGCTGGCGTTGAAAAGAACATAGAATTCAGCGTTAAAAACGTTAAAGATTTTTATACCGACTTAAAAAACGGCACTATCGTAACCAACCCGCCTTACGGCGAAAGGGTATACGATTTAGACGAAGCCGAAACGTGCTACAAGCATCTTAGAAAGGTTTACGATAAACTTGATTCTTGGTCGTTATTTTTGATAACTTCGCACAAAGGGTTTACAAGGGTTTTTGGCAAGAAAAGCGACCGTAACAGAAAACTTTTTAACTCTAATAAAGAGTGTAGATATCATTACTACTACGCGAAAAAGGATAGGAACTAATTATGATAGACGGCAAAGTTTTAGTAGAAAAACTTATAGCATACGCTAGCGTGCATCTAGATCTTAAAGAAAGAGACGAATATTACGTGAGAAATTTACTTCTTCGCGAATTTAAGTGCACTGAACCGATAACCGAAAAACCCAACGTAGAATTCGTTAAAAACTACGACGTGCCAGACGAACTAGTTAAACAAATCGAACTCTACGCGATAGAAAACGGTTTAGTAGAAGAAGGATACGAAAATTTATACAGCACACATATCTTCGGAATGCTTACGCCATTGCCATCAATGGTAAATAAAACCTTTAACGCTATAAAGGCGAAAAAAGGCTCTAAACAAGCAACCGATTACTTATACAATTTATCAATAAAAAACAACTACGTTCAAAAAACGGCAATCTCAAAAAATCTTAAATGGGATTATAAAGACGGGGATAGGTGCTTAGAAATAACCATAAACCTATCAAAGCCTGAAAAAGACAATAAAGAAATTGCAAAACTACTATCATTGCCTAAGTCTAATTCAAAATATCCCGCTTGTATGCTCTGCCGTGAAAACGAAGGTTTTATGGGCAGTTTAACCTATCCCGCAAGGCAAACCTTGCGCACCGTATCTCTTGCGCTTGGCGGAGAACCTTGGTTTATTCAATATTCGCCTTACGGATATTATAACGAGCATATAATAGCAGTGTCTGAAAAGCACGCGCCAATGCACGTTAAAGAAGACACGATAGAAAAACTTTTAGATTTCGTAGACTATTTTCCGCATTATATGATAGGTTCTAACGCATCGTTACCTATAATCGGTGGTTCGATACTTAATCACGAACATTTCCAAGGTGGCGGGCATTTGATGCCAATGCACAAAGCACCGTACCTAAAAATGTTCAGCGCAAAAGGCTATAAAAAGGTAAAAATAGGTATCGTTGACTGGTATAACAGCGTTATAAGGCTAGAAAGCAAAAACAGGGCGAAGCTAAGCGAACTTGCTAAAAAAATCATCTTCGCTTGGGAAAATCATACCGACGAAAGCGTTGGCGTTATTTCTGAAACGGAAGGCGTAAGGCACAATTCTTTATCGCCTGTCGTTAGAAAAGACGGGGAAGCGTATATAATAGATATGATACTGCGCAACAACCTAACTACCGAAGAATTCCCTGACGGAGTGTTCCATGCTCACCCAGAATATCACAACATTAAAAAAGAAGGTATCGGGCTAATCGAGGCGATGGGTTTGTTTATTCTTCCGGGCAGGCTTAAAAAACAACTTAACGAAGTTGCGGATATTTTATGTGAAAACAAAGCGTATAACGAAGAAGAATTGTCAAATCCTGAAAACCCAATGAGCGTTCATAAGGAAATGATAAAACTACTTCTGGAAGAAGGCAAGGCAGAAGATTTCGAAAGTGCAATAAAACGCGTTTTAGATAGAGTTAACGAAGTGTGCAAAAACATACTATATAACACTGCCGTGTTCAAAAAAGATAACGAAGGGTTTAAGGCTTTCGTTAAGTTCCTAAGCAAAATAGATTGTCACATAATAGGCAAAAAATAAAACCAAAAAATCGGAGGATATTATGAACGTTTTAGTAACGGGTGGAGCAGGATATATAGGCTCGCACACAACCGTAGAACTTTTAAACGCAGGGCATCAAGTAATTTGCGTTGATAATTTATCCAACAGTAAATACGAGGCCGTTAGAAGAGTAGAAAACATCACCGGAAAAAAAGTAAAATTTTACGAAGGCGATATTAGAGACGGTGCGATTTTAGATAAAATTTTTACCGAAAATAAAATCGACGCGGTTATAAACTTTGCGGGGTATAAAGCCGTTGGCGAATCTTGCGCAAAACCGCTAGAATACTACGAAAACAACATCGGCGGGCTATTAGTTTTAACCCTTAAAATGAGAGAACACGGCGTTAAAAACCTAGTATTCTCATCATCAGCAACGGTATACGGTAAACCCAAGTCCGTTCCTATACGTGAAGATTTTGAGTTGTCAACTTCTAATCCGTACGGCAGTACGAAACTATTTATCGAATATATACTAAAAGATTTATACGCTTCTGATAAGAGTTTTAATATCGCAATACTAAGATATTTTAATCCGGTTGGCGCGCACGAATCGGGCGATATTGGCGAAGACCCAAAAGGTATTCCAAACAATCTTTGCCCGTATATAACCCAAGTTGCCGTTGGCAAAAGAGAATATCTTGGCGTTTTTGGCAACGACTACGACACGCCTGACGGAACGGGTGTTAGAGATTTTATTCACGTTGTAGACCTAGCAAAAGGGCACGTTCTTGCGGTTAATAAACTAGCCGAAAATCCAGGCCTACTTATAGTAAATCTAGGCACGGGCAGGGGTTATTCGGTATTAGAAATGTTAAAAGCGTTCGAAAAGGTGGTTGGCAAAGAAATTCCTTATAAAATCATGCCGAGAAGACCAGGTGATATAGACGCGTGCTACGCAGACCCAAGTTATGCATACGAAGTATTTGGGTTTAAGGCGGAAAAAACGTTAGAGGATATGTGTAAGGATGCTATGAGATGGCAAACCAAAAACCCTAATGGTTACGAAGAAAATTAAAAATTAAAAAAATAAAAATTTATATTAAACCTAATTAAAGGAGAAAAAAGATGGATAACTATACTCGCATTATCGAAGGCTTAAAGGCTTATAAAGAACAAAACAATTGCAAGGGCGTTGTAGTCGGTATCAGCGGTGGAAAAGATAGCACCGTGGTTGCAATGCTACTTAAAAAAGTTTGGGGCGATAACGTTGTTGGCATAATTATGCCGAACGGCGCGCAAAAAGACTTACAAGACGCGCTTGACGTTGTTAAAACCTTGAACTTAAAACACTACGTTATCGATATTAAAGAAACTGTAGATAGCATCATTAAAAATTCACCGGTAGAACTTGGCAGTAAAGAAAAATCTAACATACCACCAAGAGTTCGTATGACTAATTTATACGCTATCGCGCAAAATCTTGGCTATCTAGTATCAGGCACTAGCAACCTAAGTGAAAGATATATCGGTTGGACTACTAAGTGGGGCGACAGTGCTTGCGACTTTAACCCAATCGGCAGTATCACTTGCACTATGGTAATAGAACTTGGCAAAGAACTAGCAAAAGAATTCGGCTTAGACGAAAAATATATCGTTAAAGCCCCAGCAGACGGCTTAACCGGCAAAACCGACGAAGCAGTATTTGGCTTTACTTATCAAAAATTAGATAAATGTATCGTTCGTGGCTTCATGACCGAAACGCCGGAAGACTTTGCTGCAATGGCAAAAATCAAAAAATTCCGCAAAAATGCAGAACATAAACAAAAGATGCCTACTATTATATAAAAATTTAATTTGTAATACGTGTAAAGGTTTCTTTTAGGGGGAAAGTATGGATTATAAAGAAACTTTAATGTGGAAAGAGATAAACGAAACACCAAGGATTTTTAGCGAAATTCAAGGCAAAAATAAAACCACGATGACTGAACTGCTTAAAGCCGTTAAAGACGGCAACGCAACTAATTTCGTTGGCGCTGCACGTGGCACTAGCAATCACGCGTTGGTATACTTTAAGTATCTTTTAGAAATCAATTCTAACTATACCGTTGGCTTATCTGCGCCTAGCGTTATCACAATGTATAAAGGCAAGGTAAACTATAAGAATAGCGTTATTATCGCGTGTTCGCAAAGCGGTAGGGCGGAAGACGTTTTAGAAGTTATCAAAATCGGCAACAGCCAAGGCGCAATCACAATCGGCGTTACTAACGACGAAAGTAGTCCTATCGCAAAAGAGTGCAAGTTTCACTTGTATTGCTCTGCTGGTGAAGAAAAAAGCGTTACGGCAACGAAAACGTATTGCGCACAACTATATTTAATGTTATGGCTAGCGTCTGAACTTGCGGGGTTAAAAAACAACCTTATAACCCTAAAACACCTTGATAAAGACGTGGCGCACGTCGTTCCTGAAATAGACGCGCTCACCACGAAATACGCACAAAAATTTAAGGACATGAAAACTGGTTTCGTTTTATCACGTGGGTTGTGTTATTCAATCGCATTAGAAGCAACACTAAAACTCCAAGAAACCTGTTACATAAAAATGGAAGGTTTTTCGGGCAGTGAATTTTACCACGGCCCAATGGCAATGGTAAACGAAGAAACACCCGTTTTTATTTACTGCGCAAAAAACGATTGCGATGAAGAAATGCAAGCAATCGTTCGTGCCGACCAAATAAAACTGATAAAGAAAATGTTATCGCTTGGCGCGCCTGTGTTGCTTATCACTAACGACATGCTTTTAACCGGCAGATTTTCAAACTGCAACGAGGCGTTGTTTAACCTAAGCATGCCCGAAGAATTTACTATGTTTCCGTTCGCGTTGTTCGCACAAATGCTAGCATGTAAGATTTCTTGCCTAATCGGAAACAATCCAGACGAGCCTAGGGCTCTTGCAAAAGTTACCATCACTAAATAAATAAAAAAGAGAGAAAAATCATGAAATTCGACATTAAAAAACTAACGTTAGACGAAAAAATATTGCTTCTAAACGGCGTTGCAAACAACGGCACTTTCGAAGCAGACGGAAAACTTAAAAAACTCGCCTTAAACGACGGGCCTAGTGGTCCTAGAAAAATTAACGCTAAATGGGAAGCGATACCATCAACGGCAATGCCGTCTTCTGTGGTAGTTGCAAACACTTGGGATACGAGCCTTTCTTATCTTCAAGGCTCAACCATTGCAGACGAATGTATTGAACAAGGCGTAGACGTGTTGCTAGCGCCGGGCGTTAATATCAAAAGAACCCCGCTTAACGGCAGAAACTTCGAATACTATTCAGAAGACCCTATACTTGCTGGTTTAATGGGTAAGGCGTTTATCGAAGGCGTGCAATCAAAAGGCATAGGCACTAGCCTAAAACACTTCGTTGCAAACAATAGGGAATTTGATAGACTATCAGAATCTTGCGATATAGATGAAAGAACCATGCGTGAAGTTTACGCGCTTCCGTTTGAAATCGCGCTAGAAGCAAAACCATGGACGGTTATGTGTTCATACAACTACGTAAACGGTTGTGCCGTTGCAGAACACAAACCTTTAATGGACGATCTTCTTCGTAAAGTTTTTGGTTTCGATGGGCTTATCGTTTCAGACTGGGCTGCCGTTCACTCTTCTTGGAAATCGTTAAAGGCAAGTTTAGACCTACGCATGCCGTACGACGAAGGGCACGAAAACGAAATTAGATACGGTCTTGCAAAAGGCTACATTACCGAAGCAGATATCGACGTTTGTGTAGAACGCATACTTGAACTTATCGCAAAAACTTATAACGATAAAAAGAAAATTACCACAACGGAAGAAGAGCGCACGGATATCGCGATTAAAATTGCAGAAGAAGGTATCGTTCTACTTAAAAACGAAGATAATATTTTGCCACTATCAAAAGGTGATATAATCGTTAACGGCTATTTTGCAAACACACCTGAATACAATGGCGGTGGCTCGGCAAGGGTTACTACCAACTATAAGATACCAAACCTTGCAACTACTCTGCAAAAAGCGTTACCTAACGCAAACGTAAAATATAACGGCAACTTTGCTTATAGGTCAATCGACTGGAACCCAACCTACTATAAATACCTATATAAAGAATCTTACGGCAAAGACGTGGCGATTTTATGCGTTGGCAACGAAAGTTATTATGAACGCGAAGGCTGTGATAGAACTAAAATAAGACTTGATAAGATAGAAGAAGATATGATTATCAATCTATCTAAAATCAACGAAAACTTAGTAGTTATTATCTATTCAGGTAGCGTTATCGACGTAACGCCGTGGGAACACTGCGCAAAAGCAATAGTGTATGCAGGCTATGCTGGTCAAGGCGTGCACCACGCACTTGCAAATATTCTTTCCGGTAAGGTTTGCCCAAGTGGTAAACTAACCGAAACTTGGCCACTCGACTTAAACGACACTTTCTGTGGCGACGAAACGGGCGACGGAACTGCCGTTTGGTATAACGACGGGGTTTTCGTTGGCTATCGCCATTTCGATAGATACGATATAGACGTTATGTACGAATTTGGCTACGGCTTATCGTATACCGACTTCGAGTATAAAGATTTACAAGTTAAAAAGATTAGTGAATTAGATTACGAAGTTTCATACACTATTAAAAACGTTGGTGACGTTGATGCGAAAGAAGTTTCGCAACTTTATATACGCGACGTGCTTTCTATGGTAGTTCGCCCTTGTAAAGAACTAAAACACTTCTCTAAGGACTTTATAAAAGCCGGCGAAGAAAAGAAAGTAACTTTCAAACTTTCTAAACGCGACTTTGCTTTCTTCGACGTGAACACCAAAGACTGGTACGTAGAAAACGGACATTTTGAAATTTTAATTGGTGCATCTTCAAAGGATATCCGCCTAAAAGCAACCATCGAAATTTGCTTGCCAGAAGACGAACAATATAGTTCTGATATCAAAGCGTTCTGGTATATCAATCAGTCGTGATAAAATAAAAGCACTAAAATCCCCAAAGCAACTGCCTTTGGGGATTTTTTATCTTGCAAAAACACAATTTTCGTGCTATAATTATAATAGAATACTATTTGGAGAAAACATATGATAAAACACGTTGTATGCTTTAAGTTAAAAAAGGGCGAAGATATAGATAAAGCCGTAGAAATTCTAAACTCTATGAACGGAAAAATTAGCGTTATAGAAAGCCTTTCGGCTCATAAAGACTTTCTTAAAAGCGAACGTTCTTACGATATTATTTTAGAAGTTGTGTTAAAGGACAAAAACGCCCTAGAAGACTACCAAAACGATAAATACCATTGCGAAGTTGTAAAAACACACATGCACAAAGTAAGGGAAAGTTCTATCGCAGTAGACTACGAATTTTAGTATGCTTAAAGATATAAAAGTTGTTTTTTTAGACGTAGACAACACGCTACTAGATTTTAACGAAAACGCCAAACTATGCTTAAAAATCACGTTTGAACAATTTAATCAACCTTTTTTCGAAGAATATAATAGCGTTTTTAAGCGTATAAACGATAAACTTTGGCACGACGTTGAGAAAAAAATAATCACACGCGAAGAACTGCACGAAATTCGCTTTAACATCATCTTTAAGGAACTAGGTATAGTTATGGGCGGAAAGGCGTTTGAAAAAAGTTTTCTAGAAAACTTAAATAAATGCACCATTTTTGTAGACGGCGCTATGGATTTAGTTAAATATCTCTCTAAAAAATATATACTGTGTTCAGCGTCTAACGCGCCATACGTTCAACAAATAGAACGTCTTAAAAACTCTGGTATAGATAAATATTTAACGCATAAATTTATTTCACAGGAACTAGGCGTTCCTAAACCTGACCCAAGATTTTTCGAAAAATGTCTAGAAAGACTAGATTTTAAGGATAAATCTAAAATGGTTATAATAGGCGATTCGCTCACCGCGGATATTTTGGGCGGAAAAAACTTCGGCATAAAAACTATTTGGTTTAATTTTGAAAAATTATCCTCACCGTGCAAGGTAGAGCCCGATTATACGGTTAACGCCTTGAACGAGATTAGAAATTTGTTGTAAAACGGTAAAAAAATATAAAGGTAATATGAAAAGAAACAAGACGCTTGCAAGAAAAAACTTAATATCTTCTAAAATAAAAGAGGCGTTCACGTCGGTTTTTCCTATAACACTTATTGTTTTAGTGCTATCCGTTACGTTTGCGCCTATTGATAGTTCAACCTTTCTAGCGTTTATAGTGGGCGCGTTTTTAATAACGGTTGGCATAGGGCTATTCACTCTTGGGGCAGACGCTTCAATGACTCCTATCGGCAACTACGTTAGTAAAACGGTAATAAAAAGCAAAAAACTATGGATAATTATGCCCGTATTTTTTATGCTTGGCATGTTCATAACTATCTCAGAGCCAGACCTACAACTTCTTGCAGGGCAACTATCTGAAACCATCGCTAAATGGGCACTTTTAATCGCAGTAGGCGTGGGCGTGGGCGTATTTTTGGTTATCGGCTTTTTAAGAATTATACTTAAAATTAAATTTTCGGTGTTGCTAATAATTTTATACGTGTGCGTTTTCGTGCTGTCGTGTTTCGTGCCGTCGTCTTTCGTGCCAATCGCGTTTGACTCTGGCGGTGTTACCACCGGCCCAATGACCGTTCCGTTTATAATTGCAATCGGCACGGGCGTTGCCGAGATGCGAACCGATAAAGGTGCCGAAGAAGACGGGTTTGGTTTAACCGCGCTTTGTTCCGTTGGGCCTATAATCGCAGTAATGATTTTGGGTATAATTTTCAGTCCAGAAACGTTTGAAAGCCCGTCTTACGGGGTTGCAACATTCGTCAATTCGCAAGAAATGCTTTCTTTCTTCGCCGAAAGAGCACTGCATTACGTAGAAGAAGTTGCGCTATCACTATTGCCGATAGTGTTATTCTTCTTGGCAAGTTTAATCTTTGGATCAAGGCTCACTAAGGCAGAAATCATAAAGATATTTACTGGTGTTTTATACGTTTTTGTGGGGCTAGTGTTGTTCCTATTAGGCGCAAATGGCGGTTTTTCGTCTATAGGATACTTAATCGGCAACAGCCTTGCGCTAGTAGGTAAAGGCGCGCTAGTAGTTCCGGTGGGCGTATTGCTAGGCTATTTCGTGGTCTCGGCAGAACCTGCGGTTCACGTTCTTTGCGAGCAGGTTTTTGTGGTAACCGACGGCGCTATTTCTAAAAAAGCGTTAAGAACTTCGCTTATGATAGCTGTTGGTATTTCGGTAGGGCTCGCGCTTATTAAAATACTACTTAGCGTTAGTGTTTTATACTTTTTAATACCGGGCTACGTAATTGCGCTAGCGCTCACTTTCGTAACGCCTGATATATTCACGGCAGTTGCGTTTGATGCGGGCGGGGTTGCAAGTGGCGCAATGACGGCTTGTTTTACCGTTCCGTTCGCGCTTGGTGTGTGCAACGCTCTAAACGGTGATATAGCGTTATACGGCTACGGAGTAGTTGCAATGGTTGCAATGATACCGTTATTAACTATACAAATCTTTGGCTTAGTGTTTAGAATAAAGAAATCAAAAATGCAAAAACAAATTTCAGCCTTGGCCGAAACTACGAAGGAATCTATTATTGATTAGGTGAATTATGAAAGGATTAAAGTACGTTATATTGATTACCCACAGAGAGTTGGAAGGGCAGTATATAGACTTTTTCAAGTCCAAAAATTGCACTTCTATAATGTCTAAATTTTGTTTAGGCACGGCAACAGATAGTTTATTAAACCTACTATCACTTGAACGCACCGAAAAGGTAATATTGCAAACGTTTATTAGAGAGAGCGATTATAAAGAGATTTATCACGATTTGAACACAAAAACTGACCTAACGTATTCGGGCAACGGAATAGCAATATTCTTGCCGACGGGCGCGATAGGTGGCGAAAGCGCGAAACATTATCTAGTAGGGGAAAACCCCGTAACTGTTATGGAGGATACCAACGTGGAAAAGGAAATTAAATATAGTTTAATAGTTGCTATAGCCGATAAAGGCAACACCGATATTATAATGGACTCTGCAAGAAACGCAGGTGCAACCGGTGGTACGGTTCTTAAAGCGAAAGGCACCGGAACGGAAAAGGCAAAATTTTTCGGCGTGAGCATTTCCGAAGAAAAAGAAATGGTTTATATCGTAGCAAGGAACACCGATCGCGACCGAATTATGACGGCTATAATGGAAAATGCTGGTTACAACACGGAGGCACACGGCGTTGTGTTCTCTTTGCCGGTTGAATCCGTTTTAGGGATAAAGGCATTTGAAGATTAAAATGGAAAAAAAGAGCAAAAACAAGGTAAAAAGCATACTCGAAAAGCAAGAAGTTTGCGCTTTTGCGCCAAACGGCGTTAGTATGTGGCCTTTTATAAAAAACCATAAAAACACGGTGCTCATAAGCAGTATTAACCGTGAAATACAAATATACGACGTTATTTTTTATCAACTAGATAACGGGCGCGAAATTTTGCACCGCGTTTTAGGAAGAATGGGCGAAGACTTTTTGGTTTGTGGGGATGGGCTTTTAGAGTTCGAAGTCGTTAAAAAAGATAGCGTTTTCGGCATAATGAACGGCTTTTACAAAGGCAAAAAATTTATAGATGCACGAGACGAGAAATATCTAAAAAAAGTTTCTAACTGGTATGATAATCCTAAAAGAAGGCACAGAAAAATAAAACGCTTTACTTTTATTTTAAAAGTAAAAAACAAACTAAAACTCATATTTAAAATAGGAAAAAACAAAAATGTTTGATTTAGAATCACTTGGCAAAAGGGCAAAGTTGGCGCAAAAAGAAATCGTGGTGCTAGAAGAAGAAAAAATAAATTCCGCGTTAAAACTCTGCGCCGAATACCTTATAAAAAACAAAGAATTTCTTAAAGAAAAAAATCTTATCGATATCGAAAACGCAGTAAAAAAGGGCATGGCAGATTCGTTTATTGATAGGCTAAAACTTACCGACGCTGTAATTTCAGGCATGGCTGATGGTCTTGTTAAAATTTCCAACGCAAAATCTCCGCTCGGCAGAGTAGTATATTCTTACGAAAACGAATATCAAGATATAAAAATTCAAAAAATAACCGTGCCTTTCGGCGTTGTTGGAATAATATACGAATCTCGCCCAAACGTTACGGCAGACGCGTTCGGCCTATGCTTTAAGGCTGGCAACGTAACCGTGCTTAAAGGCGGTAGCGACTCTATTAACTCAAACCAAGCCGTAGTTAGCGTTCTTAAATCTGCGCTAGAAGATAGCGGGGTTAGTGGTGATGCGATTTTGCTTATCGAAGACACTTCTAGAGAAACCACGAACGCATTGCTAAAACTTGATAAATACGTAGACCTACTTATTCCGCGTGGTGGAAAGTCTTTAATACAAAACGCTGTAAAAAACGCAACTATTCCTATAATAGAAACGGGCACGGGCAATTGCCACGTTTATATAGACGAGTTTGCCGACCTAGAAAAAGCAGTGAATATTGTGTTTAACGCCAAAACTCAACGTTATAGCGTGTGCAACGCGTGTGAATCTTTGGTTATACACAAAAATATCCTTGATAAAGCACTGCCACTAATTGCTAATAAACTTTTAGAAAAGAACGTAGAAATTAGAGCCGATGAAAATAGTTATAACGTTTTGAAAGGCTATCCGCACCTAGTAAAAGCCACCGAGGAAGATTTCGGCACGGAATTTTTAGGCGCAGTAATTTCGATTAAAGTTGTAAATAACCTAGAAGAAGCCATCTCGCACGTAAACGAATACTCTACGGGGCATTCTGAAAGCATCGTAACCGAAAACGAGCAAAACGCTAATCTATTTATGGACTTAATCGATTCGTCTTCGGTTTATCATAACGCGTCTACTAGATTTTCCGACGGGGAGATTTTTGGTCTGGGCGCAGAAGTGGGAATTTCTACGCAAAAACTACACGCTAGAGGGCCTATGGGTATGGAAGCGTTAGTTACCACGAAATATAAAATTATAGGTAATGGCTCTATAAGAAAATAACGACCAAAAGCCTTAAAAACTACTAAAAAACAACAAGATTTAACAACCTTTAAGCCGTAGAAAATACTTTTTCTACGGCTTAACTTTTATAAAACTAATCGCGAAAAAAAATTTTTCAAAAATTTGCCATAAAACTCTTGACAAAGGCGCATAATAGTTGTAAAATTTAGTCAAAGTTAGCACTTAGGCGTTTAGAGTGCTAACAAACAAAAAAACCAAGTGCTAGGGGTAAAAGGTAAATGAAACTCTCCGACAGAAAACGTAAAATATTGCAGTACGTCGTAGACGATTATATTTCAACAGCCCAACCGGTATCGAGTAAGAGTATAACCGAAAAGTATATGAAGGATATAAGTTCGGCAACGATTCGTTCAGAACTAGCGGGGCTGGAAGAAATGGGGTATTTAACGCAACTACACACTTCTAGCGGTAGGGTTCCGTCTATCGAAGCGTATAAATTATACGTTACCGAACTAATGGATAAGAGCAAACTTACTTCTAAAGAGATTGCAACAATAAAAAACGCTTTTAAGGACCATGCAGACAATCTAGAAACGGTCGTATCTTCCGCAGTAAAGGTAATAAGCGAACTAACGGGCTATACTTCGGTTGCGCACACCACGCATAGTGATAAAGATAAAATCGTTAAACTAGATATTTTTAGATATAAGCCAACGCAAGCGCTTTTACTAATCGTTACCGAAAACGTTTTAATAAAAGATAAATATATAGATATCCCCGAAAATATGAGCGATAGCCAAATAATAGAAGCAAGTAGGTTAATCTCTAAAATTTTCACGGGGAAAGAGATATGCGAAATATTAAAACTTGGGCAAGAGTTCTCTAAGGAATTTGAAGTTTATAGGGAAATTTTCGATAACGTTATGACTGCTATCGAAGAATATATCGAAAAAGATAAAACCAAAATAATGCTAGAAGGCGAAGGTAAGATTTTAGATCATTCCGACTACACTGCAGACTCAGAAAAAGTTAAAAATTTCTTGTCGGTGGTAACCAGCAAAGAAAAACTAGCAGACCTTCTTGCAAATTCAAACGATAGTATAGAGATAAATATAAAGATTGGCGACTCTAACGGCGAAAAAATGCCCGAAGATTGCTCACTAGTTACCGCAACGTATTCTCGTAGCGGAGTAGATATCGGAACTTACGGCGTTATAGGCCCACTTCGTATGGATTATCAAAAAGTAGTTTCCGTTCTAGAAGGCGTAGGCAAGATTTTAGAAGACATTATAAATAAAAATAAATAGGTGCAAAAATGGAAGAAAACAACCAAAACGTAAAAACCGAAAATACTGAAAGTAAGCAAACGGCAAAAGAAAAACCAAAAACCAAAACTCAAATTCTTACTGCTGAAAACGAAACGCTTAAAAAACAAGTAGAAGAATTCAAGGATAAATGGATGAGATGCGTTGCAGAGTTCGATAACTACAAAAAGCGCAACGCGAAAATTTATACAGATGCTTTTAACGACGGCAGGGTAGAAGTTTTACTAAAAATTCTTCCTATCGGCGACACGCTCGACTGGGCGCTTAAAATGGAACTAGACGAAAAGACTATGGACGGTCTTAAAGCCATTAAAAAGAAATTTAATGAAACGTTAGAATCGTTTGGCGTAGAAGAGATTGACCCAACTGGCAAGCCGTTCGACCCAAATATTGCAGAAGCAGTTATGCAAGCCGAAAAAGGCGAAGGCGAAGAAAGCGATATATGTAAACAAGTATTCCAAAAAGGATACAAACTAAATTCAAAAATCATTAGATACGCTAGCGTTAGCGTAACTAAATAAAATAAACTAGGCATAAATAAGGAGATATATAAATATGAAAACTATAGGTATAGACTTAGGAACAACAAACTCTTGCGTAGCCGTTATGGAAAACGGTGAACCAATCGTTATAGCAAACGCAGAAGGCGCTAGAACAACGCCGTCTGTCGTAGCATTTCAAAAAGACGGCGAAAGATTAGTAGGCCAAGTTGCAAAACGTCAAGCCGTTTCAAACCCAGATAGAACAATCGCGTCTATTAAAAGACACATGGGTTCAGACCACAGAGTAGAAATCGACGGAAAGGGTTACACCCCACAAGAAATTTCTGCAATGATACTAACCAAACTTAAAAAAGACGCAGAAAGTTATTTAGGCGGACCTGTAACAGACGCTGTTATAACTTGCCCTGCATACTTTACCGATAGCCAACGCCAAGCAACGAAAGACGCTGGTAAAATCGCAGGCTTAAACGTTTTACGTATTATAAACGAACCAACGGCAGCCGCACTTTCTTACGGGCTTGATAAAGAAGGTAAAACCCAAAAAGTAATCATCTACGACCTAGGTGGTGGCACGTTCGACGTATCTATTATGGAAATCGGCGACGGCGTGTTCGAAGTTTTAGCAACACACGGCAACAACATGCTCGGTGGCGACGACTTCGATAAGCGAGTTATGGACTATTTAGTTGCAGAATTTAAGGCAAAAGAAGGTATCGACCTAACTGGCGACAAACTCGCTATGCAAAGACTTAAAGAAGCAGCAGAAAAGGCAAAAATTGAACTTTCTGGCATGACCAAAACCAACGTAAATCTTCCGTTTATCACGGCAGACGCTACCGGTCCTAAACACCTAGACGTTGATATTACCAAACAAAAATTCGATTTATTAACTGCTGACCTTGTAGAAGCAACGGTAGTTCCAATGAGAAAGGCTATGGAAGACGCAAAACTTTCTTATAGCGAAATTGATAAAGTTATTTTAGTTGGTGGTTCAACCAGAATCCCAGCAGTTATTGATAAAGTTAGAGAAGTAACCGGCAAAGTACCGTTTAAGGGCATTAACCCAGACGAATGCGTTGCAATCGGTGCGGCAATTCAAGGTGGCGTTCTCTCTGGCGAAGTTAAAGACGTTTTACTTCTAGACGTAACTCCGCTATCACTAGGTATCGAAACTCTTGGTGGCGTATGCACCAAACTTATCGAAAGAAATACTACTATCCCTGTTAAGAAATCACAAGTGTTCTCTACCGCAGCGGATAATCAAACGCAAGTAGATATCCATATTCTTCAAGGCGAAAGAGAATTTGCGGCAGACAACAAAACTCTTGGCAGGTTTGCTCTTGCGGGTATCGCGCCAGCGCCACGTGGAATACCACAAATCGAAGTTACTTTCGATATCGACGCTAACGGCATCGTTAAAGTTTCTGCAAAAGACCTTGGCACTGGTAAATCGCAAGACATTACCATCACCGCATCTACTAACCTTTCGGAAGACGATATAAATAAAGCCGTAAACGACGCTAAAAAATACGAAGAAGAAGACAAAAAGCGTAAAGAAGCGGTAGATAATAAAAATAAACTAGACGGTTTAATTTTCACCATCGAAAAAACCATCAAAGATTTAGGCGACAAAATCACGCCGGAAGATAAAGCAAAACTAGAAGAAGAAGTAAAACTTGCAAAAGTAGAACTAGAATCTAACGACAACGACAGAATAGTTAAAGCAAACGAAAAACTATCAGCCGTTTCACAAGAAGTATTTGCTAAAATCTACCAAGCAAACGCTGGTGCAAACCCTAACGGTGACAATAACGGCCAAAACCCTAACGGAGACGGCACCGAATTCCACTACGGCGACAATAAATAAAATCAAAAACACGAAAACGCTAACTGAAAGGTGAAAAACGCCTTTCAGTTCGTTTCGCTTAAAAAGGTAAAAATGAACAATTCACTACTATTAATCGGTATCGATGGGCTAATAAAATCTCTTGAAAATAATATGGGAGTATGGTATCTCGTATTAATTAACTTTATAGGTGCTTTGTCGATATTAGTTAAAATCACCGAATTACAACTAAAAAAAAGAGACGGAATTATTAAGTTTTACATAATAAACGGTGCTTTATGGGTGATATATTTTCTGCTAAACGCCGATTTAGTCAGCGGGCTAACTTGTTTTTTTGGTATAATTCAAGGTATAATATTTATACAGCGTGGCAAAAAGAAATGGGCAAGTAGTATTTGGTGGCTGTTTGGTTTTATCTTAGTTCAAATAGCGTGCTTTGTAATTTTTTATAATGATTGGCACGACATTTTCTCTGCAATGGCAGGTGTATTTGCGGTAATTGCTTACTTTATGCTAAGAGAAAAGAATTACAGGCTTTTTATATTTTTATCTCTCTTGGCGTGGGTGCTAAATAGTGTCTTCAAGTTATATTATATAGCAATACTACACGATTCGCTCGGTCTTATATCGGCAGTGGTGGCGATTATAAGATACGACCTTGTAAAGAACAAAACGAAATTAGGCAACGAATAACCGCAAAAGGTAAATTTACACAATAAATTAAAGAAAAAAAAGGACCACTTATATGGCAAAAGATTATTATAGCATTTTAGGCGTTTCTAAAAACGCCAGTCAAGACGAAATAAAAAAGGCGTATCGCTCTAAGGTTAAGTCTTGCCACCCCGACCTACACCCAGGCGACGAAGTTGCCGCAGAAAAGTTTAAGGAACTAAACGAAGCGCACGAAGTTTTATCCGACGAAACCAAACGCAGAAACTACGATACGTTTGGCGACCCTAACGGGCGTACGGGTGGTTTTGGTGGCAATAGTGGTTTTGGTGGTTTTGGCGACTTTGGCGATATTTTCAGTGATATTTTCGGTGGCTTTGGCGGTGGCGGAAGAAGAAGCGCGCCAGTTAAAGAAAAAGGCGAAGATATCACGCTAGAAATAACCCTATCTTTTTTAGACGCTGCAAAAGGCTGTCATAGAGAGATTACTTACACCAGAAACCAACCTTGTAACGATTGCGGTGGCAACGGCTCTAAAAACGGTTCTTCTTATAGAACGTGCGACCGTTGTGGTGGCACTGGGCAAGTGCAATACACTACTAGCAACGGCTTTTTCCGTTCAGTAAGCGTTCGCCCTTGTGAAGAGTGTCGTGGAACGGGTAAAAAGATTATAGAACCATGCCAAACGTGTAAGGGTAAAGGCTACGTTAAAACAAACACGAAAATTGCGTTTGATATTCCCGCAGGCGCAGATAACGGCAGTTATTTGAGAAAGCCGGGCTATGGCGAAGCAAGTACGAGTGGTGGCGCGCCTGGCGACCTTATAGTAGTAATTAAGGTAGAGCCTAGCAAGGTTATGAAGAGAAAGAACTTCGACCTATACGTAACCGTACCTATATCGTTTAAAACGGCGGTAATGGGTGGTAGGGTAAAAGTTCCCGTTATAGACGAACTTTTAGAACTATCAATCCCCGAAGGCACGCAAAGCGGAAAAATGTTCTACGTTCGCGGTAGGGGTATTAAAACGGCAAGGGGCACGGGCGACTTATACGTAGAAGTTATCGTAGAAATCCCCGTTAAACTATCTAAATCGCAAAGAAAGGCGTTAGAAGAATTTGACAAAGACGCAGAGCCGAAACAAACCCCCATGATGCGTGAATTCGCCGAAAACCTTGATAAACTTTATGGCAAAGGCAAATAATTAAATGGAAAATTACATAGAAATCACAATAAAAACTTCGCACGAGGGCGCAGAACTCGTTGCAGATATTTTAGACGGATATTCCGATTCGGGCGTATCTATTTTAGACGTGCAAGACGTTTTAGATTTAAACGCCAGCGGAAAAAACTGGGACTATGCTGACGAAAATATCTTAAAAGCCGATAAAACGGTGCTAGTTAAAGGCTATATAAAGATTGAAGATTTACCCACTTACGAAAGAGAAATCGTTAACGCGCTTGCTAACCTTAAAGCAAATAGCCCGTTTAACCTAGGTTCACTAGAAATGTTAAAAAGGGGCGTTGACGGAGACGAATGGCGTGAAAAATGGAAAGAATTTTTTAAGCCTATTAACCTTGGCAATATCGTAATCGTTCCCGAATGGATTAAATACAGCGCAAAACAAGGCGAAATACCAGTTTATATCGGCTCTAATATGGCGTTTGGCACAGGCGAACACGAAACCACTTCTATGTGCGTAGAGTTCTTGCAAAAATACGTAAAAGAAAGCGACGTAGTGCTAGACGTAGGCTCTGGCAGTGGTATACTAGGTATATCGGCTAGTAAACTAGGCGCAAAAGAAGTTGTGATGACGGATATAGACGAGTGTGCCGTTACCGCATCGCGCGAGAACGCAGTTCTAAACGGCGTAACCAACGCCAAAGCGTTGCTTAAAAACCTTTTAGACGACGAAGAAATTAAAGGCAACGTTATCGTTGCGAATATTATTGCAGAAGTGCTAATATACTTCGCGCCGAATATAGGCAAAAACTTGGTAGATAACGGCGTTATAATTTTAAGTGGAATTTTAACCGATAGAATAGATAAAGTAGAAAAAGCCTATACGGATAACGGCTTTAACTTAATCGATAAAAAAATAAAGGGCGAATGGTGCGCGTTAGTATTTAGAAAACAATGAAAGCAGTAGTTTTTACGCTTGGTTGCAAGGTTAACGAATGCGAAAGTGATTCTTTAATCGCAGGGCTTGCTAAAATGGGCTACGAAGTGTGTGATAAACTGGTTAAAGCAGACCTTTATATCGTAAACACTTGCGCAGTTACTAGCGAAGCCGAAAAGAAATCTAGGCAAACGGCAAGCAGAATAAAAAAACTTAATAAAAACGCTAAAATAATTTTCACGGGTTGCGCAACGCAAAAGAACCCGCAATCTTTTTTAGAAAAGTCCGGCGCGTTCGTGATAACCGGCACTTTTAACAAAAACAAGATTTTAGACCTAATAAACGAACAAGGCGTTTTCGTATGTCCCGAAACTACCGAATACGAAGAAATGACGGTGGTAAAACCGCAAAGAAAGCGCACCTATATAAAAGTGCAAGACGGTTGCAATAATTTCTGTTCATATTGCATTATTCCGTATCTTAGGGGCAGAAGCCGTAGTCGAAACCCCCAAAGCGTGTTAGAAGAAATCAAAGCAACACGCCCGATAGAAGCAATTATAAACGGCATAAATCTAACGTCTTATAACTATAACGGCACAGACCTAACTGGGCTTATTAAAACTCTAAAAGAAGTGAGCGCAAGAATAAGGCTAGGCTCACTAGAAACTACCGTTATAACCGAAGAGTTTTTAACTTCGTTAAAAGAACTAAAAAACTTTGCACCGCACTTTCATTTGTCTTTGCAGTCTGGCTCTAACGCCGTGCTTAAAAAGATGAACCGAAAATACACGAGAGAAGAGTTTATCGAAAAGGTAGAACTAATACGCAAACACTACCCAAACGCGGGCATAACTACCGATATAATAGTGGGTTTTCCAACCGAAAACGAACAAGATTTTTTAGACACGTTAGATTTGGCAAAACGCGTAGAGTTTTCGGATATCCACGCCTTTCCGTTTAGCCCTAGAAGCGGAACGGTTGCGTATAAATTAAGGGATTTATCGGGGGACGTTAAAAAGGCGCGCCTAGAAAAACTTTTAGAACTTAAAAAAGAACTAAAAAACAACTTTGTAAGTAAGAATAAGGGTAGCGTTTTAACCTTTATTCCAGAAGAAGAAAAAGGCGGATTTCTCGTGGGCTATACCGAAAACTATATAAGAGCGTATCTAAAAAGTTCGCAAGATATAGTGGGGGACGTGCTTAAAGTTAAAATCGCATGCGCTTATCAAGACGGCGCAATAGTAGAACTTGTTAAAGACTAATAAATACTAAACGATATATAATATAAAGGAGCAAATTATGGAAAATTGTTTGTTTTGCAAAATTATAGCGGGTGAAATCCCTGCAACCAAAATGTATGAAGACGAAAATATGATTATCATAAAAGACATCGACCCAAAAGCCAAAAACCACTTTTTGTGTATCCCTAAAAGCCACTTTAAACTTCTTGCCGATATGACTGAGAGCCAAAGCGAAATGCTAAAAGCGTGTTTTATAAAAATCCCTACGCTTAAAAAAGAACTAGGGCTAGAAAACGGTTATCGCCTAGTAATCAACCAAGGCGACGATGCAGGGCAAACCGTATTCCACCTACATATCCATATATTGTCTGGTCAAAAAATGGGTTGGACACCAGCCTAAAAGTTATAATTACAACGAAAAAACATCAAAACCACCTAAAAACAGGTGGTTTTTTAACGCCCTTATTAGCAATATCGCAAAAAAAGACAAAAAACACACAAAACACAATATATTGTGGTGTAGATAAAAAAATTTTACAAAATATGCTAAAAACCTATTGACAAAGGGTTTTAAATTTGGTATAGTAATTAAGCAACACAAAAAACTTAAAGGAGGACAAGATATGTTCCAAGTAAAAAAGAGAGACGGAAAGTTAGTAGAATTTGATATGTCTAAGATTTCAACGGCATTATCAAAAGCGTTTAACGCAAACGGCGTTAACTACACGGCAGACATTTTAAATATGTTAACCCTAAGAGTTGCGTCAGACTTTTCAAAAAAGATTAAAGATAACGTTATCACCGTAGAAGATATTCAAGATAGTGCCGAAGTAGTACTTATCCAAGCCGGATACGTTGATATAGCAAAAAGTTATATTCTTTATCGTAAACAACACGAAAAAGTTCGTGAAACCCAAAAAACGTTAGTAGACTACAAAAAAGTAGTAGACGATTATCTAAAAGTTGCCGACTGGCGTGTTAAAGAAAACTCTACCGTAACCTATTCTGTTGGTGGTCTTATTCTATCTAACAGCGGTGCAGTTACTGCAAACTACTGGCTATCAGAAGTATACGATAGCGAAATTGGCGAAGCACATCGTAACGCCGATATCCATATTCACGACCTATCAATGTTAACGGGTTACTGCGCAGGTTGGTCGCTTCGTCAACTAATTAAAGAAGGTCTTGGCGGTGTTCCAGGCAAAATCACTTCTGCACCGGCAGCACACTTATCAACCTTATGTAACCAAATGGTAAACTTTTTAGGTATCATGCAAAACGAATGGGCAGGTGCGCAAGCATTCTCTTCTTTCGATACCTATTTAGCACCATTTGTAAAAGCAGACAACCTAACTTATAAAGAAGTTAAACAATGTATCCAATCTTTCATCTACGGCGTAAACACTCCGTCTAGATGGGGTACGCAATCTCCATTTACCAACATCACGCTCGACTGGGTAGTTCCAAACGACCTTGCTGAAATGAACGCAATCGTTGGCGGAAAGGAAATGGACTTTAAGTATAAAGACTGCGTAGAAGAAATGGCTATGATAAACAAAGCGTTTATCGAAATTATGATTGAAGGCGATGCTAACGGCAGGGGCTTCCAATACCCAATTCCAACCTACTCAATCACTTCTAACTTCGACTGGTCTGAAACCGAAAACAACAAACTATTGTTCGAAATGACTGCTAAATACGGCACTCCATACTTCTCTAACTACATTAACAGCGATATGGAACCAAGCGACGTTCGTTCAATGTGTTGTAGATTGCGTCTTGACCTTAGAGAACTACGTAAAAAATCAGGTGGTTTCTTCGGCTCGGGCGAAAGCACCGGTTCTGTGGGTGTTGTAACCATCAATATGCCAAGAATTGCTTATCTATCAGCAACCGAAGAAGAATTCTATGAAAGACTTACACGCTTAATGGACGTTTCTGCACGTTCACTTAAAGTTAAGAGAGATACCGTAACCAAACTTTTAGAAGCAGGCTTATACCCATACACTAAAAGATATCTCGGCACTTTTGCAAACCACTTCTCTACCATCGGCCTTGTTGGTATGAACGAAGCGTGCCTAAATGCAAGATGGGTTAAAAAAGACCTAACTACTAAAGAAGCGCAAGAATTCACCAAAGACGTTCTTAACTTTATGAGAAATAAACTTTCTGACTACCAAGAACTCTACGGCGACCTTTATAACCTAGAAGCAACCCCAGCAGAATCTACTTCGTTCCGTCTAGCAAAACACGACAAAAAGAGATATCCAGATATCATCACGGCATCTGATAACGACAGCACGCCATACTACACCAACAGTTCACACTTACCAGTAGGCTATACCGAAGATATCTTTACCGCTCTTGACATGCAAGACGAATTACACACTCTCTACACTTCGGGTACGGTATTCCACGCCTTCCTAGGTCAAAAACTACCAGACTGGAAAGCGGCTGCAAACCTTGTTAGAAAGATTGCAGAAAATTATAAACTACCATACTACACTATGTCGCCAACATACTCTGTTTGTGCAGACCACGGCTACATTGCAGGTGAAGTTTATAAATGCCCAACCTGTGGCAAAAACACCGAAGTATACAGCAGAATTACCGGTTACTATCGTCCTGTTCAAAACTGGAACGACGGTAAGAGAAAAGAATTCGAAGATAGACGTGAATACAATATCGAAAATTCTAAATTCTCTGGTGGCACTAAGGGCAATAACGGCACTTGTTCTTGCGAAACTAAAACCGAAGAACCAACCGTAAGCGGACCTATTCTATTCACTAGAAACGGCTGTCCTAACTGCAAAACCAGTAAAATGATGCTTGATAAAGCAGGCGTAATATACGAAGTTATTAACGCAGAAGAAAACAAAGAACTAACCTTTAAATACGGCGTTAAAAAAGCCCCAACCTTAATAGTCCCAACGGCTGATGGTATCGCATACTTCGATAACGCTAGCGAAATTAGAAAATATATCGAAAGCATTAACTAATTAAAACCTAAGAGAGCAAATTTTATGTACGATTTAATAGTAATCGGCGCAGGCGCGGCGGGCATGACCTCCGCGCTCTACGCTTTAAGAAATAGCAAAACTGTTTTAGTTTTAGAAAGCGAAAGTTTAGGCGGACAAATAGCAACGTCGCCAAGGCTAGAAAACTACCCGTCAATAAAAGCCATTAGTGGCGAAGAATTTGCCGATAACTTATTCGAACAAATCACGGCACTCGGGGCAGACCTAGAAATCGAAAAGGTAGTGGGCCTTGAAAAAAAAGACGGCATTTTTACCGTTAAAACCGAGTAT
Source organism: Christensenellaceae bacterium (assembly GCA_045613505.1). Taxonomy (GTDB): domain Bacteria; phylum Bacillota; class Clostridia; order Christensenellales; family Borkfalkiaceae; genus UBA1259. The sequence continues at coordinate 89,305 of JAZLBC010000019.1, forward strand.
AACGAATATACTGCAAAATCAGTAGTAATCGCAGCGGGCGTAAAACATAAGCACCTTCGCACAAAGTCTAATCGTGATGATTTAGTTGGCAAAGGAGTTTACTACTGCGCTATTTGCGACGGGGCTTTTTATAAAGGCAAAGAAGTAGTTGTTATTGGCGACGCTAATACGGCACTACAATATTCACTGCTACTTTCTAGTTATTGTAGCAAAGTTTATATCTACACACTATTCGATAAATTTTTTGGCGACAAAGCGCACGTTAAAGCGTTATTATCAAAAGAAAATATCGAATGGCGCCCAAACACTAGCGTTATAGACTTTATCGGCGAAAACGAACTTACCGCAATCGAGTATAAAGACGCTGATGGCGAAATTAAACGCCACGAAATAACCGGCGTGTTCGTTGCAATCGGCCAAGTTCCCGATAACAAAGCGTTCGAACCATACGTCGATTTAGACGAAATGGGCTATATTATAGCAGACGAATCTTGCAAAACTAAAACCGAAGGCCTTTACGTTGCAGGCGATTGCCGTACCAAAGCCGTTCGCCAAGTAGTAACTGCCGTTGCTGATGGCGGTGTTGCAGCAACTAACGCTTGCCTCTACATCGAAAGTTTAGAAGTAAAATAGTTTTTTTCGTTAAAATTATTTTGCAAAGCCAATAAAAGAAAAACAAAAGAAAAAAAGACCTTTGGGTAAAAGCCCAAAGGTCTTTAAGTTTTTAATTTTTTTCTTATACTGGCGAGAATATACCGAGTAAAATAATACCGATAAAGGTAACGGCTATTGTTAGGTAGTGCCAAATAGAGAGTTTTTCTTTTAAGAAAATTCTGCTCCATAAAACTGATACTACGCAATAAGCCGAAATCATAGGCATACCAACTTCGTAATCGGCAAACATAACTGCCATATAAAAGATTTGACCAATCGTTTCGCAAAGCCCACCAACGAACAACGCGTTGTTTTCTCTTTTAAAGATGCTGTCTTTTTTAACGAACTTAACCCAAATAAATGCAAAAATTGCTAGGATAAAGAAAGTAAGTTCAAAAGATGAGTTGGCAGAGTAATCCGAAATGTCGTTAAAAATAAAGAACACTTCGTCGCCAACGGTGCCAAGCGCATCGATAATAAGGTAAGCAATAGGGAGCAAGAACGCTAGAAAACTCTTGGTGTATTTGCGGTTAGAAGCCTGCCTTCTAATCTCTTTAAGTTCTTGGTTTTCACGGCTATCAACAACACCCATACTGATAATACCAAGCGTGATAAGAACAACACCGATAATAACAATAAGGTCTAAACTAATAGGGTCTTCGCCAAGTAGTGGGAAGATGATTGCACATAGTAGTAGTGCAAGCGAACCCGAGCAGTTGCAAATAGGCGAAGAAATCGAAAGTTCGATGTATCTAAGCCCAATATACCCAAGCACCATAGCAAAAATATAAAGCGCAGAAACAGGTATATACTTAATAAAGTCAATAAACTTAAAGTCGGTGTAGAATAAACTAGCAACGAATTTAGGCACGTTATCTGCGCCACCCTTCGCATCAATAATCGCACCACCGATAAGTGTGATAATAAAGTGTAAGCCCATAATAAAACCAACGGCAAACACTACTTTCCAATGGCTGTTGCGGTCTTTTTCATTAGTGCCCATTTTAGAAAATAGGTCAGACCCGCTCCAAGCAAGTAGCGCAATAAGCGCAAATATAAAATACATATTAAATTTTTCTCCTTGAAAATAAAATTACTTTTTTTAGATATCGTAGCCTCTTAGACCTACGAAAGAGATATAGTCTTTTAAAATATCCCTAAAACTTAAAGCAACTTTATCTTCCACGGCGGAAAGATGTGACTTGATACAAGTTCCGCTGTCTTTGAACTTCTGTAAAAAATACTTTTTCGCTCCTTTTATCCAGTTTGCAATACTTATAATATTGCTAAAATCGTGATACTCTTTAATAAGCGTAGTTCTAAATTCATAGGGGGCGCCCCCACTTAAAAAGAAATCCACGGTTTTTTCAACTTTTTTCGTTTTATAGTTATCTATTCCAACGATTTTAGAATAGTTATCCACGTCGTTTTTAATGTCCATAGCAAAATAGTCTACAAGCCCAGCATTGTATAGGCTTTTAACCATTTCAGGATTAGTTCCGTTAGTGTCTAGTTTAACCTTGTAGCCAAGCGTTTTTACCTTTTCGATAAAAACGGGTAAGTCGGGATAAAGTGTAGGTTCACCACCCGAAACACACACGCCTTCTAAAATGTTTTTGCGTTTAGAAAGGTAGTCTAAAACATCGCTTTCTGGAATAACGCCTAAATTTTGCACGTCTAAAACAAGAGCCGAATTATGACAAAACGGGCACCTAAAATTACAGCCACCCGTAAACACGGTTGCCGAAACGTACCCATCAAAATCCACAAGCGATAATTTTTCTAAACCAAAAATGTCCAAAACTAATCTCCTATTAACAAAATATATTATATAACACCATTATTCACTTGTCAATTATTTAGAATAATGTTAAAATATAGATGGAGATAATTATGAAAGTAGTAGTTCAAAGAGTTTTATCAGCAAGCCTAAAAGTAGATGGGGAATTGATTTCTAAAATCGGCAACGGGCTAGTAGTGTTTGTTGGCGTAGCGTCTGGCGATGGTGACGAACAATTAAACTATTTTATTAAAAAACTACCCGCATTAAGAATTTTTGAAGACGAAAACGGAAAAACCAATAAGTCTATTTTAGACGTTAAAGGCGAAATCTTACTAGTTTCACAATTTACCCTTTGCGCAAACACTTCTCACGGCAACCGTCCAGACTTTTTCGGAGCAGAAAAACCAGAAAGCGCAAACGCTATGTATCTAGCCCTTAAAGACGGGTTAATTTCAGCAGGAGTAGTGGTAAAAACGGGTGTTTTTGGCGCTGATATGAAGATTGAACAAATCAACGATGGTCCGTTTACCATCTTAATGGAAAAATAAGGCAAAATCTATCTTAAATTAAGATAGGTTTTTTGTTTTTTAGCCCCTAAAAACCTAATAAATCTATTTACAAAGCCTAAAAAATAGTGTATAATATTTTAGATACGAAAGTGCGCTCATTTTAGCGTGCGAAAAAATATAAAAAAGGAATACGAGTATGTATAAAATTGCAACGAAAAAACTACTTAACTCTACCGTTTGTCAAATGGAGATAGAAGCACCACTTGTGGCAAACAAAGCACAACCCGGTCAATTTATTATTCTCCGTGTTGATGAAGATGGCGAAAGAATTCCGCTAACAATAGCAGGTAGCGACAAAGAAAGGGGAACTGTTAAAATCATTTTCCAAATCGTTGGCGCAACTACTGAAAAACTTAACAGAAAAGAAGAAGGCGAATACATACAAGACTTCTGTGGCCCATTAGGAAAGGCTACCGAAACCGAAGGTATTAAAAACGTATGTATCGTTGGTGGTGGCGTAGGTTGTGCAATCGCAATGCCTGTTGCCGAAGAATTCCATAAACTAGGTGCAAACGTTACTAGCATTATCGGTTTTAGAAACAAAGACATCGTTATTTTAGAAGAAGAATTTGCTAAATGTTCAGACGAATTAGTTGTTATGACCGACGACGGCTCTTATAAACGCCAAGGCAACGTTACCGTTCCGCTAAAAGAAATGCTAGAATCTGGCAAAAAATTCGATATGATTATCACTATCGGACCATTGATTATGATGAAGTTTGTAACGCTAACGGCAAAAGAGTTCGGCGTTCCAGTAACCGTTTCTATGAACCCTATTATGATAGACGGAACGGGTATGTGCGGTGGTTGTAGATTAACTCTTAACCGTGACGGTAAGAAGATTACTCAATTCGCTTGTGTAGACGGACCTGACTTTAACGGCTACGAAGTTGACTTTGACGAAGCGATGAGTCGTGGTAGAATGTATTTTGGTTTTGAACGCCACGCTCACGAAGAAACTTGTAATTTATTCAAAAACGCAAACGGAGGCAAATAATTATGGCTATCAATCCAAAGAAAAACGAAATGCCCACACAAGACCCAAAGGTTAGGGCAAGAAACTTTAACGAAGTTGCGCTAGGCTACACCGAAGAAGTTGCAATTAACGAAGCGCAAAGATGCTTAAATTGTAAAAATATGCCTTGCGTTAAAGGTTGTCCTGTAAATATCAATATTCCAGACTTTATCACGCTAGTAAAACAAGGCGACTTTGAAGGCGCGTATAAAATTATTTCTAAAACGTCTTCACTTCCAGCAGTATGCGGTAGGGTATGCCCACAAGAAACTCAATGCGAATCTAAATGTACCCTTGGCATTAAGTTCGAACCTGTTGGTATCGGTAGGTTAGAGCGTTTTGTTGCAGACTATCACAACAAAAACAATAAAGAAACCCCCGTTAAACCAGAATCTAACGGCAAAAAAGTTGCAGTTGTCGGTTCGGGCCCATCAGGTCTTACCTGTGCGGGGGACCTTGCTAAACTTGGCTACGAAGTTACCGTTTTCGAAGCGTTCCACACCGCTGGTGGCGTGTTAGTTTATGGTATCCCAGAATTTAGACTTCCAAAAGCAATCGTTGCAAAAGAAGTAGAAGGCTTAAAAGCACTAGGCGTTAAGGTAGAAACCAACATCGTTATCGGTAAAACCCTTACTATCGATGAATTATTCGAAATGGGCTTTAAGGCAGTATTTATCGGTTCGGGTGCAGGTCTTCCTAACTTTATGAATATCCCTGGCGAATCGCTTAAAGGCGTTTACTCTGCAAACGAATTCTTAACTAGAAGCAACCTAATGAAAGCCTACCTAGAAAATCCAACCACACCTATTATGAAGGGGGGAAACGTTGCGGTTGTTGGTGGCGGTAACGTTGCTATGGACGCAGCAAGAACGGCATTAAGACTAGGCGCAGAAAAAGTTTATATCGTTTACCGTCGTTCTATGGAAGAATTACCAGCGCGTCGCGAAGAAGTTGAACACGCAGAAGAAGAAGGAATCGAATTTAAACTACTTTGTAACCCAACCGAAATTTTGGGCTACAACAATCCAGAAAACCCAAGAGACGAAAAGAACGGATTTGTTATCGGTATGAAATGCGTTAGAATGGAACTTGGCGCACCAGACGAAAAAGGCCGTCGTCGTCCAATAGAAATTCCTAATTCAGAATTCACGCTAGACGTAGATACCGTTATTATGTCTATCGGAACTTCACCAAACCCACTAATTAAGTCTACCACAAAAGGTCTAGAAGTTAATAACCGCGGTGGTATCGTAGTAAACGAAGACGGGCTTTCTTCAATCGAAGGCGTTTACGCTGGTGGGGACGCTGTAACCGGCGCTGCAACCGTTATTTCAGCAATGGGTGCAGGCAAAACCGCTGCAAAAGCAATTCACGAATATTTAAGTAAATAAAAAAATATATAAACGGAGAAAACAATGGAACCAAAGATTGATTTCGCAATTTTAGACAAAGCAATAGAAGATTACGGCAGTGAAGAAAAATCACTAATCGCAATTCTTCAACGTGCGCAAGAAAACTACAGATACTTACCAAAAGATATTTTTCCTTATCTTGCTGAAAAGTTAGACATACCCGAAGCAAGAATCTACGGCGTTGCAACCTTTTACGAAAACTTTTCTTTAGAAAGAAAGGGTAAATACGTAATAAAAGTGTGCGACGGTACTGCTTGCCACGTAAGAAAATCTATTCCTATTTTAGAAGCACTAAGAAAAGAACTTAACCTTTCTGAAACCAAAAAAACCACAGACGACTTTTTATTTACGGTAGAAACGGTTTCTTGTTTAGGTGCTTGTTCATCAGCCCCAGCAGTTATGGTAAACGATGAAATTTATCCTACTATGACTCCTGAATCGGCAATAGAACTAGTAAACGGCTTAAAGGAGAAAAACTAATGCTTAAATCAATACAAGAATTACGTGATTATCGTGCACAAGCCAAAGCGTTATTAGACACCGAAAGTAAAAAAATCGTTATTTGCGGTGGTGCGGGCTGTGTTTCTAAGGGGGCAAACAAGGTTTACGAAAAACTTATTGCTCTAATGGAAGAAAAAGGTGTTAAATACACCGTAAAACTAGAAAAATGTTCTGGTGATAACGTAAGGGTAACCAAAAGTGGTTGCCACGGCTTTTGTGAAGTAGGCCCACTAGTTCGTATCGAGCCACAAGGCTGGCTTTACGTTAAGGTTAAACCAGAAGATTGTGAAGACATCATAGAAAAAACTATGAAGAACGCAGAGTGCGTTGATAGACTATGCTATACCGAAAACGGCATCGTTTATAGAGAACAAAAAGAAGTACCATTTTATAAAAAGCAAACCAGAGTGTCGCTTGATAACTGCGACAAAATCGACGCTACTTCGATAGAAGAATATTTAGCAAACGGCGGTTATACCGCGTTTGAAAAGGCTTTAACCGAAATGACTAGCGACCAAATCGTTAGCGAAATTACCGAATCTGGTCTTCGTGGCCGTGGCGGTGGCGGATTCCCAACCGGTAGAAAATGGAGTCAAGTTGCTAGACAAAAGAACTTCCCTAAATACGTAGTATGTAACGGCGACGAAGGCGACCCAGGCGCATTTATGGATAGGTCTGTTATGGAAGACGACCCACACAGAATGCTAGAAGGTATGATTATCGCAGGTATCGCAACCGGCGCATCCGAAGGCTACATATACGTTAGGGCAGAATACCCACTAGCAGTTGCAAGACTTCGTCAGGCGATTAAAAGGGCAGAAGAACTTGGTATTTTAGGCGATAACATTTTAGGAACGGATTTCTGTTTCCATATGCATATCAGCCGTGGTGCAGGTGCGTTCGTATGTGGCGAAGGTTCAGCGCTAACCGCATCTATCGAAGGTAAACGTGGTATGCCAAGGGTTAAACCACCTAGAACGGTAGAACACGGCTTGTTCGATAAACCAACCGTACTTAACAACGTAGAAACTTTTGCAAACGTAGCAGACATTATCAATAAAGGTTCTGCTTGGTATAAAGGTATCGGTCCGGAAAAGAGCCCAGGAACTAAAACGTTCGCTCTTACCGGTAACATTAAAAACGCAGGTCTTATAGAAGTTCCTATGGGCACTACTTTAAGAGAAATTATTTTCGATATCGGTGGTGGCATTAGGGGAGACGGCAAGTTTAAGGCAGTTCAAATCGGTGGTCCGTCTGGCGGGTGTCTTACCGAAGAACACTTAGATTTACCACTAGATTTCGACTCGCTTAAAAAAGCAGGCGCAATCATCGGCTCTGGCGGACTCGTTGTTATGGACGATAAAACTTGTATGGTAGAAGTTGCTAGATTTTTTATGAACTTCACCCAAAACGAGTCTTGCGGTAAATGCGTTCCTTGTAGAGAAGGCACCAAACGCATGCTAGAAATTCTAGAAAGAATCGTTGACGGTAACGGTAGAGACGGGGATATTGAACTACTAGAAGAACTAGGCGAAATGATTTCTGCTATGGCGCTTTGTGGTCTTGGTAAAACTGCCGCAGGTCCAGTTCTTTCTACTATCAAATATTTTAGAAAAGAATACGAAGCACACATATATGATAAAAAATGCCCAGCAGGCGAATGCGCTAAACTTAAAACCATCACTATCGATAAAGACTTATGTAAAGGTTGTTCAAAATGTTCACGCCTATGCCCAGTTGGTGCTATTAGTGGCGAAATTAAAAAGCCTTTCGTTATCGATCAATCAAAATGTATCAAATGCGGAAGTTGTTTAAGTGCATGTCCGTTTAAGGCTATCAAGGAGAACTAATATGGAAAAACAATATTTGACTATAGACGGTATTCCCGTAGAGATTAACGGCGAAAAGAACTTATTAGAACTTATTAGAAAAGTTGGTATTAACCTACCTACTTTCTGTTACCACTCGGACCTTTCGGTTTACGGTGCTTGCCGTATGTGTATGGTAGAAAACGAATGGGGCGGACTAGAAGCCGCATGTTCAACCCCACCAAAAGCGGGTATGAACATCAAAACTAATACCGAAAAATTAAGAAAATACAGAAGATCTATTCTAGAACTATTGCTTGCAAACCACTGCCGTGATTGTACTACTTGTGATAAAAACGGCTCTTGCAAACTTCAAGACTTAGCAGCAGCGTTCAAAATTGAAGGCGTGCGTTTCCCTAACGGTAAAACCGAACCAAAACCAGACAAATCTTCGCCTTGTATTATCAAAGATTCTAACAAATGTATCCTTTGTGGCGACTGCGTAAGAATGTGTAACGAAATACAAAACGTTGGCGCAATCGACTTTGCGCATCGTGGTTCTAAAATGGTTATAAGCACCGCTTTTGATATCCCTATGAAAGATTCACCTTGCGTAGGTTGTGGTCAATGCGTAAGCGTTTGTCCTACCGGCGCGCTTGTTCTTCACAGAGATAGCGACAAAGTATACGAAGCACTCGATCGTAAAGACGTGTTTACAACCGTTCAAATCGCACCTGCGGTTAGAGTTGCTATCGGCAAAGAACTCGGCGCTCGTGACGGCGAAAACGTTATGGGTAAAATCGTTGCATGTCTTCGTCGTTTAGGTTTCGACGAAGTTTACGATACTGCGCTTTCAGCAGACCTAACCGTTATCGAAGAAACTGCTGAATTTATTAAGAGAGCAGAAACTGGCGAAAATATGCCGTTGTTCACGTCTTGTTGTCCAGCATGGATTCAATATGCTGAAAAGAAACATCCAGAACTATTACCAAACATCTCTACTTGCCGTTCACCAATGCAAATGATGGCATCACTACTTAAAGAAATGCATAAAGACAAAAAGCATTTCCACGTAGCAATTATGCCTTGTACTGCTAAAAAGTTTGAAGCGCAAAGAGAAGAATTCGAAGTTAACGGCGTTCCTAACGTAGACGCAGTTTTAACTACCAAAGGCTTAATCCGTATGATTAAAGAATCTGGTATCGTATTTGAAGAAATCGAATCCGAAGCAGTAGATATGCCTTTCTCAACAGTATCTGGCGCAGGTATTATCTTCGGTGTAACCGGTGGTGTAACCGAAGCAGTTTTACGTAGAGTTTCTGAAAACAAATCAAGAGCAAACTTACTTGATATCGCAACCTTTGGTCAACGTGGAGAAGACGGAATTAAAGAATTCGATATCCCATTTGGCGAAGGCACGCTCCACATCGCAGTAGTAAGTGGTCTTGCTAACGCTGAAAAAATTATCAAAAGACTACAAAACGGCGAAAAATTCGATTTAATCGAAGTTATGGCTTGCCCAGGCGGGTGCGTAAACGGTGGCGGTCAACCATCAGCGCTTAAAGCACAAAAGAAAGACAGAAATACCGGCATCTATCTTGCAGATAAAAATTCAAGCGTTCGTAGGGCAGAAGACAATCCACTTATCAAAGATATCTACGATAAAATTATCAAGGATAGAGTGCACGAACTATTACACGTTCACTACGGCAAAAAACACTAATTAAAACAAAAAAGGCAAAGCCGAGCATGTGCAAGGTTTTGCCCTTTTTAACTATTATAGGAGTAAATTATGGGCTTATTCAGCAAAAAACTTAAACCACAAATCGCATATCCAGAAATGCAAAAACTACTAAAAAATTTAGACATTATCGGACTTCCAAAACAAGAAGAAAGAACGGAAGAGAATTATAAAATTGAACTTGGCGAGTGCAATAAAAAATACGCATATTGCACGCTAAAAACTAACGTTTTAGAAGATGCCGTTACCTTTACTTTTACCTACGACACAAGAAAAGGTATGCCAAAACTAAACATGGAAATGCACTACGAAAACGTTGATTTTTCCGAATATCCCGACTATCCTGAGGCTATGAAGAAAAAACACCCAAAATTCGATTTTGACATTATAAATCGCGAGTTTTACGTAGATTTTTCGCTTGATAAATGCGACTTTTTATCGGTTCTTGCTTTGTTTATTAAATATTTTACCGAAGAATATACTAAGTCGGAATTTATTTTTTCTATAAGAAATAAAATAAAAGTTATTAACGCCGTTAAATAAAATGAAAAATTCACTAGGAATTTATAGCGGATGCATAAAACCCGATAAATATGGAAAAGTTTTTAACGAAACGGAAACTCTAAAAATTATAAAAGACGTAGGTTTTGATAGTTTTTTTACTAACCAATATTCACTAAACAACGTAAAAGAATTAAAAACTATGGCAGATAAACTCGGGCTAGAATTTACGTCTATACACGCTCCTTTTAAGGGGATAAACGATATTTGGAAAGACGGCGAAGATTATAAGTTTATATACAATGGTTTAATCAAAACTATTGATAGTGCAAGCGAATTCAACGTTCCTACTATCGTAATGCACGTTTCTTCTACTTGGCGTCCACCTAAAATTTGCGATTTAGGTTTTAATCGATTAGACGAAATTGTTGATTATTCAATAAAAAAAGGCGTTAAAATCGCGTTTGAAAACTTGCGCGTTAAAGAGTATTTAGACATGGTTATGGCAAGATATAAAACCGTAAAATCAGTAGGTTTTTGCTACGATTTTGGGCACGAGAGTTGCTTTGATGGTAGCAAGAATTTATATCTTCCTAAATACGGCGAAAGGCTAATTGCAACGCATATTCACGATAACGTAGGTAGAACTATAATAGACGATACAATTCACGACGATAAGCACTATCTACCCCTAGATGGAAACATAGATTATAAAACTATATTCGATAACCTAAAAACTATCGGCTATAACGGTCCGTTAACGCTAGAAGTAGTAAACGATGCAAAATCAAGTTATAAAGAACTAACGCCACAAGAATTCGTTTTTTTGGCGTATGAAAGGCTTAACAAAATAATCAGTTAATAATGGAGATTATTATGGATAAATATACAAGATTGAAAGAAAAGTTTGCAAACAAAGGTCAAATCATCGGCACAAACATCACGCTTATAAATAGTTCTCCGCTTATAGAACTAATCAACGAAGACTATTTAGATTTTATCTTGTTTGATATGGAACACGGCATTTTTAACAACGAAAATCTAATCGGCGTTTTGCAAACTTGTAGGTTAATAGGTCTCCCATCTTTCGTAAGAGTTCCTGAAACGACATATCACCACATTTCACGCTGTATAGACCTTGGTGCAGACGGCGTTATGATTCCTAGGGTAGAAACGCTAGACCAACTAAAAAAAGCCGTAGAAAGTTTGCGTTTTCCACCAATAGGCTATAAAGGCCGTGGTGGTTATAGGCAAATTAGAGAAGGCGAAACTACAAAAGACCTTCAAACTAATAGACACTTGCTTATCCAAATCGAATCAGTAGTTGGCGCTTTCAACCTAGAAGAAATGCTTTCTAAATACGGCAAAGAAGTCGCATCAGTCGTTGTGGGGCCTTACGATTTATCAATTTCTATGGGACTAGAAATGCAGTTCACGAACCCGATTTTTGTTAGCGAAATAGAACGTGTTTTTGCCATTTGCAAAAAGCACAACGTTTCAGTTGGTATTTTCTGCGACACGCCAGAATCAGCAACTTATTGGAAACAAAAAGGAGCAAACTTCTTTTGGATGTGCACCGACGACGAAGTGTTTTTAGCAGGTATGCGCTCTTTAATTAAACCTGTTTCTAAACTATAAAAATTATATAAAAAAAAGTGCCACACGGCACTTTTTTTATGTATAAAAGTGATAACGGAACTTTTTACTAAAACTTTTCGTATTATAATAAAAAAGTTAAGGAGTAAAAAATGTTTGGTATAAATAATTTTAATAGCGAAATAACCCCGCCTATGATGAACTTTGATACACTTCAAAAAGCAAGAAAAGACCTAATTGGCGAAATAGAAGCAGTTATCACCTACGACGCACATATAAAAAGTACAAACGATATCGTTGCCAAAAAAATTTGGCAAAGCATCTTAAACGAAGAATTAGTCCACGTGGGCGAACTATTAGCACTTATTAACTACCTAGACCCCGAGCAAAAACAATACGTCCAAAAAGGCTATTCCGAATTCTTCGACCTACAAAAATAGGGAAAAGATTAAATAAAAAAAAGGAGCGTCAAAACCGCTCCTTTATGTTTATCTTGGCAGAGAGGAGAGGATTCGCTCTAAGGGGCCTCCCGATAAATAGTCCACAGGACTATTTACCCTACGGGAAATTGCAAAGCAATTTTCTCCTAATTCGAATCCTCTAAATATACTAAATACCAAAGCAAAAACCCCACACAAAAGTGTAGGGTTTTCGTTTGTTGGCGGAGAAGAGAGGATTCGAACCTCCGATACGTTGCCGTATACCCGCTTTCCAAGCGAGCACATTAGACCACTCTGACACCTCTCCGTGCCATTATATTTTAATACAATTATATAAATAAATCAACTTAATTTCAATCAAAAAGTTATTAAAACACTTAAAACGAAAAAATAATTGACATAACTATCTGTAAAGGGGTATAATGTATATGGCAAAATTTATAATTATGCTACAACAAAAGGAGTATAGGTTATACCTATTTGCAAAATAATTGATGGTAAAACTTTTAAAAAGACTATCTCCCGTTAGAATAATAGCACTTGGCTTTTTGTTAACCATATTGTTAGGCTCTGCGCTATTAAAACTTCCTATAAGTGTAAAAGACGGGCAAAATTTATCTTACATAGATGCGTTATACACCTCTACGAGCGCAGTGTGTGTTACTGGTTTAATTTCGGTAGACGTGGGCGCAACTTTCACGTTGTTTGGAAGGTTAGTAGTTCTTCTTTTAGTTCAGGTCGGCGGACTTGGGGTAACAACTATCGGCGCGGGAATAATTCTCGCCATAGGTAGAAAAATGGACCTAAAAGGTGTTAACCTTATAAAAGAAGCATCTAACTTAGATTCTGGTAAAGAGATAAAGAAATTTATAAAAAGCGTGTTCTTAACCACTATTACCATAGAACTTATCGGCGCAGTATTATCTTTCTTTGTTTTTGTAGGTGATATGCCAGCATTAAAAGCGATTGAAGTAAGCATATTTCACTCGGTTGCTTCTTTTAACAACTCTGGCTTTGATATTTTGGCGAGTGTAAACGGCTTTAACGCGTTCGAAAGTTTAACGCATTACGCAAACAACGTTCCACTAAATTTAATTACTTCTGTACTTATAATTTTAGGCGGAATAGGATTTTTAGTTATAAAAGAACTATTGCGAACCAAGTTTAAATGGAAAAAATTATCAATGCACACCAAGGTAGTTTTAACCACGTCGGTAGCGTTAATTCTTGCAGGAACGATTTTACTAAAATTAACCGAGGGCTCTAACGTAACGATGATGCAAGCGGTTTTTATGAGCGTGTCGTCTAGAACTGCTGGTTTTACAACTATAAACGTAGGCTCTTTATCACTCGTTGGTTTGCTTGTTATGATTCCGCAAATGTTTATCGGCGCATCACCAGGGTCTACTGGTGGTGGTATTAAAACGACTACGTTCTTTACGTTAATACTTGGCGTTAGGGCTAGCATATCTAACAAAACAGAAAAGGCGTTTAAGTATTCAATGCCAAAATTTGCGTTCAAAAAAGCATCGGTAGTAACCTTTCTTGCAATGACCTTCGTGTTTGTAGGCACTTTCTTTATCGCATTGTTTGACCCAACGTTGTCTTTTAGAAACGTGTTTTTCGAAGCGGTAAGCGCGTTTGGTACGGTGGGGCTTACCACGGGTATAACGCCATCACTTTCGGTCGGTAGCAAAATCGTTTCTATGCTATTAATGTTTGTCGGCAGACTTGGACCGTTAACGATAGCGTCGCTAGCAAAATTCTCACACGTGGATAGATTCTATTACCCAGAAGGTAATATTTCGATAGGATAAAAAATAAAAGGAAATTAAATATGAAAAAACAAAACAAAATTTACGGCATAATCGGCTTGGGAAAATTCGGCAAAGCACTTGCATATAAACTAGCAGGCGCGGGCGCGGAAATTTTAGCAGTTGATAGAGACGAAACAAAAGTTACTGAAATTCGCGAAATAACAGAAAACGCCTTTATCGCGAGAACGCTTGAAAAAAAAGCGTTGTCAGACATGGGCTTTCAAAATTGTGACGTGGTAATTTTATGTATCGCAGAAGCAATAGACGTTTCTATACTAACCGTTATGAAACTTCAAAATATCGGCGTTAAGCGCATAATTGCAAAAGCCAACAGCCTAGAACACGGCGAAATTCTTAAAAAACTAGGCGTAGAAATCGTTTATCCAGAACAAGACATGGCGCTTCGCCTAGCGAACACTCTTGAAATGGGGCAAGGCTTTGATTTTATAGAACTTAGTGATTCTATTAAGGTTGCAAAATTCAACGCGCCAAAACAATTCGTGGGCAAAACCGTTTTAGAAGTATCTTTAAGAGAAAAATTCGGCTTAAACATTATCGCAATCGAAAATAACGGCGCAGTTATAAACGCGATTTTCCCTGACTACGCTTTTAAGGAAGGCGACGTTTTATACCTTTGCGGTAGCAAAAAAGCAATCGTTGCTATTTCTGATTATCTAGAAAAACTTTAATATGCAAAACACACTAAAACGTGGCGCAATAGTCGTTAATCAATACGGCAGGCAAAATTTAAGTATTGCTCAAGCCACTCGCATTAAAGAAGAGTTTAGCCTTTTAGGGCTAAACGTTCCCATTATCAAGACCGAAGAACTAGGCTATATTATCAATAAAGATAAAATCACGTCTAAGTATTCTGGCTTAGACTTTGCAGTATACCTTGATAAAGACAAGTATTTTTCAGAGGTATTAACGAGTTTAGGCGTAAAACTTTTCAATAGCCATAACGCAATAAGGTTGTGCGACGATAAGGGCAGAACATATATCGCACTAGCAAACGCAGGTATAAAAGTTCCAAAAACGATACTCGCTCCACTATGCTATATAGAAAACCAAGAAATCTCACTTGAAACCGCGCAAGAAATAGGCAAAGAACTATCTTACCCAGTAATCGTTAAAGAAAGTTACGGCTCGCTAGGGCAAGGCGTGTTTATGGCAAAAACCGACGGGGAACTCTTAACGCTTATCAATGCCTTAAAATTAAAACCACACCTATACCAAGAATATATAGGTGCAAAAAAAGGCGAAGACATACGCGTTATTATGGTCGGCGGAAAAGTGATTGCTTCAATGAAAAGAACTAATCCAAACGATTTTAGGTCTAACGTTTATCAGGGCGGAAATACTAAAAAATTCGACCTGCCAAAAACCTACATAAATACTTGCGAAAAAGTTTCTAAACTACTAGGGCTTGACTATTGTGGTATAGACCTTTTAGAAGACGGCACAACCGAGCCAGTCGTTTGCGAAGTAAACTCAAACGCTTTTTTCGAGGGGATTGAAAAAGCCACGGGCGTAAACGTGGCAAAAACGTACGTTGAATATATAGTAAACAAAATATAGAATTTATCGTAAACAATAAAAAAAAGTTATAACAAATAAAAAACTCCGAAAGAGAATCAATACAAAGGGTTCTTTTATCGGAGTTTTTTTAGAGTTTTTTTTAAGAATATAATAATTATAATTAAATTATTCCGCTAGGTTATTTTTTTCGGTTTTAACGCTGACGTCGTTAACCTCGTCGTTGTTTTTTTCGTTATAGTTATTGTCGTTGTCTAAAATATCGATAGGTAACAGTTTCGGCTTTCTAAATCTAATTTCTGCAATGATAATCGAAACTATTGATAGCGCATTGTTTATTACCGAAGCAATACTTAAAAACACAACGTCGTGCAATATCCAAAGTGAGTAAGACGGAAGATTAAGCATTCTAATTAAATGTGGGTTTTTAAATCCGTAGCCTATCGTAGAAATAAGTTTAGCAAATATCGCCACGCCTGAAAAGGTAATACCAAGTGCTTTAAGCCCATTTTCATCAGTGGTGTATTTCGATAGAACGCTAAGCGTTTTATCCCACGAAAGATAAAGCGTGATAACGCCCGATGCAACGGTTATAACAGAGAAAAGCACAATCCACAAAGTATTGCTCTTATTCTTTTTAACGTTATACGCAAAAACGAAGTTTCGTATAACGCCAACGAGTTCCATAACCACAGCCGTGTAAGAACCTAAAAGAATATACTGCAAACCAAACAAAAAAGAACTTAGCCCCTTAAACGCCATTATCTTAAAATGCGTGTTGAACTGCACCGAAATAATGCATGCGCCCATAGCGATAAAGCCTAGAACTTGAACGAAAATTTGATACATAAAAATCCTGATTTCAAATATTTTTTTCTAAGACTTTATAATTATACATAAAAAAATTTATATGTCAAATAAAACGCCTACAACGTTGCTAAAAAAAATAAAAAAAATTACTATAAAATAATTGACAACGTAGCCTATAACATATATAATATATTTCATTAAAAAGTTTAGATTTATTAAACTTTTTGTTAACAATCTCTAAACTAAGGTGAAAAGATGGTTATAGGAAGAAGAATTAAGGATTTAAGACTTTCATGCGATCTTACGCAAGAAGAACTTGCCGATAGGTGTGAACTGACGAAGGGGTATATATCGCAACTTGAAAACGATTTAACCAGCCCGTCTATCGCAACGCTAATCGATATATTATCTGCGCTAGGAACGAATATAAAAGAGTTCTTTTCTAAGGACGATACGGAAGAAAAGATTGTTTTTTCGAAAGATGATTTTATCGTTAAAGAACGCGAAGGTTACGAACTATCTTGGCTAGTTCCTAACGCCCAGAAAAACGAAATGGAGCCTGTAAAAATGCTACTTAAAGCGGGCAAGGAAACCGACGAAGATTTCCCACACGAAGGTGAAGAATTCGGCTACGTTATAAAAGGTCAAATTCGCCTAGTTATAGGAAAGCGAGTCGTAAAGGTAAAAAAGGGCGAAAGTTTTTATTTCGTGCCCGATAAAGTGCACAAGATTGTAAACCCGTCTGAACAAGACGCAGAATTTA
Organism: Christensenellaceae bacterium; assembly: GCA_045613505.1. GTDB lineage: Bacteria > Bacillota > Clostridia > Christensenellales > Borkfalkiaceae > UBA1259. Next base: position 106,251 of record JAZLBC010000019.1, read on the forward strand.
TTTGGGTGTCGTCGCCACCGTCGTTTTAAGCGATAGTTTGTTTTTGGAGAGTATACTATGCAAGACAAAAGAGAAGAAAAAATCATAGAATTAGTTAACGTTACCCGCACTTTTGACGGGAATATGATAGCCGTAGATAACGTTAATCTTTACGTAAGAAAAGGTGAATTTATAACGTTTTTAGGGCCATCGGGTTGTGGTAAAACCACCACGCTTCGTATGATAGCGGGCTTTGATAGACCTGATAGCGGTAAAATTTTATTAGATGGAAAAGATATCAGCAATTTTCCACCGAACAAACGCCCAATAAACACGGTGTTCCAAAGATACGCGCTCTTTCCACACCTAAACGTATACGATAACGTAGCGTTTGGGCTTAAACTAAAAAAATTCTTGGTAACTTATCAAGACGAAAATGGCAAAGAGTTTACTAAAAAAGAAAAATACTCTAAAAAAGAGATAGCAGAAAAAGTTGCAAAAGCATTAAAGATGGTAGACCTAGAAGGTTTCGAAAACCGTAGCGTTTCTACCCTTTCTGGTGGACAACAACAAAGGGTTGCTATCGCGCGCGCAATAGTAAACGAACCTAAAATTCTTCTGCTAGACGAACCTTTGGGCGCATTAGACCTTAAAATGCGTAAAGATATGCAACTAGAACTTAAAGAAATGCACAGAAAACTAGGCATAACCTTTATTTACGTAACGCACGACCAAGAAGAAGCGCTTACGATGAGCGACACAATTGTCGTTATGAAAGACGGGGTTATCCAACAAATCGGCACGCCAACCGATATTTATAACGAGCCTAAAAACACCTTCGTTGCAGACTTTATCGGTCAAAGTAACATCTTTTCGGGCACTATGGTTGGCGATAAGAAAGTTCGTTTTATCGGCGCAAACTTCGACTGTCTTGACGAGTTTAAGAAGAACGAAAAAGTAGACGTTGTAGTTCGCCCAGAAGACGTGGTTTTACTAGACGAAGATAAAGGTCAAGTAAACGGCGTTATAATTTCTTCGATATTTAAGGGCGTTCATTACGAAATGGTAATGAAAGTAGGTAAATCCGAAGTAGTTATTCAAGACACCGTTGAGAGAAAGGTTGGCGAAAAAGTTAGCGTAAGCATCAGCCCAGACTCTATTCATATTATGGCAAAAGAATTTAGCACTAATAAATTCGATGGATACATTACAAAACGCAATACCGTATGCTTTGGTGACGGGGAATTCGATTGCGACGTAACGCAACTTTACCCAGGTTCTATACTTGATGAAGAAGGCTACCTAATTACCAAAGAAGGCGAAAGAATAGACCTAACCGACATAGACGTAAACGTTGAAGTAGGGCTTAAAGATATCGAAATTTCAGACAACCAAGAAATAGGTGGTGCGCTAGGCAATATCGTTTCTATAATCTATAAGGGCGACCACTATCAACTAATCGTAAGAACGCCTGAAAACGAAGAAGATTACGTTTTTGATACCGAAGATACTTGGAACGAGAATGATAGAGTTAGCGTAATTATTAAGAAGGAAAAAATTAAACTTTCACTAAAGCAGGAGATTAAAAGATGACCGAACAAAAGAAAGTAAAGACCGATAAAGGGCTACCAGCCTTAAAGCTAGGTTTTTCAAGAAAACAACTCTGTATTCCTTACGGCGTGTTTTTGGTGTGTTTTGTCGTCATACCTCTTTTGCTCATAGTATTCTATGCGTTTACAGATAGTGACGGGGGACTTTCACCGCAAAATTTCGTAAGATTTTTTACGAGTTCAACAACAATTACTACAATGATAATAAGTATTTTACTCGCGTTAGTAACCACTATAATATGTGTTCTTTTAGCGTATCCTTTATCGTATATACTTGCAAAGAGCAATTTGAATAGGGGCGGAACGCTTTTGATGCTCTTTATAGCACCGATGTGGATAAACTTCGTGCTAAGAGCAATGGCGATGAAAGACCTTTTGACGTTAATCGGTGTGTTTGGGTTTAATAACTATTTAAACGTAATAATAGGCATGGTCTACGATTACTTGCCGTTTATGATACTTCCTATATACACTGTGCTCATTAAAATGGATAAAAGCTTAATTGAAGCCAGTCAAGACCTAGGTGCCGGCGCGTTTAAGACGTTTACGAAAATCACATTCCCACTTTCAATTTCTGGGATAGCGAGCGGAGTTACTATGGTTTTTATGCCCACAATGACTTGTTATGTTATTTCAGACACGTTTGGTAACGGGCTTATAACCATAATTGGTAAACTTATCGACGAGCAGTTTACAACCTTCCAAAACTGGAATTTCGGTTCAGCAATGGCAATGATATTGCTAGTTGTAATGCTTTTGTCTATGTGGATAACTGGTGCATTTAAAAGCGAAGATACAAGGGGGACGAATTTATAATGAAAAAGTTTTTTCAAATATTTTACGTTGCCTTAATACTTTTATTTATTTATGCACCGATATTTACCTTAGTTGTATACAGTTTTGTGGATACCCCGATAGTAAACATAAAAGAAGTTTTTAAAGTTGGTTTTTCATTTGAACTGTATAAAAAATTGTTTAGTGATGCTAGCCTAATGAAAATAGTTTGGGACACCTTACTTTTGGCATTAATCGTTGCTGTTCTCGCCACCATTTTGGGAACGGCGGGGGCAATCGGTATTTTTTACAGCAAAGGGAAGTTCGGGAAAGGTGTTTCCGCAGTTTCGCAAATTCCAGTTATTAACGCGGAAATAGTGACTGCTGTTGCTCTCGTATTGCTTTTTTCTTTGGTGTTTACTGAAAGCCGTTCGTATTTTGCGTTGGTTGTAGGGCATTTAGTTATAACGACACCGTTTGTAGTGTTATCCGTTATACCTAAGTTAAAACAAATGGACGCAAATCTTTATGAGGCGGCGCTCGACTTAGGTGCATCACCTTTTAAAGCATTAATGAGTGTTGTTATTCCTGAAATTTTACCAGGAATTTTAAGTGGATTTATGCTCTCGATAACTCTTTCACTTGACGATTATATAATTTCAGCATATACTCGTCCTGCTGGGTTTGATACAATTTCAACCTACGTTTACGGTGCTATGGCTAAATCTAACGCTAACTCATCACTACCCGCACTTCGTGCACTATCTGCAATTATATTCGTTGCAATAATTTTAGTGGTGGTTGTTAAGAATATTTATTCTGGCAAAAAGGAGAAGAACTGATATGAAAAGAATTTTATCGGTATTTTTAATTTTGCTAATTGCTGTTCAGTCTTTTTCTTTAATAGGTTGTACCGAGAATAAAACGGATAGCGGTAACGTAATTCGCGTATGTAACTGTGAAGATTATATAGACGAAGACTTGCTTGCTGAATTTACCGAAGAAACGGGTATAGAAGTAATATACTCGACTTATGGCACGAATGAAAATTTATATAACGAGCTTGTAATAAACCCAAACAGTTACGATTTAGTTGTTCCATCAGAGTATATGATAGAAAAACTTGCTGAAGAGGGTAGGATTCAAAAACTTGATTTTAGCAAACTCCCCGATTATAAGAATAATGTTTCAAAGTATATTAACGATAGATTAGACGACCTTAAATTCACCGTTAAAGACGGCGAATACGAGGGGCAAGAAGTTGCTCTTTCCGAGTTTATGGTCGGTTATATGTGGGGGACAATGGGCTGGGTTTACGATACGGAAGCTGTTGCCGAAGAGTTAGTTAAGTCTTGGACGGGTGTATTTAGTAATCCCGAATTGAATAAAAGAATAACCATTAAAGACGCGGTAAGAGATTCTTACATAGTAGGGTTAGCGATGGTTTACGGTGATGAACTTAAAAGCGCAACCGATAACGTTACAATTACCGAGATACTCAATAGAATTGACCAAACCTCGATTGATAAAGTTGGCGAAAAACTGTCATCGTTTAAGTCTATGCTTTACGGCTTTGAAGTTGACAGCGGTAAAAATGATATAATCAATGACCGTGTTGATGCGTACGTTGCTTGGAGTGGTGACGCTGCTTACGCAATAGATGTGGCTGCGGGTGAGGTTGAAGACGAAGACGGTTCTTTTGTTGAGAATGAAAGTTCACTAAGTTACTATATTCCAGACGAGGGCTCAAATATTTGGTTTGACGGATTTGTAATGCCGTCAGGAAGTAGAAATTACGATGCAGTTTATAAATTTTTGGAGTTCATTTCTCGCCCCGAAACCGTGTATAGAAATATGAACTATACGGGCTATACTGGAATGATAGCAAACGGTGAATTTACAATGGAAGACGACGATGGGGAAGAGTATCAAACGACTATATTTGACGAAATAGTAATCGGCTGGTTCGACGAGTCCGAAGATTTAGAAGAAGGCGAAGGAATAGAGATAGATTTAACCTACTTCTTTGGTGAAGGCGACTATACGGTAAAAGTATCGAATGAGGGATATGGTAGATTTATTGCGCAGTACCCGACAGCGGAAATTGTAGAGCGTTGTGCAATAATGAATAACTTTGACAGCGAAACTTTACTTTCTATAAACGAAATGTGGGAAACTGTTAAAGGTGAAACTTTCCCGTTATGGCTTATCCTTTTGATTATTGCATTAGTAATACTCTTTGCAGTAGTAATTGTACTTTACCGAAATAAAGAAAAAATAAAATGGTTAAAACTACCTGAGAGAAAAAACACTTACGCTGAAAGAAAAGGATATAAAATTATAAAAAAGGAAAACATAATGTAATTATGGAAAATTTAAGAAATAAAAAATGCTTTATATGCGATATGGACGGCGTTATCTACCACGGTAATAGACTAATTCCTAGAGTAAAGGAATTTGTCGAGTGGTTAGAGAGTAGTGGTAAAAACTATCTGTTTTTAACAAACAGTTCTGAGCGTTCTCCTAAAGAACTTGCTCAAAAACTTGCAAGAATGGGACTTAACGTTGGAGAGGAACATTTTTATACCAGTGCATTAGCAACCGCATCATTTTTAAAAAGTCAATGTCCGGACGGTTCTGTTTACGTTATAGGTGAGCCAGGACTTACCCAAGCGCTGTACGAGGCAGGGTTTACAATGAACGATATTAACCCCGATTACGTTGTGTTTGGAGAAACACGTTCACTTAATTACGAAAAGATAGAAAAAGCCGTAAAATTGGTGCTTGGCGGTGCGAAACTTATCGGGACGAACAGTGACTTAACCGCAAAGGTAGAGAGCGGTATAATCCCTGCTTGTCGCGCGCTTATCTCGTCAATAGAAATGACTACGGGGCGCGGAGCGTATTTTATTGGAAAACCAAATCCTTTAATGATGCGTCACGCATTAAAGAAACTTGACTGCCACAGGGTTGATGCCACAATTATAGGCGATAGAATGGATACTGATATTTTAGCAGGTATAGAAAGTGAACTTGATACTGTCTTAGTTTTAACGGGTGTAACTGAAAAAGAAGACTTAATTAAATATCCATACCAACCCAAATACGTTTTAAGTGACGTCGGCGAATTAGTTCCGTAAAATTATAAAAACACAAAACACGGTAGGAAAAACTACCGTGTTTTAGTTTTTAAAAGTCCCATTCAGGGATATATTTTTTATCAGCACTTAAAAAGTCCTGATAAAAAGCATTTTTAATGTCAAGCGATATTGCGTAATCAATCACTGTGTCGTATTCGCGCCGTGTAATTTTACGGTTTAGTTCGGGGAAATTTTCAATTTTCCCGAACGGTGTGTATTGGCTCATAATATTTATATATGCGTTTGGCTTAAAACTACTAAACCAATCTAGAATCTTTTTACTATCAGAACTGCATTGAGGCAGAACGAGGTGACGTACCATAACGCCACTTTTAAGCATTCCGTCAGCACCAAAAATAAGTGGCTTTGATTTTATCATAAACTCAATGGCGTCTTTTGCCTTTTCAAAATAATTTTCCTTACCCGTATATCGTTTTGAAAGAGCGGGGGAAAAGTATTTCATATCCGGTAAATACACGTCAACGTAGTCGTTTAATTTTTCTAGTATCTCGATATTTTCATAGCCGTGAGTATTATATACGATAGGTATTTTTGGACGATACAAATCTAGTGCTTTAATTATTTTATCGGCATAGTGCGTGGGGGTAACAAGGTTAATATTGTGGGCGCCATCATTTTCAAGTTTTTCAAAAATGTCGGCAAGTTCATCAATGCTTATCGCTTTGCCTCGCTGATTTCT
>JAZLBC010000020.1:0-46060 GCA_045613505.1 Christensenellaceae bacterium
TCAACTATTAATCGGTTACTGGGTATTACTACCAGCGCTTGGAATAGAAGTAAACTCGGGTGTTAGCGTAGCAATAATCGTTTTTGGTCTAAATAGTGGCGCTTACGTTAGCGAAATAATGCGTGGTGGTATAAACTCCGTAGATATAGGACAAATGGAGGCTGGTAGAGCAGTAGGTTTAACCTATGCAACCACTATGTTAAAAGTCGTAGTTCCGCAAGCGATAAAAAATATTCTTCCAACACTCGGCAACGAATTTATAGTTCTTATTAAAGAAACGTCAATCGTAAGTTTTATAGCAGTTACCGACTTGTATAAATCCTTCAAGCAACTTGGCGACCCAAGATACAACTATATAGTACCATACTTGATGCTTGCATTAACTTATTTAGTATTAGTATTGCTAATCTCGTGGGGTGTAAGAGCGCTTGAAAAAAAATTAAAAAAGAGTGAAAAGAAACATGGAAAAAAAGGTAGTTCTATCAGTAAATAATTTATGTAAAGACTTTGGTCAAAATAAAGTACTAAAGGGTGTTAGTCTAGACGTGTGCGAAGGCGACGTTGTTGCAATAATCGGTCCTTCTGGCTGTGGTAAATCAACCTTCTTAAGATGTGTTAATTGCTTAGAAGACCCAACAAGTGGCTCTATAATGTTCAACGGCGTAGACCTTGCAGACATGAAAGTCGATATAAACGTTCATCGCCAAAAGATTGGTATGGTGTTCCAACAATTCAACTTATTTAGCAATCTAACTGTTTTAGAGAATATAACTCTTGCTCCTATATTAATTGCAAAGAAGAAAAGGAAAAAATTAAAAAGAAAAAATTTCTTTTTGAAAATAGCAAATATATTTAAGAAAAAAGGCAAAAAACTTGTCTTGTTAGATACAGGAAAAACCGTTTTAGAAATTAAAAAAGAAGCTGAAGAAAAAGCTCTTAAACTTTTAGATAAAGTAGGACTAAAAGATAGGGCTAATGCTTATCCTTCTGCACTTTCTGGTGGTATGAAACAACGTGTTGCAATCGTTAGAGCGCTTGCTATGGAACCAGACGTTATGCTATTCGATGAGCCTACTTCTGCATTAGACCCCGAAATGGTTGGCGAAGTTCTAAACGTTATGACGGACCTTGCAAAAGAAGGTATGACGATGGTCGTTGTCACACACGAAATGGGCTTTGCGAAAGAAGTAGCGTCTAGAATTATATTTATGGACGAAGGCGTTATTAAAGAAGAAAATTCGCCAAAAGAATTTTTCGAAAGCCCTAAAGACGAAAGACTTAAAGAATTTTTGTCTAAGGTGCTATAAGTTTGTTATAAGTTTTTTTAATGATATATTAAAGGTTAAAGCGAAAGCGATTTATTGCGCTTTCGCTTTTATTTTTAGATAAAAATACATATTAGTTTATAAAGCCCAAGCCCGACTAAAATTAGCGGAGCAAAAAACTTATATTTGTCTAATATTCGCAAAATTTTCGAGTTAGATAAAAATATTCCTAGCCCCACCATCACGGCGTGCATAACCGCAATAACTATCGGAACGAAAAAATCGTTCGTTCCCATAAGCGCGAGCGAAAGGTTTGCCATAGAGCCGTCTAGCCCAACGGCAAACCCCGCTACTATAAACGTGCCCGAACCTATTTTTTCGGGCTGTTCTTTTTGCGTGAAAATAAGGTTATATATTCCTACCAAAACGAGAATAATAGCGCCTATTATCTCCATTAAAACAGGGCTTAAATTCTGCAATAATAGGGCAGAATAGTTAGTGATAAAACACATAACCAAAACAACGAGAAAAACACACGTGATAATGCTAAATTTTTTATTTGAACTGTTTGCTAGTGAAAATCCGCAAACAAACGAGTCTATGCTAACCGTAAATGCAGTAAGAAGTAAAAAGTATATCATAATTTTTTCATTAGTCCTACTTTATAATATTAAAAATATTAGAAAAAGTGTTAATCGCGCAAAAATCGCCGTATAAGATATATATTTTTAATAATAATTAAAAAAAGAGTTAAAACTGAATTGACAAAACGCCGATTTTTGTGTAAAATACAATAAGGCATAAAATAAGATATGGCATAATGCGATAAATAGGAGTTTTTGCTTATATGAAAAAGGCTAAATCTTTTAAGTTAATAATACTTTCAGTGGCGTTTTGTTTTTCGCTACTACTAGGCGCGCTATTTAGTAATTTTAGCGTTTCTTACGGCGTTGCAAACGCAGACTATAAATCAGACACGGCAAACTATTTCGAAACCACTTGCGGTGTAGAATACGCAGACGACAACCTAGTTGTTTCTGCAAAAAACGGTGAAAAATTTTCTATTTCATCATCACTCGTTATAAACGACTTTGGCATGAAGATTTTAGTCCCAGAAAACGCAACTTCTCTCGATATAGAATTCACGTCAAACTCTTTCGTGTTGCACGGCAATAAAAACACTGAAAACGGATTCGACAAAAGAATTACCAATAAAATTTCTATTGATATCGCAAACAATAAAGCAAAACTTAACGATGTGGAAAAAAATTTCGTTACCGCAGATTATATAGAACTAGCAGTAAACGTTACGGATAACGACTTTAACGCAGTTTTAACTTCTACTGCCGGTGCTGAAACCTTTGAAGAAAATGGCGAATACTACAAAATCGCGGGCGTTAAAAAATCAACCGCGTCAGTTTCTTTAACTTTCGGCGTTGCTGGTGAAACGGCAGAAAAATTTGCAATAAATTATATCGACCAAAATACGGCTGACCTAAGCGGTGCTTATAGGCAAACTTTCACGCTAGTTGATAACGACGTGAAACCTGCATTACCGATGGTTCTAGTTAGCGAAGAAATCTACAATTCTAACGGAGAGTTCGTCGTTAAAGACGGCAAGGAAGAAGGTATTGCGGTAAAAGTTTATTCTATTTACGGCAACGTAGACGAAAAAGATATCTATCTCAAAAAATCTGCGTCAGACAACGCTGAGATAGAAGATATGTTCATCGGCGAAAAATCTAAAAAGTTTATTCTAAATAAAAATTCGAGTATCGTTGGTGGAGGTGAAGATAAGGAAACTTTCATTCTTACCGACGGAACTAACGATTACGGCTCTATTGAAATTATCGTTTTAGACGAAGGGTTTACTCCTAGCGAAGCGCCTAAATACGTATACAACCAACTTGCAATCGAAGCGTTTAAGGATGCGCTTGTAAAAGCAACGATGGTTGGCGATACTTATATTGCGCTCGGCAAATCTGTGGAAATTCCATCGCTTAAAGATTTAGTTGAATACAAATACGCTACTTACGATCAACTAAAATACACGGTTTACGTAAACTCTCCAATAGACGAGAATAAAACCGCAACTTCTATGAAGATTAAGGTAGACGTGCCAGGCGAATATAAGTTCTTCGTAATGTTCAAAGACGGCGACAATTCAATGGAAAGCCCAATCGACAATAAAGATATTATGGAAGGAAAAGATGTCGCAACCAAAAGCTTCGTTTTCTCTTTCAAAATAGAAGATAACGCACCACTAGTAGTTAAAGCAAATGAAGAAACTGCTGGAACTAACGGCTACGTAGGCGTAAGATACAACGCCGTTCCTTTTGAAATCGACGCAGAAAACTACACTCCAGTTTACACCTTATGGTACAATGCAGACGTAAACGCAACGGAAGATACCAAAGAAGGTTGGGTAAAAGTTTATAAGAAGTCGGAATTAAGTTCTTCTTATAAAGAAGAAGTTTTCACTAAGGAAGACGTTGAAACCATTAACTACAACGGCAAGTTAGAGTTTACACCTGTAAAAGCGGGCACGTATAGAATAGACTGCGAAGTTTCTTCGGGGCTAACGGTTAACGATGAGGCAGATAGTTATTTAATTAAGGTTACCGAACCAAAACTTAAAGTTAAACCTGAAAATCAATGGCTTAAAAACAATATGTTATCGGTAATATTCTTAGGCGTTGGAACGTTATGTCTTGCTGGTATTTTGGTGTTGTTGTTTATTAAACCGAAAGAGCAAACCAAAAAAGAAGATTAATAAAACTTAAAAGACTTCGGTTTTCCGAAGTCTTTTTTTGACTATAAAAATATCAAAGTTATCAAAGGCGAAAAACAACAAAAATATGATTAGTTATATCGCTCAAAAAAATTCGAAACTATCTAAATCCGTACTAAAAGCCTATCCGTTGATATCCTACACAGCGTTTATGAAACTGCTTAGGAATAAAGACGTAAAGGTGAACGGACAAAGAGTTAATAAAGACGTAGACGTGCTTTTGGGGGACAAGGTAGAACTTTACTACAATCTTCCGGAAAAGTCTTGCTATTCTCAAATTTTTTGCGATGAGAATTTAGTTATTATCAACAAAGAATCGGGTGTAACGTCAGAAGATATTTTCGACGTGATAAAAAGCCAATATAAAGGCGCAAAATTTATTCATAGGCTCGATAGGAACACTTCTGGGTTAATGGTGTTTGCGCTTAACGAAGTTGCGGAAAAAGAGTTGCTTTCGCGCTTTAAAAGCCACGCGTTCGACAAAAGGTACACCTGCGTGGTTAAAGGTACGCCAAACCCTAATAAAGCACTATTAACCGCGTATTTAATAAAGGATAAAGACCAAAAATTCGTTAAAATTTTCGATAAAAAAGTTGCTGGTAGCGTTATGATAAAAACGGGCTACGAAGTGCTTTCTAAAAATGAAGAAACTTCTTGTTTAAGAGTTAGATTATACACTGGAAAAACCCATCAAATAAGAGCGCATCTAGCGCATATCGGTCACCCTATATTAGGCGACGAAAAGTATGGCGATACCGAATTTAACAAGAAATATAAATGTAAGAAACAAAAACTAATCGCAAGCAGTTTAACCTTTTACTTTGATAAAGATAGCCCGCTTTATTATTTAAACGAAAAACGCTTTTCATTAGAGAAATAACGTGCCACAAGACGCTTTTACGCTAAAATATATAGCAAAAGAATTAAATAGTTTATTATCGGGTGGAAAGATAAATAAGGTCGTTCAGCCTACCGCCGATAGCGTTGTTTTAACCGTATATAAGGGCAAAATTTATCGTTTGTATATATCGGCAGACCCGTCTTGCCCAAGGATAAACCTTATCGAAACGGATAAAGACGCGCCTTTAACCGCGCCTAACTTTTGCATGCTACTTAGAAAACATTTGTCTTCTGCAACCATAAAGAAAATCGAACTAGCGCTATTTGACAGAATCGTTAAAATAACGCTATCTTCTTCACAAGAATTTTTCGATGCAAAAGAAAAGGTTTTATACGTAGAACTAATGGGCAGATATAGCAACGTTATTTTAACCGAAGAAGGTAAAGTTCTTGGTGCAAATAGGGGTGTAAACGTGTTTGATAACGGAGTTAGACCACTAATTGTTAATCGCCCCTACGTGCTACCGCCAACGGGCGATAAGAAAGAGCCGAAAGATCAAAGTTTAATAGGCATTTTCAACGACTTTTGCGCCGTAGATAGTGCAAAATTAGGCGAGTGTATTTTTAACAACGTTTTAGGTTTGGCATTATCTACTGCAAACGAAATTGCCTATCGTTTCACACTAGAAAACGCAAGTGATAGGGCAGAGAATTTTGGCAAAAATTTATTTGATTTTTTGAACGATTTTATCGAGTATTCTAGTGTGAATCCATGCGTGATAAAGTCAGATGGAACGGTAAAAGACGTGCTTGTTCTAGACTATAAAACCGTGTGTGGAGAAAGGGAGTTTTTCGATAGCGTTGTAAAGGCTGATAACGAGTATTTTGCTAAGAAATCTAGCCAAAAAAACTTTAATGCAAAAAGAGATAGATTAACTAGTGTAGTAAGCGCACAAATCAAAAAAATCAAAAAGCGTTTAAGTGCCGTTCTGGCAAGAAAAAAAGATGCGGAAAACGCAGAAGATAATAAACTTAAAGGCGAACTAATTTTGGCTAACGTATACCTTGTAAATAGGGGCGACAAAACGCTTATTTGCAATAATTATTACGACGGAACTACAATAGAAATCGCGCTAAATCCCGACTTATCGGCTAGCCAAAACGCTAGCAATTATTATAAAAAATACAACAAGCAAAAACGCTCTTTAATCGCGCTTGAGGAGCAAGAAAAAATTGCAAAACAAGAACTTGATTATCTAACTGCCGTTCAAGAAGAAATTGTGCTTGCCGAAGACGTTAACGACCTTTCGTTTATCGAAGAAGAAATAAAGAATTACGGGCTCATAAAAGATAACGCGCCAAAGGGAAAAAAGAAAGAGGAGCAAAAGCCTAAAATTTACCTAATCGAAGGCTACGAAATACTTTGCGGAAGAAACAATATCGAAAACGATAAAATTACTTTCTCTGCGAAACCGAACGATTTGTGGCTACATGCTAAAAACTATCACTCTTCGCACGTTGTTATCAAGAACCCAACGGGTGCGCCCGTGCCCGAAAAGGTTATAAGATTATCGGCAGAAATTTGCGGGTATTACTCAAAGGCAAGAGAGAGCGGGAATACCGAAGTGGTATATACCTTTAAGCGCTACGTAAAAAAGATTCCAAAATCCAAACCCGGCGCTTGTATCTATACGGATTTTAGTTCGATAGTGGTTAAACCCGAAAAACACGAACAATTTATAAAAAAGTAATTATAAGTATATAAAAAGGCGTAAAAAAGTTGCGTTTTTAAGTTACTTGTGATAAAATATGTTAGAATTTTAATTTTTAGGAGATTATTATGAAATATACTTTTGAAAAAGGCGAAAAAAGTACCGTTAAATTCGTTATTAACGTTACTGCAAAAGAGTGGAACGAAGCTATTGATTTAGCATACGAAAAAACCAAAGGCAAATACAGTCTTCCAGGTTTTAGAAAAGGCAAAGTGCCTAAAAAAGTTTTAGAAACTGCATACGGCGAAGGTATTTTTTACGATGACGCTATAAACGGCGCATATCAAAAATATTTCACCGAAATTTTAGATAAAGAAAAAGAAATCGAAATGATTTCTCATCCAGACGTAAGCGTTAAAGATTTAAGCGCAAAAGGTCTTGTTCTAGAAGTTATCGTGCCTGTTAAACCCGAAGTAAAAATCGGTGCTTACAAAGGTATAAAGATGGAAAAAATCGAGTATAATGTAAAAGACGAAGACGTTGACGCTGATATCGAACGCGTTAGAGAAAGAAATTCTCGTTTAATCGACGTAGAAGATAGAGCAGTTAAAGACGGCGACACCGTTATTATCGACTACTCTGGTTCAGTAGACGGTGTTAAGTTCGAAGGTGGCACGGCTCAAAAACAAACTCTCGTTATCGGTAGTAAATCTTTCATCCCTGGATTTGAAGATCAAATTATCGGCATGAAGAAGGGCGAAGAAAAAGACATCAACGTTAAATTCCCAGAAGAATACCATGCAGAAGACTTAAAGGGTAAAGATGCTGTTTTCGCTATTAAACTTCACGAAATCAAAGTTAAAGAACTCCCAGAAGTTACCGACGAATTTATTAAAGAAGCAACCGGTGCTAACACCGTAGCAGAATACAAAGCGCAAGTTAAAGAAAGACTTGAAAAACAAAACGCTGAAAGAGCGTCAAGAGAATTTGAAAACGCGCTACTCAAAAAGATTTGCGAAGGCACCGAAGTGGAAATTCCTGACGCACTAGTTGAAAACCAAATTGACAATATGGTTCGCGATATGGAATACAGACTTTCTTATCAAGGCATTAAATTAGACGATTACCTAAAATATCTAGGTAAGTCTATGGCAGATTTTAGAAAGGAATATGAAGAACAAGCAAAAGATATGGTAAAATCTCAACTTGTTATCGATAAGATTATAACCGAAGAAAAAATCGAAGCAACCGAAGAAGAAGTTGAAAAGAGATTCGAAGAAATGGCTAAGTCTCAAAACAAACCTGTGCCAGACGTTAAAAAATATATGAATGCTCGTCAACTAGATTATATTAAAGACGATATTATTATCAAAAAATTATTCGATATGCTTAAAAAGGAAAACCCAGTAGGCTAATAACTGCCAAGCGGGTAGGAGGATAATATGGAAATAAAGAACACCGTTGTCCCATACGTTGTAGAACAAACGGGAAAAGGCGAAAGAAGTTACGACATTTATTCTAGACTTTTAGAAGATAGAATAATCTTCCTTACCGGAGAAATTAACGACGCCGTTGCAGACGCAGTGGTTGCTCAACTTATTTACCTAGAAGGCAAAGACCCTAATAAAGACATTTGCCTTTATATTAACAGCCCGGGTGGTAGCGTAACCGCAGGACTTGCTATATACGACACGATGAACTATATTAAATGCGACGTAAGCACCATTTGTATAGGTCTTGCAGCAAGCATGGGTGCTTTCTTGCTATCAAGTGGCGCAAAAGGTAAAAGGTTTGCGCTTCCAAACAGCGAAATTATGATTCACCAACCTTTAGGTGGCGCGCAAGGTCAAGCAAGCGATATTAAAATCCAAGCCGACCATATTATAAAAACCAAACACCGCTTAAACACTATTTTGGCAAAAAATAGCGGTAAACCATACGAAGTTATCGAAAAAGACACCGATAGGGATAATTACTTATCGGCAGAAGACGCAAAAGAGTACGGACTTATCGACGAAATTTTCGTAAAAAGACCATAGGCTTATAGGAGATATATGAAAACTGAAAACGACACGCTCTTTTGTTCTTTTTGTGGCAAAAGGAAAGAACTTGCAAATCGCTTGATTGCTGGTCCAACGGGTATTTATATTTGCGATGAATGTATAGAAATCTGTCGCGACGTTATAAACGAAGAAGACCGCAAAGTTCAATCAAACGGCGAGATAAACCTTCTTAAACCAAACGAAATCAAGAAAAAACTAGACGAATTCGTTGTGGGGCAAGAAGAAGCAAAAAAAGTTCTATCCGTTGCAGTGTATAATCACTATAAAAGAATAACTTCTAAATCTAAAAGTGACGTAGAGATTGACAAAAGCAATATCTTGCTATTAGGCCCAACTGGTAGCGGTAAAACCTTGCTTGCAAAAACTCTTGCTAAAATTTTAGACGTTCCTTTTGCCGTTGCAGATGCAACTACCTTAACCGAAGCAGGTTACGTTGGCGAGGACGTAGAAAATATTTTGCTTAAACTTATTCAAAATGCAGATTTCGATATCGAAAAAGCCCAAAAAGGCATAATCTATATCGACGAAATTGATAAGATAGCAAGAAAAAGCGAAAACGTTTCTATCACAAGGGACGTTTCTGGCGAAGGCGTGCAACAAGCGCTTCTAAAAATAATTGAAAGCACGGTTGCGAGCGTTCCACCACAAGGTGGAAGAAAACATCCGCATCAAGAGTGTTTAAGAATAGACACTACCGACATATTGTTTATATTAGGTGGTGCTTTCGTAGGGCTATCCGACATCGTTACTAAACGCAAAGAAGTTTCTTCGCTAGGGTTTGGTGCAGGTGTTAAATCTAAAAACACCACCGAAGAATATATTAAAGATATTCAACCGCAAGACCTTATTAAATATGGTTTAATTCCCGAATTCGTTGGTAGGGTGCCAATAACGGTAGGGTTACACGCGCTAGACGAAGATGCATTAGTGAATATAATGACAGCGCCAAAGAACGCGCTAGTTAAACAATATAAAGCACTTATCGGGCTAGACGATATCGAACTAGAAATAACCGACGGCGCAGTATTAGAAGTTGCCAAAAAAGCAATTGCACTAAAAACGGGGGCTAGGGGACTTCGCACGATATTTGAAAACATCATGCTAGAAACCATGTACGATTTACCTTCTATGGAAGGCGTTAAAAAAGTAATCGTAGACGAAAACGTGGTAATAAAAGGTTCTAAACCCGTAATAATTAAAGAAGAAATAGCCTAAAAATCTCAAAAAAATCATTCCGAAAATAGTTAAAAATTTTCGGAATTTTTTTGTAAAAAGGCATAAAAAACGTTTGACAAGAATAGACAATTAGGTTATAATATGTAAGCTGTGTAATCTGGGATGAAGCGGGAAGTTACTTAAAATCGCTCAGCGAAAGATAATTTCCGTGGACAAGTGTGGGGGCTAGACCCCTGCGACTAACTTCAAATCGAATTAGTTTTTGTCATCTTCAGCGACTTAAAAATTTAAGTATCGGTAGATGATTTTTTTATAAAACGGATTCGACACACACGGACAAGTTACACAAACACAAAAAAAGTTAGGAAACAAGGAGAAAACAAAAAATGGCAAGTCAAAAAATCAGAATTAAACTAATGTCTTACGACGTTGAGATGTTGGATCAAGCTGCATCAAAAATCGTAGAAACGATGCAAAAAGCGGGCGCAAAAATTTCTGGCCCTATTCCACTACCAACTGAAAAAGAAATTATCACTATTTTGCGTTCACCACACAAATATAAAGATTCAAGAGAACAATTTGAAATCAGAACGCATAAAAGACTAATCGATATCTATTCGCCAAACGTAAAACTATTAGATAGTATTCACTTACCAGCAGGCGTTGATATCAAAATCAAACTCTAAAAACTAAAACATTATATATATGGAGGTGAACTTTATCTATGAATAAAGCAATCATTGGAAGAAAGTTGGGCATGACTCAACTATTTAAAGAAGACGGAAAAGTAATTCCCGTAACCGTAATCGAGGCTGGTCCATGTCCGGTAGTACAAGTTAAAACTATCGAAAGAGACGGATATTCAGCGGTTAAACTCGGTTTTTCGGAAGTAGCAGAAAAGAAATTGAATAAACCTGAAAACGGCTTGTTCAAGAAAACCGGCGTTAAACCTGTAAAAGTTCTTAAAGAGTTCAGACTTGAAAGCGTAACGCAAGAAGTTGGTTCAATCGTAACTTGCGATATCTTCGCAGAAGGCGACAAAATCGACGTGTCTGGTATCTCTAAAGGTCATGGTTTCACCGGCGTAATCAAAAGATGGAACAATCACAGACTTAAAGAAACTCACGGTGTAGGCCCTGTTCACAGAGAAGTAGGTTCTATGGGTGCAAACAGCTCTCCATCAAGAGTATTCAAAGGTAAAAAGATGGCAGGTCAATACGGCCACGAAAAAGTAACCGTATTAAATCTCGAAGTCGTTAAAGTGGACAAAGAAAGAAATCTTCTTCTCGTAAAAGGTGCAGTACCTGGTCCAGTTAAAGGCATCGTAACTATTAGAAATAGCGTTAAAGCGTAAGGAGAAAGAATATGCCAAAAGTTAATTTATACGATATGAATAAAAACATCGTGGGCGAACTTCAATTATCCGATGTTTTGTTTGGTGCAGAATACAACGAATCAGTTGTACACCAAGCAGTAGTAACCAGACTAGCAAACGAAAGACAAGGCACGAAAAGCACTTTAACCCGTAGCGAAGTTCGCGGTGGTGGTGCAAAACCTTGGAGACAAAAAGGAACGGGTAGAGCAAGACAAGGTTCTATCAGAAGTCCACAATGGGTAAAAGGTGGCGTAGTATTCGCGCCAAAATCAAGAGATTTCTCAAAGAAGATGAACGTGAAAGCAAAAGAAGTTGCACTTTTCTCGGCTCTATCTGAAAAAGTAAGAAACGAACAAGCGTTCTTCATTGATGAAATCAAAGTAAACGCTCCAAAAACTAAAGAAATGGTTTCTTTCCTTAAAGCATTCAGTTTTGAAAAAACCGTTCTTCTAGTTCTTGACAATGCAGACGACGCAGTATTAAGAGCGAGCGCAAACCTTAAAAAGGTATCAACTATTCCAGTTGAACTCTTAAATACTTACGATATCGTTAAAAACGCAGTTATCGTAATGTCAAAAGGCGCCGCAAATAAAATTGAGGAGGTCTATGGAGAATAATGGACGCACGTAACGTTATAATTAAACCCCTACTTACCGAAAAAAGTTATGCGGGTATAAAAGATAAAAAATACTACTTTGTAGTAGCAAAAGACGCAAACAAAACTCAAATCAGAATTGCAGTTGAAGAAATCTTCGGTGTAAAAGTTGATAAAGTTAATACGGCGATTGTAAGAGGCAAACTTAAAAGACAAGGTAAATACGAAGGATACACCCCTGATTTTAAGAAAGCAGCAGTCACCTTAAAGAAAGACAGCAAATCAATCGAATTCTTTGATTCATTGTCTTAATCAGGAGGTAAATAATAATGGCTATTAAAAGATATAAACCAACGTCAGCAGCGCGTCGTTTTATGACGGTAAGCGCTTACGATGAAATCACGGCTGTTAAACCTGAAAAATCATTATTAGAAGATATGAGAAAGAGCGGTGGTAGAAACGCTCAAGGTAAAATAACCGTACGTCATATCGGTGGCGGAAACAGAAGAAAATATCGTATTATAGACTTCAAAAGGAACAAAGACGGCGTTCCAGCAAAAGTAAAAACTATCGAATACGATCCAAACCGTAGCGCAAACATCGCATTACTTATGTATGCAGACGGCGTTAAGAAATATATTCTTGCACCAGTTGGCTTAAAAGTAGGCGACACCGTACTTTCTGGCGCAACTGCAGATATCAAAGCAGGTAACGCATTAATGCTTAAAGATATCCCAGTAGGTACTATGGTTCACAATATCGAAATGCAACCAGGAAAAGGTGGTCAAATCGCAAGAGCAGCTGGTATGAGCGCACAAATCATGGCAAGAGACGAAAAATACGTAACTCTAAAAATGCCAAGTGGCGAAATGAGATACATTCTTGCAACCTGCAAAGCAACTATCGGTCAAGTAGGTAACCTAGAACACGAAATCATCAGAATCGGTAAAGCAGGTAAAACTAGACACTTAGGTATCCGTCCATCAGTTCGTGGTGTTGTTATGAACCCATGTGATCACCCACACGGTGGTGGTGAAGGTAAATCACCTGTTGGTATGCCAGGACCTGTTACTCCTTGGGGTAAACCTGCTCTTGGTTACAAGACTAGAAAGCACAAAAAGGCTTCTGACAAACTTATCATTACCAGGATAAATTAGGAGGACGACAATGAGTAGAAGTGTTAAAAAAGGTCCTTACGTAGAACCTAAACTCTTAAAGAGAATAGAAGAATTAAACGAAAAAAATGAAAAGAAAGTTTTAAAAACTTGGTCAAGATCATCAACTATATTCCCACAAATGGTAGGACATACTATTGCGGTTTATGACGGAAGAAAACACGTTCCAGTATACGTAACCGAAGATATGGTTGGTAGTAAATTAGGCGAATTCGCGCCTACCAGAACGTTCAAAGGCCACGCAGGCTCTGAAAAGAGTTCTTCGGGTAGATAATAGGAGGAAATATAAATGGCTAAATCAGTTAATAATTACACTAACGGCGCTAAAGCAGTTGCCAGATATATCAGAATTTCTCCTTACAAAGTAAGAATCGTTCTAAATATCATCAGAGGCAAAAGTTATAAAGACGCTCTTGCAATCTTAGAAAACACGCCAAAATCTGCATCATTACCAATTAAAAAAGTATTGATGAGCGCAGGTGCAAATGCTGAAAACAACGTTGGTCTAAGCAAAGACGATCTTTTCGTAGTAGCATGTTTTGCTGACCAAGGTCCAACCCTTAAAAGAGTAAGACCAAGAGCACAAGGCAGAGCATTTAGAATATTAAAGAGAACCAGCCACATCACAGTGGTTCTTGGTGCAAAGGCTTAAGGAGGAACGGTATGGGACAAAAAGTTAATCCACACGGTTTAAGAGTCGGAGTAAATAAAGATTGGGATTCTCATTGGTTCGTTGATAAGAAGGAATTTTCTGCAAACATCAAAGAAGATAATGAAATTCGTAAAGTATTAAAGAAAAAATACTATCAAGCAGCAATTTCTAAAATCGTTATCGAAAAAGCAGCTTCTAAAGTATTAATCAACATTTTCACTGCACGTCCAGGTGTACTAATCGGTAAACAAGGTGCAGAAATCGAAGTAATTAAACAAACTGTTGCAAAAGTATGCAAAGGTAAACAAATTTCTGTAAACATTTCAGAAGTTAAAAAACCTGATGCAGACGCGCAATTAGTTGCAGAAGGTATCGCTGCTCAATTAGAAAAACGTGCATCTTTCAGAAGGGCAATGAAACAAGCAATCTCTAGATCAATGAGATCAGGCATCAAAGGTATTAAGGTTATGGTTAGCGGAAGACTTGACGGTGCTGAAATTGCTCGTAGCGAAAGTTATCACGAAGGTTCAATTCCACTACAAACGTTGAGAGCGGATATAGAATACGGCTTTGCTGAAGCACTAACCACCTTTGGTATTATCGGTATTAAATGCTGGATATACAAAGGCGAAATCATTGGTCAAAGCAAAACCAAGTCTAGTAAAGGAGGCGAAGCTTAATTATGTTAATGCCAAAACGTGTTAAAAGAAGAAGAGTTCATCGTGGCAGAATGACTGGTAAATGTACCAAAGGCAACAAAATAGCTTACGGTGAATACGGTTTAGTAGCTACCGAACCAGGTTGGATCAAATCAAATCAAATCGAAGCAGCCCGTGTTGCAATGACTAGATTTATCAAAAGAGGTGGTAAAGTATGGATCGACATATTCCCACACAAACCGGTTACTAAAAAACCTGCCGATAGCCGTATGGGTAGCGGTAAAGGTTCAGTAGAATTCTGGGTAGCAGTAGTTAAACCAGGCAGAGTATTATTTGAAATGTCAGGTATCCCTGAAAATATTGCAAAAGAAGCTATGAGACTTGCAGGACACAAACTTCCTGTTAAGACTAAATTCGTAAAGAAGGAAACCGTAGCTGAACAAATTAAAGAAGAAGGCGGTGAAGGTTAATGAAAACGAAAGATTTAATGGAATTGACCGTAGAAGAACTAAATACGAAACTTAAAGAACTTTCTGAAGAATTGTTTAACCTTCGTTTCCGTCACGCTATCGGCCAACTAGAAAACCCCGCATCACTTGCAAATTGCAAAAAAGACATTGCAAGAGTTAAAACCATTTTAAGAAGCAGAGAAATCAAGGCTTCAAAGTAAGGCGGAGGAGTAGAAGATTATGGAAAGAAATTTAAGAAAAGAAAGAGTCGGCATAGTAGTTTCCGACAAAATGGATAAAACGGTAGTTGTTGCTATCGAAGAAAGATATAAACATCCATTATACAAGAAGACTATTAAAAAAACTCACAAATTCAAGGCGCATGACGAAGCAAATTCTTGTGGCGTAGGCGATAAAGTTCTTATCGTGGAAACGAGAAAACTCTCTAAAGATAAAAACTGGAGAGTAGCAGAAATCATCGAAAAGGCTAAGTAAGGAGGCGCGCAATGATACAACCATTTTCAAGATTAAAAGCAGCAGACAACTCTGGTGCAAAAGAATTGATGTGCATTAAAGTTCTTGGCGGATCTTTTAGAAGAACCGGCAACGTTGGCGACGTTATCGTAGCAAGCGTTAAAACGGCAACCCCAGGTGGTGCAGTTAAAAAAGGTGACGTAGTTAAAGCAGTTATCGTAAGAAGCACCAACGGCGTTAGAAGAAAAGACGGAACTTACGTAAGATTTGACGAAAATGCAGCAGTTATTATTGATGCTCAAAAACAACCTAAAGGTACCCGTATTTTTGGACCTATAGCAAGAGAATTAAGGGATAAAGACTACATGCGTATAATTTCCCTTGCGCCCGAAGTTTTATAAGGAGAAGATAACATGAAAATCAAGAAAAATGATACTGTTTTGCTTCTAACTGGTAAGGGCTCAATCAACAACCAAAGAGGCGAAAGCAAAAAAGACGCTAAAACTGGTAAAGTTCTTGCTGTATATCCAAAAACCAACAAGGTTTTAGTTGAAGGCATGAATATTCAAACCAAACATAAAAAAGCAAGAAGCGCACAAGACGTTAGCGAAATCAAAAAACAAGCAGGTCCTATCGACGCTTCAAACCTAATGGTAATTTGCCCAACTTGCGGTAAACCTACTAGAGTAGGCTACAAAGTAGTTGGCGACAAAAAAGTTCGTATCTGCAAAAAATGTGATGCAGTTTTAGATGCAGCTAAAGAAGTAAAAGCAACTAAAAAAGCAACCGCTAAAAAAGCAGACGCAACCAAAACTACCACTAAAAAGGCTACTAAGAAAACGACTAAAAAAGTAGCAACTGCAGAACCTACTGCAGAAGATAAATAATCGGAGGGCATAACAAATGGCAGAGAACAGAATTAAAACTTTGTATAAAGAAACCGTTATACCCGCTTTAATGAAAAAATTCGGTTATAAAAACGTAAATCAAGTTCCAAAACTTGTAAAAATCACTATTAACTCAGGCCTAGGCGACGTTAAAGACAATAGTAAGAGTGTCCAAACTGCTGTTGAAGAATTAAAACTAATTTCTGGTCAAAAACCGGTGCTTACCGCAGCAAAGAAATCAGTTGCAAACTTCAAAATCAGAGAAGGACAAAACGTTGGTATGAAGGTTACCCTAAGAGGCACTAGAATGTACGAATTCTTTGATAAATACGTATCTATCGCGCTTCCTAGAGTTAGAGACTTCAAGGGCGTTCCTACCAAGTCTTTCGACGGAAGAGGAAACTACGCAATGGGCGTTAAAGAACAACTTGTTTTCCCTGAAATTTCTTATGATCAAGTAGAAAAGATCAGAGGATTCGACATTTGTTTCACTACAACCGCAAAAACTGACGAAGAAGCAAAAGAACTACTCGCGCTTCTTGGAATGCCTTTTGCAAGTAAGTAAGGTAAAGGAGTTATAAAATGGCTAAAAAAGCAATGATAAACAAGCAGCAAAAACCTGCTAAATTTTCCACCAGAGCCTACACTAGATGCAGTATTTGTGGTCGTCCACACGCTGTATTAAGAAAATACGGTATTTGCCGTATATGCTTTAGAAATCTTGCATATAAAGGCGAGATTCCTGGCGTTAAAAAGGCAAGTTGGTAAAGGAGGATATTAAAATGACAGACGTTATTGCAGATATGCTTACAAGAATAAGAAATGCAGTTTCAGCAAAACACGAAACCGTAGAAATTCCTGCGTCTAACACCAAAAAAGCTATTGCTAATATACTACTAAACGAAGGTTATATTTCAGCAGTAGATTTTGTTGAAGGCGTACAAGGAACTATCAAAATTACCCTTAAATACGATGGTAATAAAGGTGTAATTACCGGTCTTAAAAGAATTAGTAAACCAGGTCTTAGAGTATACGTTGGTGCAGAAGAAATTCCATCAGTACTTGGTGGTTTAGGTATAGCAATCATCTCTACTTCTAAGGGCATTATGACTGGTAAAGAAGCTAAAAAATCGCATCAAGGTGGCGAAGTTCTCGCTTACGTATGGTAGTAGGAGGTATATAATATGTCAAGAATAGGTAAAGCAGTTATAAATATTCCCGCTGGCGTAACGGTAGACTTCTCTAACGCAGTAATCACAGTTAAAGGTCCAAAAGGCACTTTAACCCAAGCTTACGACACGGCGATTGTAGCAAACGTTGAAAACAACGTAATAAGTTTCGCTATTAAAGACGAAAAGAACGCAACCGGCCCAATCAGAGCAAAACACGGTTTATACAGAGCGCTTACCGCAAACATGATAAAAGGTGTTTCAGAAGGCTTTAAGAAATCACTTATCGTGAACGGCGTAGGTTGGAAAGTTGCAAAACAAGGTAAAAAAGTAGTACTAAACATAGGTTTCTCACATCCAGTAGAAATCGAAGAAATCGACGGTATTACTCTTGACTGCCCATCAATAACTGAAATCGTTGTTAGTGGTATCGACAAAGAAAAAGTTGGTCAATTCTCAGCAATGATTAGAAGTTTAAGAGAACCAGAACCATACCACGGTTACGGAATTCGTTATAGCGACGAAGTAATCGAAAGAAAGGTTGGTAAGGCAGCAGGCGGTAAAGGCTAAGATTAATTGGCTTTTAGTGATTGGCTTAAAAGTTTGGCCAAATTGCAGAGTGTGTTATTAAACACGAAAAGTAGTTAAAAGGAAGTAAAACTAATATGATTACGAAAATCAATAAAAACAAAGACAGATTAAAAAGACATAAGAGAGTAAGGGCAAAAATCAAAGGCACTGCCGATATGCCAAGACTTTCTGTATACAGAAGCCTTAACCACATTTACGCTCAAATTATTGACGACGTAAAAGGTGTAACCTTGGTTACAGCATCAACGCTAGATAAAGAAATCAAAGGTTCTTTTGACGGCAAAGACAAAAAGGCGCAAGCATTTGCAGTTGGCGAACTTCTTGCAAAAAAAGCGTTAGCAAAAAACATCACCACGATCGTATTTGACAGAGGTGGATATCTCTACACTGGTCGTGTAATGAATCTTGCTGACGGTGCAAGAAAGGGTGGACTTCAATTCTAATAATCAAGGAGAAATAAAATGGCAAGAGATAATAACAGAGCGCCAAGAAAGGCGGAAGAAAACGACGGTTTAATTAAAAAACTTATTTGTGTAAACCGTGTAACCAAAACTGTTAAAGGTGGTAGAAACATGAGATTTGCTGCGCTTGTAGTCGTAGGTGACGGCGCTGGCAAAATCGGTTGCGCTATTGGTAAAGCTAAAGAAGTTCCAGAAGCAATTGATAAAGCAACTGCAAGAGCAAAGAGAGATATGTTCAAAGTATCTCTACTTGGCACTAGTATTCCACATGAAGTTATCGGTAAATTTGGCAGGGGTTCAGTATTAATGCTCCCAGCTGATGAAGGTACCGGTGTTATTGCAGGTGGTCCAGTACGTGCAATTATGGAAGCAGTTGGTATCACCAACATTAGAACCAAATCACACGGAACTAACAACCCTATTAACTGCGTAAAAGCAGCAATAGAAGGCTTAAAGAGTTTGAGAACTGCAGAACAAATCGCGGCTATTCGTGGTAAATCTGTAGAAGAAATCAACGGTTAGGAGGCATAAAATGGCAAAAGCAAAAAAAGCCGAAACCGGCAAAATTAAGGTTACGCTAGTTAAAAGCACGATTTCAGCGTTACCAAACCATAAAAAAATCGTAGAGGCTTTAGGACTTAAAAAAATCAACTCTTTCAAAATTCATGACGAAAATGCAGTAATTCTCGGCATGATCGAAAAAGTTTCGTATCTACTTAAAGTAGAAAAGATTTAAGTTCGCAGTATTAAGGAGATATAAAATGAGATTAGGTGATTTAAGACCCGTAACGGGTTCAGTGACCGCACCAAAAAGACTTGGCAGAGGTATCGGTTCAGGTCTTGGCAAAACCAGAGGTAAAGGTCATAAAGCTCAATGGGCAAGAAGTGGCGGTGGCGTTCGTCCAGGATTCGAAGGCGGTCAAATGCCTTTAACCAGACGTATTCCAAAACGTGGCTTCAACAACTATTTCAAAAAATCATACAGCATTGTTAACCTTTCTGTTCTTGATTCTTTTGAAGCAAATTCAGTTATCGACATTAACGCTCTTATCGAAAAAAATCTTATTAAGGTTATTAAGAACGCAGTTGGTCTAAAAGTTTTAGCAACCGGCGCAATTACTAAACCAGTAACGGTAAAAGCAAACGCTTTCTCTAAAGCAGCAAAAGAAGCTATAGAAAAAGCGGGTGGTAAGGTAGAACAAATCTAAACCCCGTAAAGGAGGGCAATGATGCTTAAAACAATAGTAAACGCGTTTAAGATTAAGGAGATTAGAAGAAAAATCCTTATAACGATAGCACTTCTATTCGTTTACAGAATCGGTTGTTATATTCCGGTTCCGGGCGTAGACGTGTTCAACGTTTCAGAATATTCTTATCTTCAAATCATGAGTGCCGTATCAGGTGGCGCATTAGGTCAAGGTACTTTCTTCGCTATGGGTATCGGCCCGTACATTAACGCTTCTATTATTATTCAACTTTTAACGGTTGCAATTCCACGTCTTCAAGATTTATCTAAACAAGGCGAAGAAGGAAGAAAAAGAATAACCGCGTACACCAGAATTTGTACTTTAATTCTTGCAGTTGTTCAATCAATCGGTATCATAATGGCGTTCAAAAGTTCAATCACCCCAGGCGCAATTTTCGGCGATACGGGTTTCTTGAAGTTTTTAAGTTACTTCTTTTTAGTAATCGTTTACACCGCCGGCGCATGTTTAACCATGTGGCTTGGTGAAAGAATAACCGATTACGGCGTGTCAAATGGTATTTCGCTTCTAATCTTTGCAGGTATTTTATCTACTGCAGGTATAGCAATCGTTAATATTATCGGACAAATGTTTAATCCAGCAACGTCTACCAGTGCAATTTGGACGTTCATCGGATTCATTGCAGTTGCAATCGTAATATTTGCAGCAATCGTAACCGTAGAAAGCGCGGAAAGAAAAATTCCGGTACAATACGCAAAACAAGTTAAAGGTAGAAAAATGTATGGTGGCCAATCTACCCACATTCCTATCAAAGTAAACTCTTCTGGGGTTATGCCTTTAATCTTCTCATTTGCAATTCTAAGTTTACCAGATTTAATTCTTAACCTACTTGGTAAAGATAGCACTAACTGGTGGTCTAGAAATATGGGGACGGGCACTATTCCATATATGATCGTATTGTGCGTGTTAATTTTATTCTTCGCATATTTCTATAATCAAATTCAATTTAACCCAGTAGACATCAGCAAGAGCATTCAAGGCAACGGTGGTTTTATTCCTGGTATTCGTCCAGGCGCACCAACGGCAGACTATCTAAAACGTATATCAAACAGAATAACCTTATTCGGCGCAATATTCCTTGCTATATTAGCATTAGTTCCGTCGTTAATATTCAGTTTTATAGACGCAAGCCTAGTTAACGTATTTAGTGCGACCGGCTTACTCATTATCGTGTCTGTAGCGCTTGAATTTAACCAAGCACTTCAATCACAAATAATGATGAAAATGATGGGAAATAGAGGCTTTACAAAATAATGAAAATAGTATTGTTAGGGGCGCCAGGTAGCGGGAAGGGCACACAAGCGGCGTTCATTTCTGAAAAATACGGCTTAAAACACATATCCACGGGTGATATTTTTAGAGATAACATCGCTAGGAAAACACCCGTAGGTATTAAGATTAAGGACATAATTGATTCCGGGAATCTCTGCCCAGACGAACTCACTATCGAAATCGTTAAGAACAGGCTTAGTGAAGACGACGTTAAGGCAGGCTATCTTTTAGATGGCTTTCCAAGGAATCTTAATCAAGCAGAAAGTCTTGAAAAAGACAATCCACCTGATTTAGTGCTTAATATCGACGTAGATTTAGATTTGGTGCAAAAGCGCATTTCTTCTAGAAGATTTTGCGAAAAATGCAAAGGCACGTTTAACGCGTTACTTATCGAAAACGCAAACGTTTGTCCTAAATGCGGAGCGCCATTAGTTACTCGTAAAGACGACGAAGAATCCGCCGTAAAAGAAAGATTAGTCGTTTACAAAAAATCTACCGAGCCTTTAATAGCATACTATAAAAATCTTAATAAACTTGTTTCAGTTGACGGTAATAAGTCTATTGAAGAAGTATTTAACGAGATTATAAAGGTTTTAGACAAGCAATGATTAAAATTAAAACTGAAGCGCAGATAAAACTAATGCGTGAAAGTGGAAAACTGACTAAAGACGTTTTAGACTATCTAGGAAACAATATAAAAGTCGGGATGACGACCAAACAACTTGATAAACTTGCGTACGACTTTATAACTTCTCGTGGTGGTTATCCATCGTTTTTAGGGTATAACGGATATCCAGCGTCGACGTGTATATCAATCGACGAGATGGTAGTTCACGGTATCCCGTCAGACGACGTGTTTATAAAAGAAGGTCAGTTAGTCAGTATAGACGTTGGCGTTATTCTTAACGGATGGCAAGGAGACGCCGCAAGAACGTTTATGGTTGGCGCAGTATCCCCAGAAAAAGAAAAACTCTGTCGCGTAACAAAGGAGTGCTTTTATAAAGCAATAGAGCATTTAAGAGACGGCACGCCGATAGGCGATATAGGATACTATATCCAAACGCACGCTGAATCGAACGGCTACTCTGTCGTGAGAGCGCTTACCGGGCACGGAATAGGTCAAGAAATGCACGAAGATCCAAGCGTACCAAACTATGGTCGCAAAGGAACTGGCATAAGGCTAAAAGCGGGCATGGTAATTGCAATCGAACCTATGATAAACGCAGGAACGTTTAAGGTTAAGTTTTTATCAGACGGTTGGGGAGTCGTAACGTTAGACGGTAAACCTTCGGCGCATTACGAGAACACGGTTCTTATCACCGAAGACGGAGTAGAAATACTTACAAAAAATTAGAAACCAAACAAGGAGGACGGTTTTTGTGTCTAAAGAAGATGTAATAGAAACAGAAGGCGTGATTGTAGAAACGTTACCAAACGCAATGTTTAAGGTAAAACTTTCTAACGGTCACATTATCACTGCTCATATATCGGGCAAACTTCGTCAACATTATATCAAAATAATAATAGGCGATAGCGTAAAACTTGAAATGAGTCCTTACGACTTAACCAAAGGCAGAATTACTTGGCGTAGTAAATCATAAACACGAAACTTTATTAAAGGAGAAAATAAAATGAAAGTAAGACCTTCAGTAAAACCAATGTGCGATAAGTGCAAAGTTATTAAAAGAAACGGAAAAGTAATGGTTATTTGTTCAAAAGACAAGAGCCACAAACAAAGACAAGGTTAATAGCCTAATTGCTGGCCGTTTGGTCAGAACGAAAAAAAGAGCCGAAAAAACAGCGTCAAACATTCCAATGACAAGTTTTAAGGCATTGATATATACAAAAAAATAAAATTAAGAAAAAATACGGAGGTATTTAATGGCACGTATTGCCGGCGTTGATTTGCCAAACAACAAGAGAGTTGAAATCGGCCTTACCTATATATATGGTATCGGTTTAACGACTTCTAAAAAAATCATCAATGACACTGGTATTAACCCAGACACTAGAGTAAAAGACCTAAGTGAAGCAGACGTAGCAAAACTTAGAGAGTATATCGAACACAACCTACGCATCGAAGGTGACTTAAGAAGCGAAGTTAGCATGTCTATTAAAAGACTTATCGAAATAGGATGCTATCGTGGTGTTCGTCACAGAAAGAGCCTTCCCGTTCGCGGACAAAGTTCAAAGAGAAATGCGAGAACTAGAAAAGGTCCTCGCCGTACCGTTGCTAAAAAGAAAACGGCAACTAGATAAGGGAGGTAGTTAAAAATGGCAGCAGCAAAAAAAGTAGTTAAAAAACGTAAAGATGCCAGAAAAGTTGACAAAGGTCAAGTTCATATTCAAGCATCATTCAACAACACGTTAGTAACCATTACTGATATGCAAGGAAACACTATTTCTTGGTCAAGTGCAGGTAGCCTAGGTTTCAAAGGTTCAAGAAAGAGCACTCCATTTGCAGCGCAAATGGCAACCGAAGCAGCTGGTAAAGTTGCAAGAGAAATGGGTGTTAGACAAGTAGAAGTTTACGTAAAAGGTCCTGGCGCTGGTAGAGAATCAGCAATCAGAGCAATAGCAAACTGTGATATTGAAGTAACGCTTATTCAAGACGTATCTCCAATCCCACACAACGGTTGCAGACCACCTAAAAAACGTAGAGTATAACGGAGGAAGTAGAAAATGGCTAAATATACAGAATCAAAATGTCGTTTATGCAGACGTGAAGGCGCAAAATTATTCCTTAAAGGCGAAAGATGCTTTAAGGGTGTATGTGCTTTCGAAAAAAGACCTGTTGCTCCTGGTCAACACGGTATGGCAAGAAAGAAAATTTCTGAATACGGCTTACAACTTCGTGAAAAACAAAAATGCAAAAGAATTTACGGCGTTTTAGAAGGTCAATTTAGAAAATATTACGAAAAAGCCGACAGAATGAAAGGTATTACCGGTGAAAACATGTTGTCATTACTAGAAAGAAGATTTGATAACGTAATTTTCAGAATGGGTATCGGTTCTTCTAGATCACAAGCACGTCAATTAGTAACACACGCACACTTTACTATCAACGGCAAGAACGTAAATATCGCATCTTACTGTGTAAAAGTGGGCGACGTTATTAAAGTAAAAGACAGCAAAAAAGACAACAAATATTTTACCGAAATCAAAACGATGAAGATTGGTGCTATGCCAAAATGGTTAGAGTTCAACCCTGAAACGTTAGAAGGCAAAATTCTTGCTCTTCCAACCAGAGAAGATATCGACATCACCATTAAAGAGCACATGATTGTCGAATTGTATTCTAAATAACGATAAAATAAATAAAATTATTCGATGGGTTTTAAAAGGGGACAAGTCGGAATTCCACGCCGATATAAGAATTCTTTTAAAACCTATATCGAAACTATTTTTTAAGGAGGATATTTTCTTATGATGGAAATTGAAATGCCAAAAATAGCAGTGGAAGAAAACGAAGACAGAAGTTATGCAAAAGTAACGGTAGAACCACTTGAAAAAGGGTTCGGATTAACTCTTGGTAATGCTTTAAGAAGAATTTTATTATCGGCTTTACCAGGCGTAGCAATCCAAAACATTAAGTTTAGCGAAGAACTCGGTATTAAACACGAATTTTCGTCTATTCCAAAAGTTAAGGAAGACGTTACCGAAATCATACTTAATCTTAAATGCGTAGCAATCAAATCTTCTGTTCTAGACAAAGATTACAAAAAGAACGTAAGATTAGTTAAAGAAGGTCCTTGCGTAGTAAAAGCAGGCGACATTTCTGGTGATGCTGAAATTGAGATTCTAAACCCAGATCAATACATTTGTACTATTGATGAAGGTGGAATTATCGACGTAGATTTAACTATCGGTCGTGGCAGAGGCTATCAAGGCGCCGACGAACATAAAGTAGACGTTATCGATAACATCGCAATCGACAGCATTTACACCCCAGTTAAAAAAGTAAGTTATAACGTATCTGCAACTCGTGTAGGACAAAGCGTTGACTTCGACAAACTTGTATTAGAAGTTTGGACGAACGGTGCTTTCTCTGGAAAGGATATCGTAAGTCTTGCGGCAAAAATTATGGAAGAACACATTAAAATGTTCGTTGCGTTATCAGAAGTTGGTAACATAGGAATTCTAGTACCACCTGAAGAAGACAAGAAAACGAAGATTTTAGAAATGACCATTGAAGAAATGGACTTATCTGTTCGTTCATACAACTGCTTAAAGAGAGCAAATATTCACACCGTTGAAGATTTAACCAAAAAAACCGAAGACGATATGCTTAAAGTTCGTAATTTAGGTAAGAAATCTCTTGATGAAGTTATACTTAAACTTGAGAGTTACGGCCTTAAACTTATGGACAAGGAGGATTAATAAAAATGGCAAGAAAATTAGGAATGAACGCTACTAAAAGAATGGCGCTTATCAAAAACCAAGCATCTGCGCTTTTATGGCACGGCAGAATAGAAACTACTGATGCTAGAGCAAAAGAAGTTGCAGCATACGTTGCAAAAATTCTTACTCTTGCAGTAAATACTTATACCGATACTATCGAAACCGAAGTTAAGGTTGTTGATAGCAAGGGTAAAGAAACCACCAAAACCTTAATTAAAGACGGCGTTAAAAAACTAAACGCTAGAAGAAAAATTATGAATTTGGTTAACGACCTTCAAGAAGTAAAAGGTTTCAAAGAAAGCAAACCAGACTTCAAGAAAAGAGTTAGAGCAATCAAGAGTCCTTTAATCGAAAAGATTTTTGACGAATATGCTCCTAAATTCGCCGCTCGTAAAGAAGAAAACAACAATAACGGCGGTGGTTATACCAGAATTTATAAATTAGGGCCAAGAAAAGGTGATGCAGCAGAAGGTGCAATCATCGAAATCGTTAACGACTAATTAGTTAAACCCGTTGCTACTGCAACGGGTTTTGTTTTATAAAATTTTTTGGTGCATATTATTTGTTGCAATTTTTCTCGATTATTGTTATAATAACTACGATAGATCAAATATTAAGGACCAATTATGCCACAAAAAGTTAAAACACAATACGACTATATGCGAGAAGCCGATTTTAAGGAAGAGGACGCTTTTTACCCTGAAGAATGGGAAGATTTTCGACGTAAATCCACGAAAGAAGAATACTTCGAGTTTTACGACGATATAAAACTCACCCCAAAAGACGACTGGTAACGCATAATAAAACTAAAAACAAAATAGCACAAATCAAATTAAAAACCGCCCAAAATACAAAGGGCGGTTATTTTTTACTTGTCGTATGCGGAAACGATTTCTTTAGCGGTAGATAAAACTTTATTCTTTAATATCTCAGGCGAAACAACTTTAACACCGTTACCAAAACCTAAAATTTTACTAACTAAGCCGTTATCGATAGGCAGTTTTGCTTTAGCATAGAATTCGCAATTTATAGTTTCAATGGTTTCTATGCCAAGCCACTCTTCTACGTCGGAAAGCACTGATTTATCCACTTTAAGCGTTACGTCGGTTACTTCTTTAACGGTGTTCCAGTAGTCAAGCGGAACGTCTAATTTGTCAACGTTTTGCCTTATGAATTTAGTTTTTAATAGTGTGGCAGAGTGTATGCGTCCAGTCTTGAACAGCCTAAATTCTTTTCTTAGGTTACAATACGCAAAAACGTACCAAAGCCCTTGTTTGAAAACAATAACGTGTGGCTCTATAACGCGTTCAGTAATTTCTCCGTTTCGGTCGTGATACTTGATTAGCAGTTGATTACAACCTTCTATGCTTTTTTGCACTACTACTAACTTGGATTTATACCCTAACGAATCGCCCCAAGACCCACCGTCTATAATAAGACTACCGCCGTTAATGTTAAAACTATTGTACTCGTTTTTAACACTTGCTTTAAGTTTATTTATAGCGCTTTCTAAAACCTTATCAGTAATACCATCTGCTATTGCAGACATCGCGTTAATTGCGCGTTCAAACTCGTCTACCGTCATAAACGTTGAAGAGAGTTTGTACGTGTCTACTAGCGCAAAACCACCGCCTTTACCACGATTTGTGTAAATAGGCACGCCTGCTAGTTCAAGCGAATTAACGTATCTATATATACTGCGAAGGGATACTTCGTATTTATAAGCAAGGTATTTTGCAGTAACGCATTTATTCGACAATAAATCGAACAATATGCCAAGCATAATTTCAAATTTCATAATAATATCTCCCGTTAAATACATAATATAATATAAAAACAAAACTGTCAAACGTTTTAGAAAAATTTTTAATTGTTGACAAGCGTATGGCAATTTAAAATGTTATTATAAAGAAAAAAGGGGACATTGTATAATGAAAAAGTTTTTTAATAACGTTTTATCAAAATTCAAAAAAAGCAAAACCACGATAACCTTAATAAGAAGAAAAGACTACGAAGAAAGTAATTTCGTAGCCTTATACAAAAAAACTAGTGATAGTTATTGCATAGAAAGAGAGAGAAAACTTTGTAAACTTCTCAACGCTTTAAGTCAGCAATAATTCGTGCAATCTTTTCGGATGCGTCTATTATATTAGCGTTCTTAATATTGCGTTTAACGTTAAATCTATTAGCGTAAATCGCGCTTAAATACAGGCTTAAACTTTGCCGTGTAGCCTTATTTTGTTCTAGAACGTAAACTAAACCAAGTCTTTCAAAATATTCGGCGTTATCCACTTGGTCGCCCCTAGAAACGCCTTTCGGCAAAGGAATTAAAAGGGTAGGAACGTTTTGCGACAAAAGTTCAAACACCGTGTTAGAACCTGCCCTAGAAAGACAGACCGAACAAATAGCATAGGCGGTTTCAATGTCGCTTAAATATTCGCATTGATAGTAACCGGGTTTAGTAATTTTTGCTAGATTGTTTTTGCCAACGATATGGACAATATCAAAATTAGGCAATAAATCGTTTAGTGATGCGCGCAGAAGTTCGTTTATAAACGTTGCACCACTAGAACCACCAAGAGCGAGCAGAACGGGTTTTTCGCCCTTAAAACCGAACTTGCTTGAAGCGTTTTGTTTTTCGCTATCAGCGAAGTTTCTTATCGGAGAGCCAACGTACTCTCCGTTTTTTATTGTTTTAGCAGTTTCGGGGAAAGAAGTTATAACACGCGCACAAAACTTAGAAGAAATTTTATTTGCAAGCCCAATAGTTAAATCACTCTCGTGGCAAACGATAGGGATATTTCTTTTTTTTCCTGCAATCACTACGGGTAGAGCAACAAATCCGCCCTTAGAAAAGATTATGCTTGGTTGCAATCGGTCTAACAACTTACCACTTTCTTTAACGCCTTTAATAAGTTTTCGTGGTATAGATAAATTTTCTAAACAAATTTTACGATTAAGTTTAACGGTAGATACGCCAAAGTATTCAATACCAGCCTTTTCTATGATGTCTTTTTCGATGCCGTTATAACTGCCTATATAATAAATTGTATCAAAATATTTTTTAAGATGGGGGATAACGGCTAAATGCGGAGTGCAATGCCCAGCAGTGCCACCACCCGTTAAAACTATTGTAGACATATATTATATATATGCGTAAAGAAAAATAAATGTATGCAAAAAAATAAACGGTCTTGCACGTGCAAGACCGTTTGAGTTTAGATTGCTAATTTAACTACTTATTTTCGCCGTTAGAATTTTCGTCGTTTTCCGGTTCAATCGTAAAGTCTTCGATAACTTCGCCGTAAACGTATCCGTTGTTTTCTTCGGTAACTTCGGTAGTTTCTTCGGTCGTAGTTTCTTCAGTAGTGGTTTCGTTAGAATCAGTTTCTTTTTCAACTACTTCGTTTTCTACTTTTTCGGTAGTTTCTTCCTTAACGTCTTCTTTGGTTTCCACGTTAACTTCGGCAGGTTTGCGTTTAATTCTGCTAGTTACTTTGTAGTGAGATTTAGCATCGCTAGCGTTTGCTTTGCGTTTTCTAACAACGTTTTTAACGATAAGCGCGATAAATGCAAGAGCAAGAGCAACTACTAAAATAATAGTAGAGAACGATAGCCAGAAGGTAGATGGGTCGGTAGTTGCTGCGCAACCCGAACTAGTTTCTTCTTCTTCGATAGAATCGTATGGGTTAACGATTTCTTTAGTATTATCTAACGTGCTAAAATCTGCGAAAATGCTATAACTGTTTTTAGCCCAAACGTAAGTGGTAAAGTATTCAATTGCTTTGTCTGGGTATTCAGCGTTAAATCTAACTTCGTCTTCGGTAAGAGTTCTTTTATAAGCGAATAATTCGCCGTTATCGTAAGAAGCCATAGTTTGTTCGTATAATGGGTTACCTGCAACGCTAAACGTGTCGTTCCATTTTTCGCTCTTGGTAAACGCAGAAGAAGCGGTTACAGCAACTTCGTCAAAGAATACTATACCTTTAGAAGCAAGTTCTTCATTATGTCTGCTTCCGTTCCAAAGTTCTAAACGAACTTGTTTATCTTCTTTGCCGTTAGCAATATAAAAACTTACGGTAGCCCAGCCGTCTTCGTTGCACATTTCTTTGGTAATCATAATTTCGAACAATCTTTCGTTGCCAACAACTTTGTCGTTAACGTTAACGCCTTTAACAACGTCGGTATTAACGGTAAAGTCTTCGAACGTAAGAATATTCTTGCTAGAAATTTCAGAGTTAACGAGATAGATAAACGCTTTAGCATCACCTAAAACCTTAACCTTAACAGAGAAACTTGCTAGAGCGCCAGCAGAGATTTTAGTAGAATTTTTAGAAACGAACCCGTAGCGATCAGCGTCATAGTTGTTAATCATTAAAGGTTGAATTTCTTTTTCAGGGTTGCCAAGGTCGTCTAACGTAACGCCGTAGTTTGCAGTAGTTCCAATATATTTACTATTGATAACGCCCGCAAGTCCCTTATCGTCGCCATTAGCAGATCTAGTATTGATAGATGTAACGGCGTCGCTACCTTCTTTAACGTAGGTGTGGTTATAAACTACGCCGTCATAGCCCGCTGGGTTAGTAGGATATAACACGATATCGCCTATGTTACCAGGTGCAGTAGTGAAAGAATAAGAAGAAGTATCAGCACTATTGTCGTAGTCTGCGCCGTAATTTGCATATAGATTTACCGTTGCGCTTGGATTTGCAATTACTAAGTTTCTAACGTTTTTATTAAGTTCACTATCGATAGCGCCTTCTTGGTATCTTAAATCTTTAATAATAACTTCGCCACTAGCGAAATCGTTAGCGCGCTCAACGTCGGCAACTTTGCTAGGCCCGATAACTATATCAATTTCAAAATTTCTGCCAGTAACGTCTTCGAAATTATTTTTAATGTAAAGCGTGCAATCAACGAAATCTTCCGATGGGGTAGAGAACGTAGCAACAGCAGGTTGTTTAACTTTATTTTCACCTAACACGTCGTAAACGTCAATGGCTACGTCGGTAGAACCAAAGTTGCTTAACCCGTTTTTAATTTTAAAGTTAACTATGGTATAAGATTTTTCGTTAACGGTTAGCGCTTCCATTGCAGGGATATCGGCAAGTTTAACGGTTGCCGAAGCCTTGGTAAGTTCAATTTTTAATTCGTTAGCAGTTTTAGTTGCGTTTATAACGCTAGAACCATCTTTGCACAAATCTTTGCTAGTAATAAAATCGGTTGGGGCATGTGGGTTCACAAGTGCCTTAGTAAAGAAATCAGTTTGGCTAGAAGAAGATAAATCAACTTCGTTATAGAACGCTTCAAGTTCAGCGTTTATATCCATATCATATAAATAATAATTGTCAGCGCTGGTTAACGTGTTAACAACTAATTTATCTTGGTTGCCGTAATCAATGGTTGTAGATTTAACGTCTTTACCAGAAACGGCTTGATTGTATGCATCTTCATTGCCGATTTTTTCAAAAGTAATATCGTCGAAATAAACGGTTCCTTCAACGTAATTTTTAGTTAAATTAGACGCGCCGTCGCCATAGCCAAGACCTAAAACAAGATTGATTGTGCTATTGTAAGTAGCGTCTGCTTTAACGAAAATAGAGTATTGTTGCCAACCATCAGTTTTAATATTGCTTATAACGAGATCGCCTTGTGAAGTTCCGTTTAAGGTGTTAACTAATCTAATATTAGCGCCTGCGCCATTAGGAATGTTGTTAGGGTTCATACTTCTTAAATTATAAGTGTTAACCCAAACGCTTACTTTGTAGTAGTTGCCTTTTTCGAGTGTAACCACGTTAGAAGAAGCAACTTTTTGCGCAGTGCCAAGCCCGTAGTAACTGCTATCGCGATAGTTGTTAAGCATATAAACGTAGTTATCAGTTGCGCCGTCTCTAACAGGAGCAACGAAATACCCGTCTTTATTAAGCCTACCCTTAGTAACGTCGTCAGTTTCGGTAAGGTCGCCTTTGTCTCTTTTAACGTAATCAATAAATTCTCTGTCGCCTGAAAGCGCGTCGATAACTTTTTTCCAGCCTTCATCCGAAGTGTTTACAACACCGGAACTTACTGAAGAAGTAGCAGAAGAATTATCCGTCGAGATAGACCAAGACGTTGCGCTAGAAGGGAAAGTTGCCGTATCTAAAACGATATCGTCTGAAAAGTTTACGTTGCCTATTTCCGAAGACGAAGAAGTGCTGTCGGTATAAGAATAGGTAGGGTCTTTTTCAACGTTATTATCGTCTTTACAAGCGACTAGTCCGAGTGCGCAAGTAGAAACGAGACAAAGTACTAAAAGTACCGTTAATAATTTGTTATTGAGTTTTTTGAAAAAATTGTTCATAATTCACCTATAATTCGGGTCCAAATTTCCACTCTATATTAGATTATAAAGATATTATATATTATATAGTGGCAAAAAGTCAATCTTAAAACGCAATATAATCAAAGAAACATTATATTTATTTTAAAAATTTTTTTCTAGAACATAATAATAACATGAAAGAAAACAAAAATCGCCATTTATTTCGACTAGATAATTTAGAAAGCGTAAAAGTGCAAAATATAGGTGCATCAAAAAAAGGTAAGAAAGAAGTTAAGCCCATAATCGTTTGCCTGTGCGGTGTGTTGGTTGGGTTAATAAGCGGTCTGTTTGGCGGTGGCGGTGGAATGATTGCCGTTCCCGTTTTAACTAGGATACTAAAAAAGCCACAAAAGATAGCGCATGCTACTGCGATACTAGTGATTTTACCCGTAACTATTATTAGTGGAATAATGTATAGCGTTTTCGGTAACTTTGATAAGGCGGTGGTTTTGCCTACAACCATAGGGGTGATAATCGGTGGCGTTTTGGGCGCGATTTGTCTTAAAAAGATTTCGAATAAATTTGTAAAAATAATTTTTTCATTAGTAATGTTTTTCTTTGGCGTAAAACTATTGTTTTTTAAGTAGGTGATTATGAATTTTATTCTGTTGGTATTAGTTGGAATAGCGGGAGGAGTTCTCGGCGGTATGGGTATGGGTGGAGGAACTGCGCTTATACCACTTCTCGTTGTGTTGTTTAGAGTAGACCAAAAAGTTGCGCAAGCGACCAACGTGATATCTTTTATTCCTATGGCGATAATAACGCTAGTATTGCACTACAAAAACGGCTTGATAAGTAGAGAGAAAGTTGCTTATATTATAATTCCAGCGCTAGTGTCGTGCGTTGGTGGTTGCCTACTGGCAAAAGTAATCCAAACCAAACTTTTAACCAAAATATTCGGCGCGTTTTTAATTGTGCTTTCAATTCTACAAAATGTGTGCAATAGTAAGAAAAAAAGTAAAATTATTTGTGCAATTAGCACAAAGAGATTAAAAGAAAAAAATATTCAAAAAACGTCGAAAAA
The DNA here is from genome assembly GCA_045613505.1 of Christensenellaceae bacterium. GTDB lineage: Bacteria > Bacillota > Clostridia > Christensenellales > Borkfalkiaceae > UBA1259. The sequence continues at coordinate 32,658 of JAZLBC010000020.1, forward strand.
GTCAAGTAAAATATGATAAAATCGGGTGTGATAGGCGTGTGGACGCGATTTTTGTAAAAAAATCAAAAAAATTTAAAAAAAATTGCACAAAAATTCAAAATGGGTCTATACAAAGTTGACTGCTTGTGTTATAATGTGTTCAAATAAGAAATGTTTTTTGTTTTTTTACTTAAAAAATCAATAAAAACTAATCTTAACAAAAGCAAAAAATAAATTTTTATAAGAGATGGTGAACGACTTGGAAAAAATTGCAATTATTGATTTAGGCTCAAATACTGCTAGGTTGTTGCTAATTGACGTGATGCCAAACGGGCATTTTCAAATAGTAGACCAATTAAAAGAAGCCCCACGTTTAGGCGAGGGAATGGAAAAAGACGGGTTCTTAAAACCCCAACGTATACACGAAACTATCAAAACCCTTAAAATGTTTAGAAAATTATGCGACGTTAACGGGGTAGATAGAATTATAGCCGTAGCGACTGCGGCTGTTCGTCGTGCAAAAAATCAACGTAGTTTTTTAGACGAAGTTTCTGCAACTTGCGGTATTAAACTTCGTGTTTTAAGCGCGGAAGAAGAAGCGATGTACGTTTATAAGGGCGTAGTAAACACTATGGACGTGCCAAAAGGTTTAATTTTAGAAATCGGTGGCGGTAGTACTAAATTAGTTTACTACAATAGAAGAAACTTACTCAACTTCGAAACTTTACCTTTCGGCGCAATAACTTTAACTGAAATGTTTGCAGGGGAAGGCTTAACTTCTTCTGAGCACGCAAAGAAAGTAGAAGAATTTTTTACTGAACAACTAAACAAAATAGAATGGTTAAAATCTATCGATCCTGAAACGCAAGTAATCGGTGTTGGCGGTTCGTTTAGAAACCTTTGTAGAATGACTAAGATTATGAGAAAGTATCCGCTTTCTCTAATTCACAACTACGTTGTGAAAGACGAAGATTTCGACCACGTTTACGACCTACTTAAAGGGTTAGACCTTGATAGAAAGAAAAAGATCAAAGGTCTATCAAGCGGTAGGGCAGACATTTTCCCAAGCGCGCTTGCTGCTATTTCTGCGTTCAAAAAATACACTAACCTAAACAATATCGTAATCAGCGGAAGCGGATTAAGAACGGGTATAATGTTTAACTACGCCGTTCCTATGACGATTGATAAACCTATTTCAGACGTATTGACGTTTAGCCTTAACACGATAACTGATTTTTACGGGCTAGACCAAAAACATATCGACCACGTAGTTAACCTTTCAGTTCAACTATTTAAGCAACTAAGGGTTTTGCACAAATTCCCAAGGCAATACCTAAAAATATTAAAGGTTGCAACACACCTATACGAAACTGGTAAAAAGGTTGCATTTTACAACTTTGAAAAACACAGTGCATACGTTATCATGAACGCTAATTTATACGGTTTAAGCCACAGAGATGCAGTTATGGCGTCCTTCGTGTCGGCTTGTACGGGTATAGACGATATCAACCAATTCGAGTGGGTTAAATGCAAGGAACTCGTTGGCGACGAAGACGTAGACGTAGTAAGAAAAATGGGTATTATGCTTAGGATAGCAACCTGCCTTGATAGGAGTTTATCGGGTGTGGTTAAAGGCATAAACTGCGATATTTTAGGCGATTCTGTTATAATGAAAACTGAAATCGACGGAGATGCAACGCTAGAAATAGCATCGGCGTTAGAAGTTGGCGCAGATTTTAGAAAGATTTTCAAGAAAAATTTAGAAATACTATAATATAAAAGCAAAATAGGCGTCTATATAATAGGCGTCTAATTTGTATAGGGTAAAAATATGGCAACTAATAAATTTGCTGTCGATTTCGACAGCGCTTACACTAACATCTATAAACTCGGCGGGGGCATGGTTTTAAGCGAACCATCAGTTGCCGTGGTTTCAGAAGAAAGTAAGATAAAAGTTAAATATATCGGGCAAGACGCTAGCAAGTTAATAGGTAAAACCGTAAAGAACAGCAAGATAGTTTTTCCCGTGTTTGAGGGCGAAATCGTAAACGAAAAAGTTGCGTCTGGATTGCTTGAAGGTTTCCTTAAAAAAGCGGGATTTAAAAGTAAGATTTTTACTGGCGATTCTTTGCTTTTTAGCGTGCCTTGCGGTAGCACGTACGACATGCTAAAAAAATACTATAACGTTGCAAAAAATTGTGGCGCAAACAAAGTGTATTTCGTAGAAAATCCTATCCTTTCAGCATTAGGGCAAAGAATACCTTTTAACGAAAGCAAACCATGTTTTGTAATTGATATGGCAGGCGGAACTACTAATATCGGCGCCGTATCATTAGACGGTGTTATTGCCGGCGTTTCGGTTAACTTTGGCGGTAATAAAATCAGTGCCGACGTTATCGACGAAATCGAAAGCAAATTCGGTTTGCAAATAGGGCTCCAGTCAGCAGAAAAACTCAAAAAAGAAATAGGTAGTCTTGACAGAGAAGACCTGCTTTCTGCACCGGTAAACGGCAGAGATATAAAAACGGGCGCGCCAAGGTCGATTTCGATAAAAGCGAGCGATATTTACGAGCCTATTTCTAAATATTTTGATAAGATTGCAGAAATAGCAAACTCCGTTCTAACAAAACTTCCACCTGAAGTTTCTGCTGAAATTCGCCGTTCGGGCATATATATATCGGGCGGAGCGTCTAATATATACGGATTAGAAAAGTATTATCAAGATAAGTTTGACATGAAGATAACCGTTGCAAAAGAAGGGCTTTATAGCGTTGCGCTTGGTGGCGGTATCGCGCTTGGCGATAACGCACTTCTCAAAAAAATAAAAATCGATTTTTCGTAAAATTACCTAATAAATTTAATAAATATTCGACTAAAACTTGCTTTTTTTGTTAAAAAAACACAAAACTAGCAAGTTTTTTTATTTATCATTAAATAAGGTGAATAAAATGGCGCGAAAAATAGTGATAACTTCTGGTAAAGGTGGCGTAGGAAAAACTACTATAACAGCAAATTTAGGCAGGTTCTTAGCAAAGCGATTTAAAAGCGTTTTGCTAATTGATCTTGATTTTGGACTAAATAATCTAGACGTAGTTATGGGCACGGAAAACAAAACGGGTTTTGATCTAAAAGACGTTTTTGAAGGCAGATGTCGAATAAAGCAAGCACTATGCCAAGATACTCGGCAAAAAAATTTATACGTATTGCCGTCAGGAAAGCTTAAAGGAAACTTGGTAACGGGCGCGCAGATAAAACTATTGATTTCTGGTCTAGAAAAAATTTTCGATTACGTTATTATAGACTGTCCCGCAGGGATAGACGTAGGTTTCCATCGTGCCGTATCCGTTGCTGATGAAGCGCTTATTGTAACAACACCCACACCGTCTAGCCTAAAAGATGCCGACGTTGTTATATCAATACTTAAAAGTTATAAACTAAAAGAATTAGGTCTTATAATAAATAGGGCTAGGGGCGATTTGATAATGAGCCAAAAGATGATGTCTCCACTAGATATAGAGAGGTTTTTAGCAGTAAATTTAACGGGAATTATCCCCGAAGAAGACCATATGTTTTTATCTTGTGGTGGCAGTTTACCACGGCTTACCGACTCGTATAAGGCGTTTAAGACGCTTGCAGAAAACGTAGATAAAAAACAAAACAGAGCCTTCGACGTAACGAAGAAATATAGCGGTTTTTTCGGTAGTATTAGGAGGAGTATAAAAAAGGGAATATGAAAAAAGATAAAAAACAATTAAAAAGAATTGAAAGTTTGTTAAGTAGCGCAAAAAACGATTATCAAGACGATTTTAAAACGCTATTTTTCGTTGACCTTAAAAACTTACTGAACGAATTTTTCGTATTATCAACGAACCCCACGGTAGATATAGAAAAAGTTGAAAACAAAAGCAAAATAAAAATCGAATTTACCGCCACGGCAATAAAAACCTTTTCTTTTATAAAATCCGAAGAAGTAAATTATTAAAATAGGAAGAAAACACAAAATATACGAAAAATTGAACTACATTTATACTAAATGTAGTTTTTTTGCGTTGACAATAGTCCTATATTGTTCTATAATATATAGGTAAAAATATAATAACAACACGCTTTTGGAGGGGTTATGCAAAACAAATATTTTCTTGCAATAGATATCGGCGCATCTAGTGGTAGGCATATCTTGGGCAGTATACAAAACGGCAAACTAGTGCTAGAAGAAATTTACAGATTTAGTAACGGCGCAGTGGATAGGAACGGCAAACTAGTATGGGACGATAAGGCGCTTTTTGCTAGCGTGATAGAGGGGTTAAAAAAATGTAAGGAAATCGGCAAAATTCCCGAATCTGTCGGTATTGATACTTGGGGCGTAGATTTTGCGCTTTTAGATGAAAACGACGAACTTATTAGCGAAGTTTACTCTTATCGCGACGGCAGAACTCAACCGATAATGGAAGAAGTACACGGCATTATTTCTGAAACTGAATTATATTCAAGAACTGGTATTGCAAAACAAGTTTACAATAGCATATACCAACTATACGCAGATAAAAAATCTGGAAAACTACAAAAAGCGAAAACAATGCTATTCGTTCCAGACTATTTGCATTTTTTATTAACGGGCAAAAAGACAAACGAATATACTATCGCATCAACTTCTGGGCTATTAAACGCCAAAGATAAAAACTGGGACTACGAAATTATCGAAAAACTAGGCTTTAATAAATCGCTTTTTGGCGAACTTTCTTTGCCAGGCACTTCTCTTGGCGTAATTAAACCTGAAATCGCAAAAGAAATCGGCTATGAAACCACCGTTTGTGTGCCATGTTGCCACGATACAGGTAGCGCGGTGCTAGCAGTTCCTAGTTGCGAAGAGCCTTTATACATTTCTAGTGGAACTTGGTCTTTAATGGGTATCGAAACAAAAACCCCAATCACTACTGAAAACGTGAAGAACGAAGGCTTTACAAACGAGGGTGGATACGATAAAACCGTAAGACTTCTTAAAAACATAATGGGATTATGGATGATACAGTGCGTTAAAAAAGAGTATAACGATAAATACTCTTTCACTGACTTCGTAGAAGAAGCAAAAAAAGTAATGGAAAGCCCGTCTATCGTAGAAGTAAACGATATGTCTTTCTTTGCACCGAAGAGCATGATAAACGCCATAAAAGATTATTGCAAAAATACTAATCAAAAAGTCCCCGAAAGCGTTGGCGAGATAGTGCTAACTATATACGCAAGTCTAGCAAAATGCTATAACGAAGCAGTTTTGGGTATAGAACAAATTTCGGGCAAAACGTATAACGAAATACATATAGTTGGCGGGGGTTGTCAAAACACCATGCTTAACGAACTAACTGCAAAATATACGGGCAAAAAAGTAATTGCAGGTCCGGTAGAGGCAACGGCGATAGGAAATATAGTGTGCCAAATGCTAGCGAAAGGCGAAATAAATAACGTTAAAACGGCAAAAGAAATAATAAAAAAATCGTTTGATATAAAAGAAATACAAGGTTAAAGGCAGGATTGATTATGAAAAACGTATTCGACGTATTAAAAGAAAGAGGATTTATTAAACAAACAATTTACGAAGAAGATTTATACAAAATGCTAGGCGAAGAAAGCGTGTCTTTTTACGTTGGTTTCGACCCAACTGCAGACAGTTTGCATATCGGGCACTATATTCCTATAATGGCAATGGCTTGGATGCAAAAATACGGGCACAGACCTATCGCGTTATTCGGTGGCGGTACCGGTATGATAGGCGACCCGTCTGGCAGAACGGATATGCGCCAAATGATGACGAGAGAGATTATCGAACACAATATTGATTGCTTTAAGTCGCAAATGTCTAGATTTATCAGTTTTGAAGGTGAAAACGGCGCAATTATCGCAAACAACGCAGACTGGCTATTAAACCTTAACTACGTAGACTTTTTAAGGGATATCGGCGTGCATTTTTCAGTTAATAAAATGCTTACCGCAGAGTGCTTTAAGCAAAGAATGGAAAAAGGTTTAACTTTCTTAGAGTTTAACTATATGCTAATGCAAGGTTACGACTTTTTATATCTAAACCAAAAATACGGCTGTTCATTAGAAGTTGGTGGAGACGATCAATGGAGCAATATGCTTGCGGGTGTTGATTTAATCCGCAGAAAAGAAAAGAAAAACGCATTTTGTTTAACCTGCACCTTGCTACTTAACAGCGAAGGCAAAAAGATGGGCAAAACCCAAAAAGGTGCTTTGTGGCTAGATGAAAATAAATGTTCGGTATACGATTTCTACCAATATTTTAGAAACGTAGAAGACGTTAAGGTTAAAGAATGTATGTGCTTACTAACCTTTATGGACATGGCTGAAATCGAAGAACTAACGAAGTATAACGACGAGAGAATGAACGTCGCAAAAGAAAGACTTGCTTTCGAAGTTACTAAACTCGTTCACGGCGAAGCAAAAGCGTTAGAAGCGCAAAGGCAAGTAAGGGCGTCTTTTGGTAAGGGCAATGTAGAAGATATGCCAAGCGTAACCGTAGAAAACGCTGAATTCGTTACCGACGTTATAATAGGCGCAAACCTAGCAAAATCTAGGGGCGAAGCAAAAAGACTTATCGAAGGTGGCGGTGTTTCTATAAACGACGATAAGATTACCGACACATTTGCAAAAATTCCCGAAGATGCTAAGCAAAAAGGCGAATTTATTTTGCACAAAGGCAAAAAAGCGCATATAAAAATCGTTCTAAAATAATGAAAGGCTATCTAACCTTAAAAAAAGAAATAGAAAACGTAACTATAATAGAGCGTTCTAAATTTATATGCAATATTAAGCCTATAAACAGTGAAGAAGAAGCGTTAGAATATATTAACGAAATAAAAAAACGGCACGCTTTTGCAACGCACGGTTGCTACGCCTACGTTGCCGACGAACTTGGGAACCTTTGCAAGTTTTCAGACGCAGGCGAACCACAAGGCACGGCAGGTATGCCTATGCTTAACGCCATTAAGGGCAAAGAAATAAAAAAAGTGGTGGCGGTTGTAACTAGGTATTTCGGTGGTATAAAACTTGGCGCTGGCGGGCTTGTAAGGGCTTACGGTGGCGCGGTTTCTACGTGCCTTGCTCTTGCCGAATTAACGTATATGTCGCCTGCAAGTTTTATAGAAATTAGCACTAATTACGAAAACTATTCTTCGCTACTAAAAATTGTAAACGCCACTAACGGAGTGATAGTTTCTACTGAATACGACACCGATATAAAAGTAACCGTTGCGATAAATAAAGAAGATGAAAAATCGGTTAACACTTTTAACCAAAAGTTACTAGATTTGTTTAAGGGCAACGTTAAATCTACAACGATAAAAGAAGATTATTTTTCTTTTCCAATAAAATGATATGTCAAAAATCACAACGCTAAAAATTCAATCGCGGGATAAAGATAGGTGCAACGTTTATCTAGACGGAGAGTTTGCTTTCGGGCTTTCGGTAGAAAGCGTGTATAAACACGGCTTAAAGGTGGGGCAAGAACTATCAAAAAAACAAATAGAAGAACTCACTGCCAGTGATCAAACTAGCGTTGCGCTATCTAAGGCGTTGTCTTATGCGACTAAATCTCTAAAAACACGCTATCAAGTAAAAACTAATCTAGAAAAAAAGGGTTACGACGCTAAAACAATAAACTTCGTTTTAGATAAACTTACGTCTAGCGGTATCGTCCTAGACGTAGAGTATGCGAAACGTTATATTGAAACAACTTCTAGCACGCAAGGCAGAAAACTTATAGAGTGCAAATTGAGAGCAAAAGGGATAAAAAAAGCCGATATCGACTATGCTTTTTCGCAGGTAGTCGTAGACTCTGCCGAAAATGCTTACACCGTTTTAGAAAAAAAATTAAAGAACAAGCCCGTAACAAAAGAAAATCTAAATAAAGCGTATAGATACCTAGCGGGGCGTGGCTTTAATTACGAAGAAATTTCTTCTGCAATAAGCGAATTTAAGAACAATCACGAATTTGACGAAGAGGAGTTTTAATGCAAAGAGTTTTAACCGTTAAAGAAATGCAAAATGCAGACGCTTATACAATAAATACTCTTGGCGTTCCGCAAGAAGAACTCGTTTTAAGGGCTGGTTCTGCCGTAGCAGACGTTATCCTAAAAAAGTTTAAGGGCGGTAGAGTTTTAGTATGTATAGGCGTTGGTAACAACGGCAAAGATGGGCAGGTCGTTGCAGATATACTATCAAAAAAACACGGCTTTTACGTTGCTACTATAAACGTTAATAACGGAATATTTAAGATTTTTGATAAACAATTCGATATTATTGTAGATTGTATTTTCGGCACGGGGCTTAACAGAGAAGTCAGTGGAAAGTACGCTACTGCAATTCAAAAAATCAATTCTAGTGGCGCATTTGTTGTTTCTTGCGATATACCTAGTGGGCTTAACGGAGATACTGGTATACCAATGGGGATAGCCGTAAAAGCAAACCTTACCGTTGCGATAGGAGACCTTAAACTTGGCCATATTTTAGGCGACGGACCAGATTATTCGGGAAAAGTAGTGCTTAAAGACGTAGGTATAAGCGTTTGGGAAGAAAGTTTTAGGTATATATTAAACGATAAAGATGCCAGCGCATTTTTCCCTAAACGCAAAAAAAACACCAATAAAGGCAGTTACGGAAAAAGCGCAATAATAGGTGGCAGTAAAAGTTTCCCAGGTAGCGTTATCTTGTCGCTTTCAGCATTAACGTCGCTTAAAGCGGGCGCAGGATACTCTGCGTTAGCCGTTCCGCAAAGCATATACGGTGTAGTAGCAGGTAACGTGCCAGAGTGCACGATGAAAGAGTTATCCACTAACGGAGACGGCGCTATCTTTATCGAAGAAGAATACGCAGAACTTCTTAAAAAAGACGCTGTTGCAATCGGTATGGGTATGGGCGCAAACCAAGAAACTTTTAACGCCGTAAAATACCTTTTAGAAAATTATACTGGCAAGCTTTTAATTGATGCCGACGGGCTTAACGCGTTAAGCAAGTTCGGTGTAGAAGTTTTAAAAAATAAAAAGTGCGAAGTGGTTTTAACCCCGCACGTGCAAGAGTTTTCTAGGCTAATAGGCGTAGAAAAATCACAGATTTTACTAGACCAAATTACTTATGCAAAGAATTTTGCAAAAGAATATGGCGTAGTAGTGCTACTAAAAAACGCCACTAGCGTTATAACGGACGGAGAACGAGTTATTCTAAACGTTACTGGAACTCCTGCAATGGCAAAAGGTGGCAGTGGAGACGTTTTAAGTGGCTTTATTTGCGGGCTTTTAGCGCGCTCGCTAGACGTTTTTGGTGCATCTTCGGTTGGTGCTTACGTTTTTGGTAAGGCAGGTGAACTTGCCACCAAAGATTCTAACGAATATTCGGTAGTTGCAACTGATATTATAAAAAAACTACCTAGCGCAATAAACGACTTAAATAAATAGTCCGTTAAATCTTGTGAATAGCGTTATAACGAAATAAACGTTAACGGCAATCAATACTGGCATCAAAACCATCAAGAACATGCTTTTAAGCCTGTACTTAAAAATAAATGAAAAAACGAATAGCCCTAGCGCACCACCAAGAATTCCCACGATAAGTAGTCTAAAATCGCGCACGTCTTGGGTTGGGCCAAGGTCGTCTTCATCGGCATCAACGGTTCGCGCTTTCTTTTGAAGTTTAAGCATCCTAACCCCGTAAAAATTGATTGCAAGAAGGTAAACCCCTAAAATAACGTAAAAAATAATAGGCATAACGATATTATTTGCAAAATTCAAGTTTTTATAACCTTGCAAAAATTCGTTTTCATAGATAAAACATAAAAAAAGAGGTGATAGCAAATGAAATGTATGTATTGTGGCTGTATCGAGAGTAAAGTTATAGACTCAAGAGCGTCAGAAGACGGTATGAACATTAGAAGAAGAAGAGAGTGTATCAACTGCGGTAAGCGTTTTACCACTTACGAAACGGTAGAAAATACACCTATCTACGTTATAAAAAATAACGGAGCAAGACAAGTGTTCGACGTGAATAAAATTAAATCCGGCATAATGAGAGCGTGCGAAAAACGTCCGGTTTCACCAGTAGTTGTCGATAAACTTATCGATTCTATCCAAAAGAGAATTTATAATTCTTTGGCGCAAGAAATAACCAGTAAAGAACTAGGCGAAATGGTGTGCGAAGGCTTAAAAGAAATCGACGAAGTTGCATACGTTAGGTTTGCATCAGTTTATCGTTCTTTTACCGACACTACTTCTTTCATGAAAGAACTAGAAAAAATGGTAAACAAAGATAAAAAATAAGGGAGAACCACTATGGATAAATGGGATAAAAGATTTATGGACCTTGCCGAAACGGTAGCGTCTTGGTCTAGTTGTTTTCAAGAAAATAGGCACGTAGGCGCAGTTGTCGTTAAAGATAAAAGAATACTCACTACGGGGTATAACGGCGCGTCTAGCGGAATAGAGAGTTGCGCAGAACGCGGAGAGTGTTTAAGGCGCGTTAAAAATATCGCAAGCGGTACTATGCAAGAAGTGTGCTACGCGGTTCACGCCGAACAAAATGCTATAATACAAGCCGCAAAACTTGGCGTTAGCCTAGAAGGCGCTACTATGTACGTAACGCACCAACCTTGCGTTATTTGTACTAGAATGATATTAAATTCGGGCATCAAACGCGTTATTTATAAAAACGGCTATCCAGATAATTTCGCCCTAGAACTATTCGCAGCATCTGGCGTAGAACTAATTAAATTCGAAGATTTACAATAACAAACTTTATAAGATAATATGATACTTACAAAAAATTCAAGCGTAAAAATCGTTCTACCAAAAGAGCCAACTTTAAGAGAACGTTTTGCAAGTGAAGAACTCTCAAAATACCTAAAAGCAATGCTATCAGTAAACGTTAGCATTGTTTTTGATAATGAAGAAATAAACGAAAACGCCTTTTTTCTAGGTGGCCCAGAACGCAACGATAAAACCGCTAAATATATTACTGAGCAAGAATTTAAAAATCTAGTTTCGGGGCCAGAAGGAATGCTTATTAAAGCCGTTTCTGATAACGTAGTTATCATTGCGGGTTCTTCTTGGCACGCGGGCGAGTGCGAGCGTGGAACTATATACGCCGTTTACGAACTTTTAGAAAGATACGCAGGTTGTTCTCTTTCGGCATTTTCGCACCCAGAAGTAGATGCGGGCGAGTTCGTGCCTTGTCTAGACCAGTTAGATTTGTCGGGCATAAACTACGTAAAGCCTTTTGCCGATAGAAATTACCGCACGGCTATAATTCAGTATGCTGACGCCGCTGGGGACCCTGAAAAAGAACTTAATTTGCCGTTTTTCGACTGGCTAATTAAAAATAGATATAATCGTATTTTAACCTGGACGAGTATTTACGAGGCGTTTAAGAAAAACGGACTGCTTTACGAAATAGAGCGTCGTGGTTTAAGATTTACCGTAGGGCATCACGAATCTTCTAGGTTATTCTTGCCGGCTTATGGTAACGAATATTTTAGCGAACGATACTACGAAACTCACCCAGAATATTTCAAGTTAGAAAAAGGCGGTAAAAGATACGAAAATATGTCGCCTTGGGGACAATGGGTGTATTGCAGTAGGAACGAAAACGCCATTAAAGATGTTGCTAAAAATATTAAATCTTGGTTAAAACTTAATCCTAACGTAGATATTTTAGCGTTATGGCCAAACGACGGAATTTTTGACCAATGCACTTGTAAAGATTGCCAAAAATACACCAAAACCGAAAACTACTGCTATTTCGTAAACGAAATTGCAAAAATCGTTAATGCAGAATATCCAAACGTTAAATTCGACCTACTCATCTACGTTGACCTTTGGGTTGCTCCAAACGGCATAAAATTAGAGCCATCTATTATAATCGACGAGGCAACTTGGGCAGAAGAAGGACTCCGTTCGGTTGGCAAACCAGACGGTACTTGCCTTATCGGCACAGACTTTGAAAAAAACCTGCTAAAATGGCGTGAAACTGGGGCAGAAGTAGTTTATTACGACTACTATATGGGCGTGTATCCACAACGTCAAAGATGGATACCTATGGCAGATGAACTTCAAAGTTTATGGAAACGCTTTATAGAAAAAGATATAATGGGTTCTGGCACGCAAATAGAGTGCTTTAATATGTGGAACCATCTGCTTAATTACTACGCTTTTGCGCGTGTTGGCTACGACACGACTATTTCGCTAGAACAGTCTGTAAAAAGCCTTGCGAAAATTTACGGTAAAGGGGCAGAAGTAGTTGCTGAAATTTATCTAGAACTAGAAGATATTATGGACGGACAAGTTGACATAATTAAATGCGGACATTATCTTATGGAACACGTTGATAAAGACAAAATTTACGCTAAATTCGAAAAAGCGTATAACTTATGCGATAGCGCAAGGGCAAGGAATAATTTGCGCCTAACGCGTATGGCGTTTAGATACACCGATTTAGAAACACAAGACCCAGAGTCGCTAAACGAAAAATATAAAAGCGTGTTTGACGGTTACATAGACGAAACGGGCGAACTTGCTAAAATGACGGAATTTGATAGTTTTTATAAAAACAATCCAGGCTATGCAATAACGATTCCGTTATCTAGCAATAAAACTAATTTTGTTCCAGATAAATGGTATATTTTTGAATAAAAAGATAGGGGCAAGAAAAATTTATCTGCCCCTATAATTTTTTGTAAATATTTGTTTGACAACTAAGAAAAAATGTGTTATTATAACTATCGTTGTCGGGAACGAAAGCCACGATAACGAACTTAATAACTCGTGGAGGGCTATCGAAGTGGTCATAACGAGGCGGTCTTGAAAACCGCTTGGGGTCACCCACGGGGGTTCGAATCCCTCCTTCCGCGCCATATGTGCCTTTAGCTCAGTTGGTAGAGCAACAGACCTTTAATCTGTGGGTCCAGAGTTCGAGTCTCTGAAGGCACACCACTACAATCAAATATGTAAAACTTAGTACGCCGGAAGTTTTAAACTTGTGAAGTAAGACATGTTGTTTATAAGGCGGAAATATATTAGAGAGATTGATACAATGAACGACTACATATCATTAAAAGTAAACGGTAAAAAAATCGATCAGCATCGTTATATAATGGAACAACATCTTGGAAGAAAACTGGAAAGAGATGAGGTTGTTCATCATAAGAATGGTGATAAGAGTGATAATAGAATTGAAAATTTAGAATTAATGAGCTTGTCTGAACATAGCAAAGAACATATGTCTGGACGAAAATTTTCAGATGAAACTAAAGCTAAAATTTCACAGTCTCTAACTGGTCACAAGTCTTCATGTAGAAAATTAAACGATGATCAAGTTGCAGAGATTAAGTCTTTACATAATGACGGAATGTCAAATAGACAGATTGCAAA
>JAZLBC010000021.1:0-1553 GCA_045613505.1 Christensenellaceae bacterium
TTTTCAAACAATCGGGAAACCCGATTTTTGCTCTACTCCCCCACTACCACACAAGGAGAAAAAATTATGTAAAAAATTTTAAAAATTTAATTAAAAACAGCTTGACTTCTTTCGCAAAAAGTGATATTCGTATTAATACGACAATGCACTACGGTTAAGGAGATTTCAAAATGAAAGAATTAACGTTAGAAGAAGTAATGGAATATCAGCGCACACACCCACCCGTTAAGCACGTTTACGGCAGATGGGGAAACTTAAAAAAGCAATACTTAATAGACACGGGCAAAGATTGGCTGATTGCAGATTTACCCACCTATCTTCACGGTATCGACAAAGCCGCCGAACAAATTTGGGAAGTTATGAGGGAAAAACTCTTAAAGCGCCCCGAATATAAAAAGACGGGCGAATTTATGCACGACGTTAAAATTGAAAAGGAAATCAAAAACCGTATTGACGAAGAAATCTTAACCGAACTTATTTACGTGGATTAAAGGAGAAAACACTATGAATAGAAAAGAAGATACACCTATTAGAATTAGTCGTAGAACATACGAAGAAAAACACAAAGTAGAACGCAAAAAACTCAATAAGGTTTGGGGAACGAGCATCCCCCGTAAAGATGCTGAAAAAATTGATGCTTTCTTATCAAGCAAAGGATTATCAAAGGTAGATTTGATAATGGCAGGCTATGCAACGTTGATTGAGCAATTTGAAAGCAAGAAAAGTAATGATTAAGGAGGAATTATATGGCTTATTTCAAAATAAGCACGGATAAAAAAGGAAAATTAAAAGCAAAAATACAAGCACTTGGCAGAGACCCCGAGACGGACAAGCAAAAGGTTTGCTATAAGTTGGTTAAAAACGATAATGACCTTACCGCTGCCAAGTTCCATAAATACGTGGAAAAATGCGCTATTGAGTTTGAAGAAGAACTTGCAAAGGCTTATGAACTCAAAACCGACGTTAAAAAGTTGAAAGTTTTGACTTTTGACGAACTTGCAGCCGAGTGGCTTGAAAGCGTTAAAAAGAATTGGTCAATCAACTACTATTTAAGAGGCATTGGAATTACCAAGAAATTTAGCAACTACTTAAAGAATAATAGACTTTCGAACAAGCCCGTAAGCGATATTACGGTTAGACACGTGCAAATGTTTCTGAATAGTTTTGAGCAGAAAAGCGGTAAGCAAGATAACACTGTTTGTCTTAAAAAAGATTTGCCTAAATCTATAAGTTTTAGAGCACTTGCAAGAGATGGCGTTATAAATCGTTGTTCATCTTACGGACTTAAAAAGAAAGGTAATTACATAGTTCGTGAAACGGCAGAGAAAATTTGCGAGATACACAACCTTGATTTTGACGAATATTTTAAGCCTAACGAACGAAATAAAGGTTATTCAGCCGAAACCATTAAGGGTTATAGAAGATTGCTTAGAACGGTATTTAACGAAGCCGTGCGCTACGATTGGATAACTAAAAATCCCGTATGTGCCACGAAAGTTGGTTCAGGCAATAGCAACTCATCACTTCGCCCTATCAACGAAAAGGAAGTTTAT
>JAZLBC010000022.1:0-51527 GCA_045613505.1 Christensenellaceae bacterium
TAAAAAAGTGTTAAAAAATACTTGCAATTTTTTTTATTATTTGTTATAGTATATTAGCAATGGCGAACGGGAGCATAGCTCAGCTGGGAGAGCATCTGCCTTACAAGCAGAGGGTCATAGGTTCGAGCCCTATTGTTCCCACCAAATGCCATTGCAACTATGCGGGAATGGCTCAGTGGTAGAGCGTTGCCTTGCCAAGGCAAATGTCGCGAGTTCGAATCTCGTTTCCCGCTCCATTTTTTTTATATAGGGATTTTTTCATATCCTCGGCGCCATAGCCAAGTGGTAAGGCACGGGTCTGCAAAACCTTCACCCCCAGTTCAAATCTGGGTGGCGCCTCCAAAATGCCGAAGTGGCGGAATAGGCAGACGCAAGGGACTTAAAATCCCTCGGAGTAACATCCGTGCCGGTTCAAGTCCGGCCTCCGGCACCAACAATAAAGATAGTCAATAACGGCTATCTTTTTTTGTTTGTAAATTATTATATTTTAGCACGGACTTGAATTAGGAGAATATTTGCTTTTTTCTTTATTACAAAATAAATCACCATAGTTTATATGGTGATTTTTTGTTTTATATTAACTTAAATACTTTTTCTGGTAGGCGTTTTTTATTTTCGTTCTTTAACGTTTTACCCTTTGTGGTTCTACCTTCAATACTTAAATCGTCGGTATTAACGGTAAAGGCTACGCCAAAATTATCTATAACGACTATATCGTAAGCATCTTTAACGTGGCTTGCAAAAACAACGTTGTTAGTTTTACCAAGTTCACATATCTTAACGCCTTTTCGATTTCTTGGGAGAGTATCGATTTCCGGAACGACAACGCGTTTATAACATCCGCCGTCAGTAACGACAACAAATTCGCCTTCGTCGTCTACTTGTGAAACGAAAATCAACTCATCTCCTTTATTAAGCACGATGCCTTTAACACCACCAGAAACCCTAAGCACAAGTGGAATATCGTCTTTAACGGCGTTTAACACCTGACCTTTTTTGGTGATAAAGGCAATCGTAGTATCAGGAATATCATATTCTACGCCAATAAGTTCGTCTTTGTCTTTAAGTTTAATTGCTTGATAATAACTTTTTTGTAAACTATATTCCGAAATAGGCGTTTTCTTAACAAGTCCATCCTTCGTATAAAAAAGCAAAGCCCTTTCATCTTTTTCGTCTGGATTTATAGCGAAAAATGCAACTGGAAATTCGTTTCTAGCCACATCTGATGCGATTTCACTAAACTTAAATCCTTTTTCTTTTAGCCTGCACTCGTTAACAGCGTCGATGCTAATTTTACAACAATTTCCAAGGTTAGTAAACGCAAGCAAGGTTTGCCCCGTTTTAATTTTGGTAAAAATCGCTACGTTTTCGTTTCCGGTAGAATTATCTTTAATTTTTCTATCGGTAGAGTTAAAGTTCTTTTCGGTAACCTTCTTAAATGCTTTGCCATAGGTGAATACGGCATAATAGTCTTCTATCGGCATAAGTTCTTTTTCTAGGTCTTTACCGCTTTCGATTTCGCCACCATTAACTATTATAGAACGCCTGTCTTCTTTATATTTTTTCTTAATTTCAAGCAACTCTTTCTTAACAATTTGCATTTGCAAGGCTTTACTTGAAACTATTTCAGTTAGTTCTTTAATTTTTTGGTTTAATTCTTTAAGTTCATCTTGAAGTTTTGTTACTTCTAGTTTAGTAAGGCGGGCAAGTCTTAAATCTAAAATAGCGTTTGCTTGAACTTCTGATAAATTAAATCTTTCTCTTAATTTAGTTCTAGCATCTTGCGTATTATCTGCGCCTTTTATAATCTTGATAACTTCGTCTATATTCCTAACTGCAATAATAAGACCTTCTAGAATATGCGCTCTTTCCTTAGCGCGTTCTAGGTCGAATTTGCTTCTTCTTAAAACAACTTCTCTTTGGTAGTTAACGTAGTAACTGATAATATCTAAAAGCCCCATTTGGCAAGGTTTTCCGTTTGCTATGGCAACCATATTTATACCAAAAGAACTTTCTAGCGCAGTAGATTTATACAAATATTTTAGGATTTTATCAGCATCGGCATCTTTTTTAAGTTTAATAACGGCACGCATACCGTTTCTGTCGGATTCGTCAACAACGTCGTTAATACCTGCTAATAGGTCTTTCTTTTCTTCTTTTAGTTCGGCAATTTTCTTTAATAATTCGGCTTTGTTTACTTGGAAAGGAATTTCAGTGATAACGATATTTTTCTTGTCGCCTGTGTCTTTCTCTATTGAAACTCTTGCGCGCATTTTTATTTTGCCACGGCCCGTTTTATACGCTTCGATAAGTTCTTCGCCCGCGATTATATAACCACCAGTAGGAAAATCTGGCGCGGGAATATATTTCATTATGTTGGCAAGCGAAATTTTCGGGTTGTCGATATAAGCAACCGTACCGTTAATAACTTCGCCAAGATTGTGCGGTGGGATGTTAGTTGCAAGCCCTACGGCAATACCCATTGCACCGTTTACTAGTAGGTTAGGAAACCTACCAGGTAGGCATCTTGGTTCCATTTGCGTGTCGTCAAAGTTTAAGCCAAAATCGACCGTATCTTTATCGATATCTTTTAGTAGTTCATAGGCAATAGTTTGAAGTCTTGCTTCGGTATACCTATACGCCGCTGCGCCGTCGCCGTCTATCGAGCCAAAGTTTCCATGCCCGTCGATTAGTGGGTTACGCATGTTGAAATCTTGCGCTAAATGCACTAGCGCACCATACACCGAACTATCGCCATGTGGGTGAAATCTACCCAAAACGTCGCCGACGATTTTTGCGCATTTTCTATGCGGTTTATCGGGTGTTAAGCCCATTTCATACATAGCGAAAAGTATTCTTCTTTGAACGGGTTTTAAGCCGTCTTCTACCCTAGGAAGCGCCCTATCTAATATTACGTCTTCGGCGTAAGATATCATAGAACTTCTAAACACTTCGTCTAGCGAATTTAAAATTATACCTTTTTCATTTTCCATATTATTATCCGTTCTCTAATTATAATTATAGTTTTTTAATCTTTACGAAACTGTCTTCTCTATTAAAGTTAGCGTTTTCAAAAATGTATTTCTTACGCTCTGCTACTTCATCGCCCATTAAAATAGTGATAAGTCTATCCGCTTCGGCTGCATCTTCTATGGTAACTCTTATAAGATTTCTTCGCTCTGGGTCTAGCGTAGTTTCCCATAATTGTGGTGGGTCCATTTCGCCAAGACCTTTATACCTTTGAACTTCGTAGCCCCTGCCGAATTTTTCTTTTAACGCGTTTAACTCTACGTCGTTATAAGCGTAGGCAAGGTTGTTGCCTTTTTGTATTTTGTATAATGGTGGCATACCGATATAAACGTGCCCTTCGGTTACAAGTTTTGGCATATACCTAAAGAAGAAAGTTAATAAAAGTATTCTTATATGGTATCCGTCTACGTCGGCATCGGAAAGAATTATTACTTTATGATATTTTAGGTTGTCTATATTAAACTCTCTACCAATACCCGTGCCTAGCGCCGAAATAATAGTTCTTATTTCTTCGTTTTGAAGTATGCTTTCTAGTTTTTTCTTTTCTACGTTAAGTGGTTTACCCCTTAGTGGAAGTATCGCTTGATACTGCCTTACTCTTGCTTGTTTTGCGCTTCCGCCTGCAGAATCACCTTCTACGATAAATAGTTCGTTAATTTCTGCTTTTCTACCAGAACAAGACGCAAGTTTACCAACTAGGTTTTGGTTTTCGATTCCCTTAGAAGCCCTTGCTATTTCTTTTGCAGTTCTTGCGGCAAGCCTTGCTTTCGCAGCGCCTAAGGCTTTTTGAATTATTATATCAA
This sequence comes from Christensenellaceae bacterium, assembly GCA_045613505.1. Classification (GTDB taxonomy): domain Bacteria; phylum Bacillota; class Clostridia; order Christensenellales; family Borkfalkiaceae; genus UBA1259. The sequence goes on from JAZLBC010000022.1 coordinate 3,834, forward strand.
AAACCTTTTGCATTTTTTTGTTTTTGGTAAGAGCGGATAGTTCGCGCACGGTTACGGAATCTACGATAGTTCTTGCCTCTGGGTTGCCAAGTTTAGTTTTGGTTTGACCTTCGAACTGAACGTTCTTCATCTTTATAGATAAAATTGCAGTTAGACCTTCCTTAAAATCGTCTCCTAGCAAGTTATCGTCTTTGTCTTTTAAGAAATTACGCTCTCTAGCGTAGTCGTTAAGAGTTTTAGTAAGACCAGACCTAAAACCAGTTTCGTGCATACCACCTTCTGCCGTTGGGATATTGTTTACGTAAGAAAACACGCTATCAATATAAGCATCTTGGTGTTGAATTGCAAGTTCTACGTATATTCCGTCTTTTTCAGCAGAAACGTAAAGTGGTTCTTCGTATAATACTTTTTTGCTTGCGTTTATATATTTTGCAAAATCTATCAAACCACCATCAAACTTATATACCCTATGGAAGTCTGTTCTTTCATCGTAGAAATCTATTTCTAGCCCTTTATTCAAAAAGGCTAATTCGCGAAGTCTTTTTAGTATGGTTTCGGTAGAGAACACGATTGTTTCGAACACAGTTTTGTCAGGCATAAATCTAACGTACGTGCCGTGTTTTTTAGTTTTTTCCTTGGTGTCTACTAGCGGACCTTCGGGAACACCACATTTAATTTTACCCGTTTCTTTATCTAGGTAACTTTTAAACTTCATCTCGTAAACGTTTTTATTATAAACCTTTACATGTAGCCACTCTGAAAGCGCGTTTGTAACTGACGCGCCAACGCCGTGCAAACCACCAGAATAACTATAATTATCATCGCCAAACTTACCGCCTGCGTGTAGTTTTGTGAATACTACTTGAACGCCAGAAACACCCGCCTTTGAGTGCGTGTCTATAGGGATACCCCTGCCGTTATCTTCTACCGATGCAGACCCGTCTTTATAAAGTTTAACTTCTATGCGATTAGCATAGCCGTTTGCCGCTTCGTCTACTGCGTTATCAACGATTTCCCAAAGTATGTGATGAAGCCCTTTAATACTAGTCGTGCCGATATACATACCGGGGCGCATTCTTACTGCTTCTAATCCTTCTAATATCTTAATGTCTTCTGCCTTATAAGTGTTTTTAGCCATTGTTCCACCATTTTATTGTTTTATATATATATTTTACTATATATTGTGCTTTTTTTCAAGTTAATTGCACAATTTTTTGTTTTTATACAAAAAAAGACTAACTTTTTTAGTTAGCCTTTTAAGTGTTTATTTAATAAATATTCTATTTTAAGCCTATAACTTCGTAACCTGCGTTTATTATAGCGTTTTTAATCTTTTCATAATCCGCGTCGCTATTCACGGTTACGGTTTTCTTTTTAAGATTTATACTAACTTCTTTAACGCCTTCTATACCGCTAACGGTTTCGAACACCTTTTTTTCGCAATGCTTGCACATCATACCTTCTACTTTTATAATCATATCGTTAACTCCTTTACTGTTTTTTTGTCTTTTATCTCTACTAATTCTTAAAGCGTTTGTTACAACAAAAATCGAACTTAAACACATACACGCGCTTGCAATCGTTGGAGTTAAATTAAAGCCCATAAACGAGAACGCGCCACCCGCAACGGGTATTGCAATAACGTTATAAAAAAACGCCCAGAACAAGTTTTCTTTAACTATACGCATAGTTTTTTTGCTGAGTTTAATGGTGTTTACTGCGCCGCTTAAACTGCCACTAGCAATAACTACGTCTGAACTATCTATGGCGATATCCGTACCCGTTCCCATCGCGATACCTAAACGTGCTGATTTAAGCGCAGGGCTATCGTTAATGCCATCGCCCACCATTGCAACGAAATAGCCTTTTTCTTTATACTCGTTTACAATAGCGTATTTTTCTTGTGGTAGAACGTTATACGAATATTCGGCGATACCAACATCTTTTGCCACCAAACTTGCCGAACTTTGATTGTCGCCAGTTATCATAACCGTTTTTATGCCCATATCGTTTAGTGCTTTAATTGCGCTTTTACTATCTTCTTTTACACTATCTGATACTGCAAAAAGTGCTAATAACGCGCTCTCGCTAGATAAAAACAACAGCGTTTTTCCTTGATAACTATTAAGATATGAACTTGCAAGTTTGTAAGCCGAACAAGGCAGTAACTCTAAGTTTCCTAGGTAATATTTCGCGCCGTTAATCCTTCCTGTTATGCCCTTTCCCACAGAATATTCGTAGTCTTCAACGTCGACGTAATTTTGCCCGCAAAAGTTAATTACGCATTTACTTAGTGGGTGGCTAGACTTTACTTCAAGAGAGCACGCGATAGTTTTTATATCATCATCAGTTAAGTTTGATAAGTTTATATATTCGTTAACGGTAGGAACGCCACAAGTAATTGTTGCAGTTTTATCTAGTAACACGCAGTTAATTTTATAAGCGTTTTCGAGCGCTTCAGCGTTCTTAAACAGAACGCCTAGGCTCGCGCCTTTCCCCGTTCCTGCCATCACTGCAACTGGTGTTGCAAGCCCTAATGCGCATGGGCACGATATTACTAGAACGCTTATTCCGTAGTATAACGCTAAATATAGGTCGCCGTTTATTATAAACCAAACGATAAACACTATAAAAGCAATACTTGAAACGACTGGCACGAACACGCCGGATACTTTATCTGCAATTTTTTGTATAGGCGCTTTGCTAGCCCCTGCATTTTTTACGATTTCAATAATTTTTGAAAAGAGCGTATCGTTGCCCACTTCGGTTGCCTTTACTAAAATATATCCGTCTTTTACAATACTGCCAGAAGTAACGCTACTAGACGCGAAAATTTCTTCTGGCAAACTCTCGCCCGTGATTGCAGACTTATCAATACTAGCGTTTCCGCTTATAACAACGCCGTCTATAGGTAAATAATCACCCGCTTTTAGCACTAGCACGTCGCCTTTTTTAAGTTCGCTAGTTAGAACGGTTTTTTCTTTTCCATCTAGTATAATCTTTGCCGTTTTGGGTATTAGTTTGTTAAGTTTTTCAATCGCGTCGCCCGTTTTTACTTTGGATAATTCTTCAAGCCACTTGCCGAGTGTTACTAACGCCAAAACCATTGCCGAACTTTCAAAAAAAGTATGCGAAGGGTCGGCTTTACCTAAAAATAGCATAATACTTACGATAACGCTGTATAAATATGCCGAAAAAGAACCTAGCGAAACTAGCGTATCCATATTAGGCGAACGCCTAACGATAGCCCTTACTCCACTAGTATAAAATTTGAAATTTATAATTATTAAAATCGTTGCAAAAAACCATTGCAATAAATAATTTATTTTTTTAGTAAAAGCAGGTAAACCGAGCATTGCGCCCAAAGAAAAATACATTAACGGAACTAACAAAAACAACGAAACTGCAAATCGTTTTTTAAGTTTTTTAGCATCTTCAAGTTTATCTTGCGCGTTTTTTCCGTACACTCTTGCCGTATACCCTATTTTCTCTACGCTTAAAATTATGAGTTCTTCGCTCACTAATTTTTCGTCGAACGTAACGAGCATAGTTTTATCTAGCAAAGAAACGCTAACGGAATTAACGCCTTCTAATTTAGATATGAATTTTTCTATACTAAGAGCGCATGCCGAGCACGACATACCACCCACTATAAATTTTTGTTTCATAATTTTATTATAGCACTTTGATAATATTTTTTCAATAAATAAGTTATATCCCCGTGCAATAATTTAACACAGGGATAAACGGTTTTATATACGAATTAGGATTATTTGCTTAAATTTTTATTTTCGTGACATTTACATTTATAGGCGCAAGAAGAACAATCGCAACAAGTTTTGCCTTTCTTTTTATCTAAAACACTTTTTATTATAACGCCTATCACTATCAAAACACACGCTATTATAACGATAATTTCTAACGCTCCCATATTATACCTTTACTTTTTTATTCGTTATTTTAACAATAAGTATCGTTACTGCGATAAGAGCAACGTAAACAAACGCCGTCCACCACCAAGTTCCGATAAAATATATTGCACTAGATACTATAAACGATGCAAGTAACCAAAAGAAAATAGTAAACTTAAACGTTTTTTTGCTTGCCAGTTCGCCCTTAGTTGCCGATACTGCCGCGAAGCACGGAATAGTTGTCATGTTAAACGCGATAAAGGCAAGTAGTGCGGGTATGGTTATTCCCGTTGCTATAAATAACGCTGAAACGTCTATAAAGCCAAGTCCTACTGCAAGCGAACCAATAGTTGCTACAACGTTTTCTTTTGCAACAAGGCCCGTTATTGCTGCGAGAGCAAAAATCCAACCAAAACTTGATAACTGACTACCAAAACCAAGTGGCGTGAATAAAGGTTGAATTAAACCGCTAAGCCCAGCCAAAATACTACTGCTCATTTCTTCTTCCGACAAGAATTCCCAATTAAAACTAAAATGACTAAACGCCCAAATTAGTATAGTTGACGCAAGTATAATGGTAAACGCTTTTTCAATAAAGTGTTTTGCTTTTTCCCACAACAACACCATCAAACTTTTTAGTTGCGGTTTTCTGTATGAAGGAAGTTCCATTATAAACGGCGGAGTTGCGCCTTTTTGGGTAGTGTTGCGCATTATTATTACTGAAATTAGCGCGGTTATCACGCCTAATAGATACATGCCGTAAGTTATAACGTCCGCATAGCCGTTCGTTAGATTGCCCTTAATGATTATTGCGCCACCAACGGCTGTTAGTATAGGCAACTTTGCCATGCAACTAAAAAATGGAATAACCCTTATAGTTGCAATTTTTTCTTTTTCATCTGCTAACGTTCTTGTATTTATTATTGCAGGAACAGAGCAACCAAAGCCCATAATCATCGGCAAGAACGCACGACCAGATAAACCAAATTTTCTTAGCATTCTATCTAGAATAAACGCAATTCTCGCCATATATCCACTATCTTCTAGTATAGAGAACAACGCAAATAAAAGCAAAATTTGTGGCAAAAATCCAAGCACAGCGAAAATTCCGCCAAGTATACCGTCGCATATCAACCCACTAACCCAAGGGCTTGCACCACTTAGCAAACTAGATATCGCGCCAGATATAGTATCAGTTAGTAATGATAAGAGATTTGTTAATATTACACCGGGCGAAAAGATTGCGCCTTCACCAAACACCCCCTCAAACGCCGTGCCTTTTAGCGCAACAAAGTCTTCGCCAAGCGCACGACCTAAAAACAAAAAGTTTTCGGAAAAAGTTAAGTGGAAAATTGCAAACAATATTGCTAAAAATATCGGTATACCCCAAATCTTATGCGTAAGTATCTTATCAATCTTATCGCTTTTGGTCGCCACGAATTTCTCTTGTTTTTTTCTGGTTAAACAAGGCGAATAGTGTTTTTCTATGTATTTATATCTAGCATCTGCAACAAGCGCTTCAAAGTCCCCGTTAAAACTATCGGTAAAATTTGAAACCTTAAACGCATTTACCATTTCAACAGTATCTTTATGCATTAAAACTTCTAAATCGTCAAGTTCGGCAAGTTTTACTGCGTGGAATACTGGATTATCTACGTTTTGACCAGAAAGTGCAATCGTTAAATCGTTTACTAAATGTTTTAACGGCGATTCTTCTAAAACGGTTTTTGCCTTTCTCTTTTCACTGCTCGCCTTTATCGTTGCTTGCATCAATTTATCAAGCCCAGTGCCTTTTAACGCCGAAATTTTTACTACCGGAAACCCTGTATTTTTTTCAAGTTCTTTAACGTCTATACTATCGCCACGCTTTTCTATTTCGTCCATCATATTAAGCGCAAGAACGATAGGAACGTCTATTTCCATTATTTGAGTAGTTAAATATAAGTTACGCTCTAAATTCGTCGTGTCAATAATATTTATTACGCAATCAGGTTTTTCATCTAATATATAATTTCTAGCAATTACTTCTTCTTGCGTGTATGGCGATAACGAATATATGCCCGGTAAATCAACCACAACAACAGGTTTTTCGCCTTTTTTATAAACACCTTCTTTTTTATCAACGGTAACGCCCGGCCAGTTCCCCACGTGCGCAGTAGACCCCGTTAAGCCGTTAAACAAAGTTGTTTTCCCACTATTAGGGTTGCCTACTAATGCTACTTTAATCACGTTCCACCTCCATTAACACAAGTTGCGCTTCGTTAAGCCTTAACGTTAGTTCGTAATTTCTTACCGTAACTTCAATAGGATCGCCAAGTGGCGCTTTCTTCCTTAAAAAAATTTCGGCGCCGTTTGTAATTCCCATATCGTAAAGCCTTCTTTTTATTCTTCTCTCTCCCGATACTTCTACAACAACGCCACTTTCACCAATCCTAAATTTATCAAGCGATTTCTTCATCGTTTCTCCTTTGAATTAGTATGCAATGTGAAACTAATTTCATATTTTTTACGAGTATATATTAACATTTATATTCAAAGTTGTCAAGAAAAATGTGAAACTTTTTTCACTTTTTTGAAAAATTTTTTATATTGACAAAACAGGGCATTTGTTGTATTATATTAGTATGGCAAACGAGATTAGAGAACCTAAACAAAAACGTTCGATTGAAAAGAAAAATAAAATTATTAAGGCGGGATACGAACTTTTTTCCGAAGTTGGATATTACGGCACTAATACTATGGAAATTGCGAAGCGCGCAGGCGTTTCAACGGGCATAGTTTACGGCTATTTTTCTGATAAAAGAGATATTCTTATTTGTGTTTTAGAAATCTATATTGGCAAGGTTTTTGAGCCGATTTTTTCTATTATCGATAAGATTGTTACCCCCATTGATTATCACAAACTTATTACTGATATACTTGAAACGACTATTAAAGTTCATAAAAACAACGCTAAAATACACGAAGCATTGCATAGTTTAACTTCTACCGACGAAGCAGTTTCAAAAGAATTTATAAAGTTTGAAGATGAAGTTACGATTAAGATTGCTGAAAAGTTAAAAAATCTAAGCGTTAACGTTGAAAACGCAAACGAAAAGATCCATTTAACGATGAACATATTGCAGTCTTTTGCGCACGAATACATTTTTGATAAACACGAATATATCGATTATAATTACCTAAAACAAACTGTTATAAAAACCATAGAACAATTATTTATTTAACGTTTATTATAAAAAATAAAATCACGAATTTTCGTGATTTTTTATTTACTTAAAATTATCCTTTAATATTACCCCTTTAAAAGAAAAAGCCCCTTAACCCGATGGTTAAGAGTTACCGTGCGCTATTTTTTTAGCAGTTAAACATAAACGCAATAAACATTAAAGAGTTAACTTCTTCGCTAAACTTTGGCGCCTTAAAAAACTTCTTCATTGCTACCTCCTTCTCGCAAAAGCGATTTTTAATACAAAGCAACAACAAATATTAAGTTGTCCGAAAAGCAGTATCTACTTTTCGGACATATAATACAACATTAAATTTTAATTGTCAACTAATTTATGCTAGATTTTCTTTATCGTGATAAATATTTTTTCTTTTAATTATATATGCAACTAAACATATTATTGCACCAACCGAATAGGAAACGCCGTTATAATTCATCGCAAAAACGTCGCCAAAACACGGTATAAATATAAATGCGTTAAGCAAATACCCTACTGATTCAAAAAATCCGGTTATAAATGCTAATTTCTTAAAACCAGCACCTTCAAACATAAATCTTACCGAACATAAAATTATAAGCGCTGGGAAATGGAAAAACGCATAAGTTCGCCAGTAATATACAGCCATAGACTTTTCTTGCCCCGTTAATCCTATTGAAGACATATAAGAATCGCCCAAGAAAACATATACCGACATACAAACTAGCGCCAACGATGTTAGGAAAAATATCGTTTGATTCATACCTTTTTTTAAGTATTTGTAGTTTTTAATAGCGTAGTTTTTAGTAACAAAAAGCCTAGAGCCTGAGCCAAAACCCTGAAAAAATGAAGATAGTGGCAAAGATATACCCATAGCAGTAAGTGCGGTTTTATCTAAACTAGCGTTTACTTTAACTTGGCAAATCATAGCGGTTATGGTTATTATAAATTGCCTAACGGTATAAATCATACTACCGCCAAGAATTTCTTTCATAACCTTAAAGTCAATTTTAAAATCTTTTTTTTCGTAATGTGAATCTGGGCTTTTAAGGATTAAAATTAAATATACCAAAAGGCATATTATAGACGCAGGAACGCTTACAAAGCAAAGCCCCCACATACCTAAATCAAACAATTTAAAAAACACAACTCCAGATAATACCGTTATAAACGGACTTACACATCTTAAAATAAAAATATTTTTCACACTGCCTAGCCCGTAATATAAATCTGCAACTACCGCGCAAACGTTAACAAGCAAATTTGCAAAAATATGTAAAATAAAATACAAATATACGATATCGTATAGTTCGTTTGGTATTGATAAAAGTTTAAAAATAGGTTTATGTAATATGATAGCGAGCGTGCTAATTACTGCTTTAACCATAAGCGTTAGATAAAAAGAATTTATAAAATATTTCTTTTCTAACTCTTTATTATTACTCGCCCTATAAGAAGCAACTTTAACGCCTGAATATATATTAAAACCAGACGTAAACGATTGGTAAACAGCCCAAAACGAAACGAACATTGCAGGAATAGAAAATGCATAAGTGCCTATCGAACTAGCAGAATAAAAAGACTGCATAATAGGTGCTTGAACAAGACCTAGCAAAGACACTGCAAAAAGTGGGCTACAGAAAATTAAAATTTTCAGTAACGGAACGCCGTCAGTTAAACTAATTTCTTTCCTTTTCATAAAATTTTCTCCTAAATAAATATAAATTTACAAAATTTTTTCTAAAAAGCAAACAAGCCATAGCAAAAACTATGACTTATTATTTTATATACTATTAAATAATATAAACGACTGGGCGACAAAATTTATAGTTGCGCCATTTTTGACCTTAGGTTTTATATTGAAAAACATAGAAAAAAGTTCCATAAAATTTGCCGTTTTAAAAACCTTAATCGTTTATTCGCACATAGTATAACACATTAAAAATTTATGTCAATACTTTTTTTGAAAATAAAATAAAAAAATTTCAACAAAATTTTTGCCGAAATTTTTTTACGTTTTTTTGGTTATATTATTCTCTATTTAGTACCAAAAATTCTATCCCCCGCATCACCTAAACCAGGAAGTATATACCCGTTTTCGTTAAGACATCTATCAAGCGTAGATACGAAAATCTCAACGTCTGGGTGCGCTTCTGCAAGTTTAGTTACTCCCTCTGGAGCAGCGATAATTGCCATGAATTTAATTTTTTTACAGCCACGTTTTTTAAGAAGATTGATTGCGTCTGCCCCACTACCACCTGTTGCTAGCATTGGGTCTACAACCATTACTACCTTATCTTCGATATTTGCAGGCAATTTGCAGTAATATTCGTGTGGCTCTAACGTTTCTTCATCACGATACATACCGATATGCCCTATCTTAGCCGCAGGGAAAAGTTTTAGTATACCTTCTACCATGCCAAGCCCAGCGCGAAGAATTGGAACAATTGCTATTGAATTTTCTTTAACGACAGTTTGTTTAACAGTTTCTAGTGGCGTTTCTACTACAATCTCTTGTGTAGGAACATCCTTAAAACTTTCATACGTCATTAGCGTTGCAATTTCGCTAATTAACTCACGAAAGTTCTTCGTGTCAGTTTCTTTATTTCTAATAATAGCAACTTTGTGCCTAATTAGTGGGTGGTCTAGAACGTGCACATTTTTATAGTCTTTCATTTTCTCACCATTTTATATAGTAGTCTTGCCTAGAGTTTAGGCAAGACTACCTAGTTTTAGATTTAAATTATATTATTCGTTTTCAGTAGATGCAACTTCTTCTACTACTTCTTGTTCTGGTTTGCAAGCACATTTTTTTGCTTTGATATTGCCTAAAATATTAACTAAAATACCAAGGATAAGTGCTACCGCAACAGCAGTTAAAGAAACTTTGCCGATTGAAAGTGCCATACCACCAACACCAGCAATTAAAATTACTGATACGGTGAATAGGTTGTTACTTGCATTAAGGTCTACTTTTTGAATCATCTTTAAGCCAGATACTGCGATAAAGCCGTAAAGAGTAAAGCATACACCACCCATTACGCAAGATGGGATAGTTGCAAGTAAGGTTACGAATGGAGCGATGAACGCTGCAACGATACACATAATTGCTGCGGTAAAGATAGTTACAACAGAACCGTTACGAGAAATAGCAACGCAACCAACAGACTCGCCGTAAGTGGTGTTAGGGCAACCGCCGAAGAAAGCACCTACCATAGAGCCTACGCCATCGCCAAGAAGAGTTCTATGAAGACCTGGGTCTTTAGTAAGGTCAGAGCCTATAATAGAAGAAATATTCTTGTGGTCTGCAAGGTGTTCTGCAAATACTACGAACGCTACAGGGACATACGCAACTGCGATACCTGCAATATATGCACCAGTGATATCTTTAATACCGCCAAAGGCATTAACGAACGAGAATTCAGGAAGCCAAGCCATTTTAGCAAATTTGCTAAAATCGATAATTTTTAGTGCAGTATTATCAGTTAAAATACCGATAACGGTAAGGATTGATGCAACAGCGTAACCTGCTAAAATACCGATAATAAAAGGAATCATTTTAAGCATTTTCTTGCCGTATACAGAGCAAACAACGATAGTTGCTAATGTGATTAAACCACAAAGTAAAGCAATCCAAGAGAAGTTTCCATCTAAACCTTTAGAAATATCGCCAACAGCATTACCAGAAAGTGATAAACCGATAACGGCAACGGTAGGCCCTATAACTGCCGCAGGCATAATTTTGTCGATCCATTTCGTTCCAGCAAATTTAACTGCGATAGAAATGATTACGTATACAAGACCTGCAAAAATTGCACCGATAATGATACCAACATAGCCAAGTAAGATGTTAGCAGCAGCGCTAGCAAACGCTACAACCATTGAACCGATAAATGCAAAAGATGAACCAAGGAAAACAGGACTCTTAAATCTAGTAAACAATAGATATACTAGCGTTCCTACACCTGCGCCAAATAATGCTGCAGATTGGCTCATTTCAGCATAGATGCCTGCATTATTCAAACCTTCGTTTGTGTTGATAATAACAGGTACTACGATTGTTGCTGCTAAAATTGCAAGCACTTGTTGTAAAGCAAACACGATAGTTTTTGCAAAACCCGGTTTGTCTTTAACACCGTAAATTAAGTTACTCATTTGTGAATACCTCCATAAATTTTTTCACAAAAAAAGCCTCTTTGTAAGGCTTTAAAATTTACGAATTTAAAATTGATAAAAAAGCGGGAGCAAAATTCAACGCTGAAAACACAAAATTACACATAAGTTTAATCCCCTTTTTTTCCATCTTGAATATTATAACACGGAATTTTTCTAATTGCAATACCCTTTTTAAAAAAACACAATATATTGTATGCGTTTTTTTATTAGATACAATTTTAGATGTTATAACGCTTATAAAAAAGAGTTGCACGTTAAAAAAACACCGAAATTCATATTCGGTGTTTTTGTTTTTTGATTTTTATAAAGCATCTGCTACTTTTGGAGGTTCGTTAGAATCAGAATCAGTAGCAGTTTCAGTTACGGCGTCTTCGATAGAATCAACGTCTACGTCCCCCGTGCCACCGCCAGGTTTATTATCTGGATCAGTTGGTTTATCAGGTCTAATAACGCTAATACCTAAAACTTCGGTTGCTTTATATTCGCTATCTAAAATATGTAGTTGTTTTCTTATAACGCCACGCATTTTAAGAGCAGGTTTTAAGCAATATTCTTCAAATTCGTCTATATTAACGTCTTTTTTAGTTTGCCAGTGTGGGAATAAAAGTTTAACGTAGGCAGTTGCTAGTCTTTTTATTGCAGAAACGTCGCGCGTGTCAGCATAACTTTCAATTTTAAGTAACGAATCAACTAGTGCGCCGTAGGTTATATCTGAACGTAGTAGGTGCATTATTTCAGAGAAATATTCGCTGTTAAGCGACGCGCCTTTCATTTTCATCTCTTCACGCATACGTGGGTTTTCCCAGCCTTCGATAAAGCCGTGGAACCTATCAAGAAGCGCAGAATCTTTGAATATTGATGGAAGTTCGCTAAACATCGGTTTATCCGTACTAAACATATCGCTATCGATATTACCAAGGAAAATCATACCAGAAAGTGAACTACCCGCTTTACTACCAACGGTGTATTTACCACTTTCAAGATAGCCTTTTAAAGCGCCTTTCATTTCGTCAGCATCAGGAATTTTAATGGTAGAAATTTCGTCAATAGCAACGAAATCGTAGCGATTGATTAAACCTTCTTGTTTAGAACTCATATCGTAGAAAAGTTTTGCACGAGTAAGAACACCACCGCTAATGAGCCAGCCGTATTTACTTATGTTAGAGAACATATATGATTTACCCGTACCTTTTGGCGCAAGTTCGATAAGATTTAATCTGTTTTCTACAAATATAAGCATACGCCTAATAACAGATAATTTTTCGCTTTGGGTAAAACCAGTAGCGTCGTAGTCGAACGCACCTAAAAGAACTGAAAACCACTCGTCTAACGTAAAGTTCTTTCTAGCGTTTTTGAAGTATTTTAAGTCTGCGGTATAAGGCTGAAAAGAATTAAAACCTTCTAAACAAATTTTACTCTCTTTTTGAGTGATTGGGCGATAAGAAAGTGTTAATACACCCCAAGTTTCGCCACCAGATAAAATTTTGCTTTTAACCTCGTCCCATACCCTTTTTTCGATATATGTAGATTTACTAGTGATATCGTAGTCGGGTAAATTAAAAGAAATCGTGCCAGTTTTAATATCGAATATTACGCTAATACGAGCGAGAATTTTAACTTGACCGCCACTAACTAGTTTGTCCATTATAGTGTTCCATTGAGATTTGCCTGGCATAATTTGGTTTAATTTTTCTAGCATTAAGCCAAGATTTACAGACCCATCTGCATCAGAATACCGCATAATAAACCAGTCTCTTATAAAAGAAGGAATAGCAAGACCGGAAAACGCTTGTTGCGCGTTTGATTTTACAACGGACATATCCTTAAAATTTTCTAAAAATTTGTCTGCCATTTACGTTTCCCCTTTTGTTTAGCGATAAATACCTAATATGTATTGAACAACGTCGTGAATTAAACTTACTCTAGAGAAAACTGCGCCAAAATCACGCGCCATATCGCTAGGCGCATTTTTAATATTTGCTAACTCGCCAAGTGAACGTCTTGATAAATCGGTGTTGTCAATAACGTAAGATATGAATTTTTTAACCATATTGATTGGAATAGCATAGTTCATACCTTTTGCAGAATCTATACCTGCAACCAAAACGCCGATAACCTCGCCCGCTTCGTTAAGAAGTGGACCACCAGAGTTGCCGTGGTTTGCAGCAGCATCAGTCATTATGTATGGATAAGAAAGACCTGGCATTGCCCTCTTTGCATCACTTATGATACCAGAAGTAATGCAAGTGCCTTCGCCAAGCGAGTTACCGATTAGGTATACTTTTTGGCCGTTTTTGATTTTAGAAGAATCACCAAGGTCAGCAACGGTAATATTTTTCATTTGTGGAACGAATAAAAGTGCGATATCGAGCGAATCGTCCCTACCGTTGATTGGTCTACCCAATGCGACTACGCCAGCAGAATAATATTTGCCGGCAATCTTAACGTAAACTTCGTCAAAAACGTCTCCGTTGCCATCTAAAACAGCGTGAGCGTTAGTAATAACAAAGCCCGTTGAAGAAACGAAGAATCCAGATGCTGAAGCAGCGCTTCTATCGTTTTGAACGAATATTTCTACTGCACATCCAGACATTTTATCGTAAATTTCTTCGCCTGATAAAATCCTTTTGCCATCTTTGGTAGTTGGAGCAGTTGGGGCAGTTGGGGCAGGCGCTGGTGCTGGAGCAGGTGCTGGTGCTGGTTTTGGCATATCTTCGAATTCGCTTCCGCAGTTTTTACACTTAAAATATTTAGTAGTGCCTCTGCGAAGTTCTACGCATTCACCACCACAGTTATCACAATATTTCATAAAAAAATTCTCCTATTGATTAAAATAAATCGTTTTCAATTATTCCCTTAGTAAAAGTTAGGTCGTCTTCGGTGATAAGTTTGTCGCCGAAAATTTGAACGTGGTAATTTCCGCTATCTTCTATTTCTAGTTCTTCAGAAACCCAAATTCCAAGCCTGTTTGCGCACATATAGTTCTTTCCGCCTATTTTTACGTAAACACTTTCGAAATCTTTTGAAAGTTTGAATTCTAGTTTAGGTTTAACGTTAGATAACGTGATAACCTTTTCTGCGAAAGCAACTGTAACCTTAGTGCTATCAACCGGCGTGGGCAGTGCAGTTTCAGTAGGAGTTTCTACCGGTGCTACTGGTGCAGTTGGTGGTGTTACCACTTCTTCTGGCTTAGGTTCTTCAACAGGTTTAACTTCTGGAACAACTGGTTCTACTGGCTTAACTTCTGGTTTAGCGGTAGAACCGTCTTTTTTGTCGGGAACGTTAGATACGCCCGCGTATTTTTCGAAATTAGCAATTTCTCTAGCATCAACCGATGGTTTAACCTTAGCAAACGCTCTTTCAAAATCCGCCATGGTTATATCTACTCTTATGCCAGTTCTAATAAATTCGTTAAGTGGTTCGATTTTTGCTAGGTCTACTATTTCAGAGATATCTGCGCCACTATAACCTAATGATTTTTCGGCTAAAACGTCGAAATCTATGTTAGAAAGAACGTCTATACCCTTTAGGCCTAACTTAAATAGGTATTTTCTTGCATCATAGTCTGGTAGTGGAACGTAAATCTTTTCGGAAAATCTACCCGAACGAACTGCAGCACTATCAATAGCCCAAGGTCTATTAGTTGCACCGAGCAATAATAGGTTAGGATTTTTACCAGCAAATCCGTCGATTTGTTGCAAGAATTCGTTAACGCGTTGGTCGTTATGTATATCGTTACCACGTGCACCGAACAAGTTGTCCATTTCGTCGATAAAAATTATTGCAAGCGGTTGCTTTGATGCGGCTTCGAATAAAGCGTTAATATTTTGCTCAGATTCACCCACCCACTTACTAACGATATCAGACGCTTTAATGGCGTAAAAAACTGCGCCAACTTCGTGTGCGATTGCTTTTGCAATCATAGTTTTACCAGTTCCCGGAGGACCGTATAGCAAAACACCACCACCGGTCTTTTTGCCGTAAAGTTTATACGCGTCTGGATATTTTATAGGGTTTATCATCCTAATGGTAATGGTCTCTTTAACGTAATCAAGCCCTGCGATATCATCAAAAGAGATATCGGGGATTTGAGCGGCTTTCCACTCTTTCCCACCTTCTTGATTATCTTTATTTGCGTTGGCGTTAGAATTATTGTTGCCAGAGTTGTTAGTAGGCGGTGCTTTTTTAACAGGCATGCCGTTAACCTCTAAACAATTTGCTAGTTCAATAAGACGTTTTGCTCTTTGAACGCGCGCTTGTTTTAGTTGTGGCGAACTTAATTTTGCCATCTTCATCATCGTTTCTGCGGCAAGCAAATAGTTGCGCTTTGCGATAAAGAAGTCGCCTTTTTCTTCGGCTTTTTTAGCCGCGCTGTGATACATTTCAAAAGTATCAACTAATAAATTTAAGTCTAAATCAGACATAATTACCCTCTAAATTGTTAGATTTTTACTTATGAATTTTGACCTTCGATTTCTTTACGGATTTTTTCCATTTCTGCATCGATTGCATCGTCAGAAAATTCGTCTTGTACGGTAGAATCTTCGATAAAATCTTCTACGCTACTATCGTCGGTATTTGCTTTAACGCCTGATGCGTTGGCAAAAGAATCTTTGCTAGTTTCCATAAATACTTCGATTTGTTGGGTTTGAGTTTCTACGTTTGCCATAGCAGTTTCGAATTGTTTTTGAACTTTAACAAAATCTTTGTTGTTAGCAAGTTTTGCCATTTGTTTACTAAGTACGCCCATACCGCCAAGGAATTCGGAAGTCATCATAGTCATATCCTTCATTTGAGCGGTAATTTCAAAGTTAAGAAGCATTTCTTGCGCCCTCTTTTGTTGCGCAAGAGTCATCTTATAACCGGTTAACGCTAAGTTGTATTGTGATTCTAAACCGTTCTTTTTAGCGTATTTAGCCTTTTCGATAAACACCTTTTTTTGTGATTCTAAGGTGTCGATTTGCTTGTTCATGGTGTTAATCGTTTTTTTAATTAACATCTTTTTTTCAATTTCTTTATTCTTTTTATTAAACATAACTATAATTTCCTATTATATTGATTTTTATAAAAAACTGACTAATTATTATCTGCATTTGCAGTTCTAGTAGTATCTTCGGTAGTTTGAGAAGTACCTAAATCATCTTCTATACCGTTTGCAGTTTCGAACATTGCAAGAAGTTCGTCGTCTTTCGTTTGAACGCCGTAGATAGAGTTGTTTTCGGTATAACTATCTTTAACTTCGCTAAATATATCGTCGGCAGTGGTTAAGATTTCTTCATCTTTAACCTTAGTATCTAACGCTTTATTTAAGAATTTTGCCAAACCTTTTTGGTCAGAAAGAAGATCTCTCATTGACACTTTGCCAGTATCTACGATAAATTGATTATCGTCGATAGCGTCTTTTAAGCGTTTTGCAAGTTTAATGTTATACATTAAATACATACAACGCTTAACGTCGTTTTCTTTTTCTTCTCTTAAAGCGGTAATTTTTTTAGCAAGAAGTAGTTGAATATCTCTTGACTTTTCGGTTTTACCTTTAGCAAGCATTTCTTCGATTTGCCTTGCTTTTTGAATAATGCCTTCTTCCAAAGCCATTTCTTGCTTTTCAAGTTCTACGATAGAATCAACTACGTCTTCCCTTTTTAGTTTTTTGAATTTATCTTTCTTAAAAGGCCACATGATACCCTCCGCCAAAATTAAAGTTTAGTGTTTCTTTCGGCAATTGCTACTTCAATTTCTCTAATGAGTTTTTCCCAGCCTTCAAAATCGCCTTTTGCACTACATTTGCTTAAAGTAATTTTGATATCGCCGAGTTTATCACCGATTTTTTTGTCAGCATTTTTTACGTCTGCATTAGTTGATGGATTTAAGAATTCGATTTTTTCTCTAAGTTCTTTAAGTTTTTCAACTAGTGGTTCGCAAGCGTCGCCGTGTACCATTAACACGTCTATTATTTGACAGTTAGTTTTAATAATCTTTAAATCTTCGTCGATTAAATCTTTGCTAATTTTTTTCTTTCTAAAAAATAATCCCATAATATTTCTCCTTAAAATACATTAGTTTAATTTCGTACCGCAACCGCTACAGAAAGCAGCGTCGCCTTTGCTTTCTTTACCGCATTTTGGACATTTAATTTTAGAACTACCAACTCTTGCGCCACAACCTGGGCAGAAAGCATCGCCATTTTCGTAACTATGGCCACATTTAACGCAGAATTTAGCGCCTGATGGTTTATCTACGGTTTTGCCGTTAGCAGCACTTTCCCAACCTAAAATCTTTAATACTTCTAGGTATTTTTCGTAATCTTTACTTTCTAGTTCGCGAAGTTTAAGTTGACGTTCAAATGCTTTATCGTCAAGTCTTTCAAGTTCACGAGCGATTTCACGTGCTTCTTTCTTTTCAAGTTCTCTTTCTTCCCTTGCCTTGATTTCAGCGCGTTCTTCTTCTTTCTTTCTTTCAATTTCTTTTTCTTTTTCAGCAATTTCGTCTTTTCTTCTTTGAAGTTCAGCCTCAATTTTTGCTTTATCTTCTTCAGAAATTAGAATGCTAGAAATTAAGAAATTGAATAGTTTTAAGCCGTATTCTTTTTCGAACCATTTAGCAATTAAAACTTTAATGTTATCGCCGATTTCTTTACTGCATTCACTTAGTCTGTCGTAAGAAAGTTTTCTTTCTACCATAGTATTAGCAAGCGCAGATTTGATTTCTACCATAAGTTCGTTTGCTAGATATTCTTTAAGGTCGTCAGCATTGTATTCTTTTAGAGTACCAACGAATCTTTCGTATGCTTTTTTAGGTTCGCAAATTTGAACGGTAAATTCACCGCATGCACCAATTTTAATCATTACGTCGCTAATAGGGTCTCTTAAGTCGAATTTTTGTTTTGTGCCCCATAGCACTTTAAGTCTATAGGTCTTTGACATAAAGATAATGTCTACAGTGTGCGCGCCAACTTTTTTCGCTTTGCCAAAAGCGCCTTTCTTGTAGTCGAAAAGGTCGTAACTACCGCTATCTTTTACGTCTTGAAAGCGCCCGTCTTTAACGGTTACAGCGTAGTGCGTGTCTGGAACGATCATTACAGCGTCTGCTTCGTAATCGTCTACGCATACTCTTTTAAACATTTCGTCGTTTGTACCTTCGTACTTGAACATTTTTCTATCCATAATTTTCTCCTTATTATTTATATAATGATTATATAATTTTTTATTTTATTTATTTTATTAGTCGTCTTTTTTGAAGATGCCGATTATAACGAGTATAACGAAGATAAGTCCGCCGATACCGCCACCGCAACTACCACAGCCACCACAACTGCCACAGTCGCCACAGTCAGAACCAGAGCCACTGTCTCCGCACCCATCATTGCAAGCATTGCCTATCGCGCCGAATATTACAACAACGAACATTAGGATAAACGGAAGTAGTAGCCATATAATAGCACCTTTCCATTGATCGTGATAGTTTTTAATATTCATCTTGATAAAGCCGAACGTTACGCCTGCTAGAGCAACTAGATTTTCGAACACGGTGTTATATTCTTGAATAACGATACTGCCTAGGAAGAACGCAAGCACTTCGAAAATAGAATAGAACAACCAAGTGAGCCATGCGATACGCATTTGATCGTCGTACGTGTCGATTAAGAACATAGTAAGCGAAGTAATCGTTGTACCGCCGAACACTATTAGCCACGGTATAGTTGCAAGCGTTGGCTCTGCAATTTGTTCTACGTAACCGTAACCGTCATCGATAAACGCTGACGAGTATGCTGACATCACTATTCCATAAGAGAATACCAAGAACGCAATACTATATAAAATATAAGCAACGACGTTTGCAAACGCCTTTTTACCTTCGTAGTCACAAGATTGTTTTGCGGTGTATACGAGAGATAATATAAACATTACAATTTCTACTAAAATAGCGAAGATTGGAATATAAATTTGGTCTTCGTAATACAAGTGTTCGCTAACGAATTTTAGATAGAAATAAGTTGCCGTTATCAATATGGTTGCAATTAAGTTAACAAAGAAAACCGAAATACAATTGCTACCGCATTCTTTTTTACATTTTAGATAAACTGCAAGTGAAGAAATGCTTATTGCAGAAATAACCACGGTAAGAAGGATTGAATCGCTTATAAACATACCGAATATTATGAGTTCTAGAAGTGTTAACACTTCGTAAATCAATATTTCGAGTTTTATAAGTCCCGACTTAAACTTAATATAAGCAATAAACGAAATCAACGCAATCACTACGCAAGTGCCCATCACCACGAATTTTTGCAATTCTTCTGGTACGGCGAAAATACTTGATAGCGAGCCTGACGTTAAGTGAACGCCAAACGCTGCAATCGCGCCGAGCAACAACACGAATACTAATAGGAATTTAGCAGCGGTTTTTGCCGCAAATTCTCTTCTCGCGCGTTTTGCTTCGTTATGACGGCGTTCTCTTTCAAGCCTTAGTTTGCGCTCTTCTTCCGCCTTGCGCTTTCTTTCTTCTTCTAGTTCTTTTCTTCTCTTTTCTTTTGCGATTCTTTCACGCTCTTCGATTTGAGCAAAATATTTATTAATTTTGCTATCGAAATCGTCGATTGAGCAAGACGCAAGTTCGTTTTTAGTCTTTTTAGTGGTTTCTGGATCAGAAACGATCGTGTCGTATTTTTTAGCAAGTTCTGGGTTTGCTTTTAAGCGTTCTTGTTTGTTTGCAAGACCGCAAATATGTTCAACTTGTTCAGGCGTTGCACATGCCAAAGTTTCGTCGTATTGAACGCAACTTTCGATCGGCATATCCGAAGCGATAACGTCAAAATCAGAGATGCAACCAAGTTCTATAAGCATACAACTCCATCTTGCGGTAAAGTTGTTAGGGTCTTCTTCTAATACTAACTTAAAGTATTTAGACGCTAGCGCAAACTCCCTTTCTTCGATTAGGAATTCGCCCATTTTAAGTAGACGTTCTACAAGCAAGTCTTTTTCAGAATCTTGTATATACCTAATGATATTGCAGTATGCGGTATCCGCGTCTGCTTCCGAACACTCTTTATTGTATAACGCGTCGAAAATGGCGTCGGTAAATTTTTTGATTAAATTTTCGTATGAATACGGGCCAGTTACCCTTTCGTGTAACGAATAATTTAATAAATCAGCCGTTGCTTTGATAACAGCGCCTTCTTCATCCTTGAATTTATGAACGCAAGAAGTTATGTCTTCCCCGCTAGTTTCAGCAAGTGCTAAAAGTAAGTTATACCTTGCTTCTACGTCGGTATTATCAAGGTCTAACGCCTTGTTAAGATAGGTGTTTGCAATATCAAAACGCGAAATTTTGCGCATTGCATTACCAAAGGTTTTGTTTATGTAAATATGTTCGTCTACGTTATCCGCGCTAGTTGCTTTAAGCAAATATTCAACGAAATCTACGAGCATATCTTGGTCGTATTCGTAACCGTTTTCAACGTGTTCGATAACCGACCTTAAAACGTCGTTCTTGGCGTTTTCTCTTTCTTCGAAATTAAAGGTAAGTAGCGTTTTAAAGATCTCTAACGCTTTTGTAAAACTTTCTTTATCTTGATTGTTTGAAACAGCCTTTTTAACACCCTCGATAAAGATTTGCATACACATAGACGCTTGTTCCGACGAAGAGTTTTTAATTAAAGAAACTATTTCGTTAAGGTCTTGTATTTTGCAGATGTTATCTATAAGTTGGTCTGGCGAAGAAGAACCCGTTTGAAGCAAGATTTTAAACATCGTAACTTCTGGGTTGCCCTCGTCGATTTCCTTAACTTTTGCCATGAAGTTTTCTGCAACGCTAACTTTGCCGTTAACGTGTGCGTTGTGCGCTACTTCTAGACATTCTGCTATATAGTTATCGATATCGTTAGGGTCAACGGATAGTAAATACGCTTCTACTAGTCTAATAAGCAAGTCGTCGCTTTCGTCGCTAGTCATTAGTTTAGAAACGTATTTCTTCATCGTGTAGATAACTTCTTCACGTTGGTCGAAATCGTATTTTATAAGTTGATTAAAGAATTCAATTGCAGATTCGTAGTAACCGTCGTCAAAACAGTCTTTATACCCTGCAACGAACATATCGGTTAAACGTTTTGCACTATCTTTATCAGAGCAATCTAACGCTTTTTCGAATAGTTCAAAATCCTTAAAATCGTTGGCGTATTCGATAAACTCTTCTTCGTTCTTAACTTCCATTAAGCAAAGAATTTTATAGTAATACGCGTCTGCATTATCGCCTTCTTTTAAGATATTTTCTATTTTAAGTTTTGCAGGCTCGAACCTTTTGTTGTTTATAAGTAGACCTATTGATTTAAGGTCGTTTTCGATAGAAGTCGTTACGCTTCTAACCTTATTTAAGCCGAATTTCTTTACGGCTAAATTGCCTTCGATTGTTTTTTGTTGGCGTTTAACAGCGTTGCCTGAACCAAGTTCTACGGTGCCTAAACTATCAACGTTTGCAGTTTTCGCCTTTTTGCCAACTACTTTGCCAAGTTCTATTCTCTCTATGCCCGCTCTATTCGCGCCGTGGCCTATTCTAGTGCTAACGAGTTCTAAAAGCGTTTCAAAGAAAACGTCTCTCCTGTCGTAGTCAATGCCTTGAAGAGAAGAAATTTCTTCTGGTAGTCCCCTTGGTACTTCACGGTCGAAAACGTAGAAAACGGTGCCTTCTTTCTTTTTAAGCCTAGAATCGATACCACCTTTTATGTTCATAAAATAGAAGTATCTGCTCCACTCGTCTTTAACCCAGCCGTAGTTTACGTATTCTTCCTTCGTGCCGACTAAAATCATAGCACGGCAAGACGCTAACGCGGCAAAAATAGTAGGTTCGTATTTTTCGCCGACCTTTCTTTTATCTTTTCCAAGCGCAACGTCACTGAAGAATACACGGTATCCTTCTTTGGTGAAATATTCGTAGATTTCTTTTGCAATTTGCCTATCGCGAGTATCAACTAAACTCTTATCACCGTTTGATTCGGTAACTTCTCTAGTAGCCTTAAAACTAATAAAGATATCGTAGTTGTCGCGTTGGCTGATTTTATCACAAAATTCAAGCCTAATTTCTTCGATTAGGTTTGCCCAACTTTCGTAACGCGTTTTATTTGCGCCCGTTGAATATTCGATTGCTTTAAGTAAATTCTCGTCTTTAAGAACGCTGTCTCTCGTAAAAGATTCGCTCCTAAAAGTAGGTTTCCTTTCTTTAGTAACGGGATCTACTACGAATTTAATGCTATTCCTAATTTGGAATCTTTGCCAGTGAAGCGTTGCGTTCCTAGGCTCTTTTTCAAGGTAGAGTTCGCACAAACGCCTTGCTTCTTCGAATTGGTCTAAATCTATGTATTCAGCAATCCTTTTACAAGTATAGGTGTTTTCGGAATCTTCGTATTCCGTACCGCAGTAGCGACATTTTTTTACGCCCTTTTCTTCGTTAATGACGTATTCGTTACTACCGCAGTTAATACATCTAAATTCTTCGTTAGCCATTGAGTTTATATTCTCCTAAATTACTTTTCCCTTTTTAATATTTGCCACTTTCTTCAATAAAGCGTTTTGAGAGCATTTCTAAGAAATCGTCTCCATTGCTATCAAACGATTCGGTATTAGAAACGTCGATCGGCAAGCCGTTTGGTATAGATTTATCGTAAACGTAGTAAACGATTGATTTGCCGTATCTTTCAGAATCCCTTTTGTAAGAGTTTAACTTTTCGTTTATCTTAGAATCGATATATTCTGCCTTAGTGCCGACTACGATTATCGCTTTACTGTAAATTTCGGTATCTGATGATTCGCCGTAGCCTTCTGACACCCTGTATTTTTTTGAAAGCAAATAATTTTGTATTTCATCTGCAATCTTTTTGTCTTTGGTGAAAGATTCAAAGCCGAATAGTTTTACGCTTGGCTTAAACACGATGCTGAAATCGTATTTATAAGACACCGGCGGAGTGCTTACCGCTTCGGGCTTAGTAGTAGGCGTTGATAACGGTTTTGTAGTAGTTGTTGAAGAAACCGTTTTCGTTGCAGGCTTTGGTTTTGACGTGGTAGGCTTAGGCGTGGTTGTTGGTTTTGCAGTAGTGGTTGTGGTAGAAGTTGCAGTTGTGGTTGACGCTAACGGTGAACCGCAGTTTTTACAAATCTTCTTACCCATATATTCCTTAAAATCTTTGCCACCGCATATTGCACATACCCCAACGCTAGAACTAGAAGTCGTGGTAGACATAGGTTTAGCAGTAGTGGTTGTTGGCTTTGGCGTAGGGGTTGTGGTAGAAGTTGTAGTTGTGGTTGGCGCTAATGGTGAACCGCAGTTTTTACAAATCTTCTTACCCATATACTCTTTGAAATCCTTTCCACCGCAAATAGCACAAACGCCAGCCACAGAAGTTGTGGTTGACATAGGTTTAGCGGTAGTGGTGGTAGGGGTTGTGGTAGTGGTTTCCTTTTTATTTCTAGTTCCGCAATCTTTACAAATGTAGTCGCCTAAATATTCCTTAAAATTGCTTCCGCCACAGAAAGAACATTTCATAAATTACCCTCACAATAAAATTACTCTAATTTATATATATATTATAATACATAGTCTATTCTACTACTAGAATAAGTTAAAGTCAAGAATTTTTTTAAATATTATTGTTTTTCGGTTAATTTTAGCATTTTTTGTTAAAATATGTAAAAAATCACGCCTCAAATCTTTTCAAGGCGTGATTGTTTTTATTTTTTTCTATTCAGTTCTAAGTGCAACAACAGGGTCTTTTTTAGCGGCTATTCTTGCCGGTATCAAACCCGAAATCAACGTTAGTGAAACACTTATTAAAACGAGTATAAGCGCAGATAACGGAGCAAGCAATACCAGTTTTCCTACCCCGCTTATTAGCCCGCCGAGTATTATATTTAACGGTATGCTTATTAGATAAGTAAACCCAACACCGATAAGCCCTGCAAACAAGCCTATCAAGAAAGTTTCGGCGTTAAACACGCTTGCAATTTCGCGTTTTGATGCGCCTAACGACCTTAAAACGCCTATTTCTTTAGTGCGTTCTACTACCGAGATATAGGTTATTATACCTATCATAACGCTAGATACTACCAGTGAAATAGAAGTAAACGCCACTAGCACGTAGGTTACTGCATCTACCATAGTGGTAAGCATTCCAAACATCATGCTCATCATATCGGAATAAGTGATTTTGTCTTCTTCTACCCCTTCGTGATTGTCGTTCCAAAGGTCTATATAACTTTTAATAGTTTCTTTGCTATGAAAGTCTTTTGCAAAAATTTTGATATTAGACGGCGTGCTAGTTCCAGCAAGCATTCTAGTCGAATAAAGTTCTGGTGGAGCGGTGATGTTCGCCATATCGTAAATAGGAACGGGGCCGTTTTTACTTGCAGTTACGATTTCGCTATTTTGGTTAGAAGATAAAACGTATTCGGTTAGGTTAGGCATATACGCAAGCCCAACGGGAAGAACACCGCTAACGTTTTCTTTTACCCTAAGAATACCGGCAATTTCTAGTTCTAATAAGTCGCTCTTTTTATCGCCGATTTGATAATCTAAAAAGTATTTATCACCGATTTTTTTATACATTTGCGAGTTGTTCGCAAGATAAATCTTTTTGCCTATTATTTGATCTACCGAAATACTATCTTCACCGATAAAGGTAACGTTTCCGTCGTCGTCTACACTAACGCCTAGATAGCCAAGTAATGCCAAGGTAATATCGCTTATGCTGTTATACTGATCGACAACAAGCATCATTTTTAGTTTGTTTTCATCAGTAAATTCTGGAAGATAACCGTCGCCTAAAACGTCGTATTGATTCATTATTAAATCGTAGTTCGGCATTTCGGTTACGGTTGGGATATACTGCCTTACGAAGTCGGTTGTTATTCCCATTGCTTGCTGTAAGTCGCTATCGTAGTTCGCTTGTATGTTGTTTATAAGCGTATCAACCGAAACGAACAAGTTTTGGCCGTTAAAATTTACGTCGGTATAAAAATATTTATTTATGTCAAAGCCGTATTCGTAAGAAAGCGCGTAATATAAATCAGGGTTTTGCTCTTTATGTTTCTCGATATAACGAACGAAACCGTTTTCGCTAGTATCACTAAGATTATTAGATAGCAGCATACCAGTCAGTTTATCAAACGCTTTTGAAATGAAAATATTATCTAATTCTGGGAATTTTTCTTTTAATTCGTTTTCGTAAATTTCGTTAAAAGTAGATAAATCCACGGTGGATTCGCTAATCTCTAACGGATAATTAGAAAGTGTATCCGTTTGCATTTGCGACATATACTTATTAAAGCCGTTAGAAAGTGCCAAAACGAGTGCAACGCCTATTATACCTATACTGCCTGCAACCGACGTTAAAATGGTTCTTGCCTTTTTAGAAAACAAGTTTTTAAGAGAAAGCAAAAAGGCTGTTTTTTTGCCCATCTTCGGCTTTCTTTGTTTTATAAACACTCCTGCCTCGCCGTCTTCAATAGGGTTGGTATCGCCCGTTTTTTCGCCGTCTAAAAGGTTGATTATTCTTGTAGAATATTTGTCGGCAAGTTCGGGGTTATGCGTTACCATTATAACTAGTCTTTCCTTAGAAATTTCTTTAAGAATTTCCATTATTTGTATACTAGTAACCGTATCTAGCGCACCGGTAGGTTCGTCGGCTAAAATAATCTTTGGATCGTTAACGAGCGCTCTTGCAATCGCAACCCTTTGCATTTGCCCACCCGATAGTTGTTTAGGTAGTTTATGCTCTTGACCTTTAAGCCCCACTTTTTCTAATATTTCTAGCGCTTTTTCTTTGCGCTCTTTTTTCGATACGCCAGAAAGTTCTAGCGCGATTTCTACGTTAGATAGCACCGTTTGATGCGGTATTAAATTATAGGTTTGAAAAACGAAACCTATGGTGTTGTTTCTATACGCATCCCAGTCTTTATCGGTATATTTAGAAGTGGATTTGCCGTTTATAACTAGATCGCCACTAGTGTATCTATCTAGCCCGCCGATAATGTTTAGCAAAGTGGTTTTTCCACATCCAGATGGGCCTAAAATTGAAACAAACTCACTCTTTCTAAAACACAGGTTTACTTTTTTTAGCGCTTCTACTTTATAATCGCCACTGCCGTATATTTTAGTTAAATCAGTGATTTTTAAGGCAATTTTTTCAGCTGAATACTTTTCTTTTTCCGTCATTTTAGTTGCTCCTTTTTTTGATTTTAGCCTAAAATGCTTAAAAAACAATTGAATTTTCAATTGTTTTTTGCGCTAAAAATTATTTAATAATCTCGGTTATCGAACTAACAAATTCAGCAACGTCGGTAACGGCTAAACCTTCTATTAGCCTTGCGCTTTGGTATAAAACTTTCGCGTAGCGAATTAGTTTGTTTTCGTCAGTTTTATAAAGTTCGTTTAATTTATCTAAAATCTCGTGCGTACTGCTAATTAGTAAAACTTTTTCGGCTTTAACGTTGCCGTTTGCGTTAGGAAGAGAACCTAAAACCTTTTCCATTTCTATTGAAACGCCACCGCTAGAAGTTAAGCATACCGGATAAGATTTAAGATTAGAAGTAAGTTTTACTTCTTTAACTTCTTCGCCTAAAATCTCTTTGATTTTTGCAAGTAAATCTTTGTTTTCGTTAGATTTTTTCTCTAATTCTTCTTTTTCGTCTTTAGAGTCTAACGAGAAGTCTAATTCTTGAACAGACTTGAATTTTTTGCCTTCGTATTCGTCTAATATTCTTGCAACGAATTCGTCTACACCGTCTTTAAAGTAAAGAACGTCTAACCCTTTTTCTTTTGCTTTTTCTATGGTTGGTAGTTTTGCAATCGTTTCAAAACTTTCGCCACTTGCGTATAATATTTCGGTTTGGTCTTGTGGCATTGCTTTAACGTAATCTTTAAGCGTGATTAGTTTTTCTTGGTTTTGTGAATAGAACATCAATAAGTCTTTTAGTTTATCTTTGTTCATACCAAAACTTTGATATACGCCAAACTTAATCGAAACGCCAAACTCTGCAAATAACTTTTCGTATTTTTCGCGCTCGTCATCTCGCATTTTAGAGAGTTCTGCTATTATCCTTTTTTCTAGCCCGTTTGCTATTTGTTTTACTTGCCTATCTTGTTGCAAAATTTCCCTAGAAATATTTAGCGATAAATCTGAAGAGTCTACAACGCCTTTAACGAAACCAAAATAATCAGGCACTAAATCTTCGCATTTATCCATAATCATTACGCCGTTAGAGAATAATTTTAAGCCTTTTTTATAGTCCTTTGAAAAATAGTCCATAGGCGCTTTTTCAGGAAAATATAAAAGCGTGTCGTAGGTAACTAAGCCCTCTATTTTAGCGTATACGGCTTTGATTGGGTTGTTGTAATCGTGAAATTCACTTTTATAATATACAAAAAGTTCTTCTTCGGTTACTTGAGATTTTGGTTTTTTCCATAGCGGAACCATGCTGTTTAGGGTGCTTAGTTCTTCTACGGTTTCGTATTCGGGTTTTTCGGGCTTACTGCCTTCTTTTAGTTTAGTTCTATGCGTGAGCATTTTTATCGGATAACGGATATAATCAGAATATTTTTTAATTAACGAACTAATCTTATACTCGTTTATAAATTCGCTATACTTTTCTTCTTCGGCATCCGGCTTAACGTGCAGAATGATTTTCGTTCCGACTTCGGCTTTATCAGTTTCCTTGATATCGTAACCCTTAGCGCCTTCTGAAACCCATAAATACGCTTTATCGCTCTTATACGCCTTTGTATACACTTCAATTTTATCAGCAATCATAAACGCCGAATAAAAACCAACGCCAAACTGCCCGATAAGTTCTTCTTCGGTTTTGCCTTGATTGTCTTTCTTAAACGCTAGCGTGCCCGATTCTGCGATAGTTCCTAGGTTCTTTTCTAGGTCTTTATCAGTCATACCGATACCGTTATCTTCTATCGTTATGGTTCTATCTTTTTCGTTTAGCGTAATGCTGATAGAAAAATCAGACTTAACTGCCCCGTCTGTTAAAGAAATAAATTTAAGCTTATCAATAGCATCGCTTGCGTTGGAAACTAATTCCCTTAAAAATATCTCTTTGTTAGTGTAAATAGAGTTTATCATTAAATCAAGTATTCTTTTAGATTCGGTTTTAAATTGTTTCATGTAATTCTCCAAAATATAATGTTAGCACTCTAACCTTTTAAGTGCTAATTACTATTATAATCTTTATAATAAAAATGTCAAGCGGTAATTTGGCTTTTTCTATAATTTTGAAAATAAAAATCGAACGGATTTTTTACCGTTCGAATTTCGTTAAAACTCTTTTCTAGTGCTACGCGAAAATAGTTTAGAAAATACTTTTATAGGTTCTTTATTTTCAAACAAAATAGAGTAAACAGCGTTGGTTATAGGCAAATCCACCCCGTATTTCTCGCCAAGAAGTTTTAGCGCTTTCGTGGTTTCTACACCTTCTGCAAGTTTAGAAAATTTTTCGCCTTTAACGAATTTAACGCCAAAATTTCGGTTGTTAGAATATTCCGAAAATAGCGTGGTTTCGTAGTCGCCTAAATGGCATAATCCGTATGCAGAAAGTTCGTTGCCACCCATCGCTTTAATTAGCCTAGAAATTTCCCTTGCGCCACGAGCCATTAGCGGACCTTTAAGCGTAGGATAATTGCCACCGTCTAGCATGCCCGCTGCAATGCCGATAACGTTTTTAGACGCTGCGCCTATTTCGCTACCGATTAAATCGTCCCCGTAGTAAAATCTTATTAAATCGCTTCTAAATGCGTCTGCAAGGGTTTTTACTAGCGCCTTGTTATCAGAGTCTATTACCATGCAGTTTGGTTGCCCTTGGGTAAAAGATTGTATGTGCCCTGGGCCAACCCACACGGCAATTCTATCTTTATCTATACCGCAATCAATCATTACTTCCGATAACCTTTTTCCGCTAGCAGTTTCTAGACCTTTCATACAAAGCACGAAATCTTTATCTTCTATGCCGAAAGGCTTTATGCTTGTTACAAAACTTCTAAGCGATTGACTACTGATAGAAATTATTATAGTTTGGGCGTGGTTTAAGGCAACGCTTAAATCAGAAGTTAGTTTAATGCGCTTATCTAGTTCAACGTATTCGTTTTTGCCTGTTTCTTTTAAAATCTTATAAGAAGGGCTATCTTCTCGCCCCCATAGCACTACTTCGTGCCCCGTTCTAGATAAATACCAACTTATGAAAGATCCCCACCTTCCACAGCCTAATACGCTAACTTTCATATCCTTTCACCTAAAAATTACATAGTTTTTCTATCAACGAAGGCTCTTGCCAAACTAACTTCGTCGGCGTATTCTAAATCCGTTCCTATCGGTATGCCGTGCGCGAGCCTAGTAACCGTTATTCCTAGCGGTTTAATTAGGTTGGTTATATAAAGCGCGGTTGCTTCGCCCTCTACGTCTGGATTAGTGGCGAGTATAACTTCTTTAACGCCACCTTTTGCTATACGATTTAATAGCCCTTTAATATTTATGTCGTTAGGGCCTATTCCGTCTAACGGAGAAATAGTGCCGTGCAACACGTGATAAACGCCGTTGTATTCGTTTAGCCTTTCTATTGCAATAACGTCTTTCGGTTCTTTAACTACGCAAATAACTTCTGCCTCTCTGATTTTACAAATATCGCAAACTTCGCCCTCAGAAAAGTTACCGCATATACTGCAATAACGCACCTTAGATTTTGCTTCTTTAATAGCGTTGGCAAAATTAAGCGCTTCTTCCGTAGGCATATTGATTATTTTATACGCAAAGCGTTGCGCTGTTTTTGCGCCAACACCCGGAAGTTTAGAAAACTCGTTTATAAGTTTTCCTATCGGTTCGATATAAATTTTCATATTAGAAACCTAAACCACCGAAAGCACCCATTTTTTCTTGGTACGCTTCGTCTGCTTTTTCGTAGCCTTCGTTTAGGGCTGCAACGATTAAATCTTCTAACATTTCGATATCGTCCATATCAACTGCGTCTTTGTTGATAGTAATGCCTTTAACGATTTTTTTGCCGTTCATAACGACTTTAACAAGTCCGCCACCACTTGCGCTTTCTATTTCCATATTGTCTAGTTCTTCTTGCGCCTTTTG
Organism: Christensenellaceae bacterium; assembly: GCA_045613505.1. GTDB lineage: Bacteria > Bacillota > Clostridia > Christensenellales > Borkfalkiaceae > UBA1259. Next base: position 34,244 of record JAZLBC010000022.1, read on the forward strand.
CATTTCTTGTTGCATTTTTTGGGCTTGTTTCATAATGTTTTGCATTCCGCCACCGCCGAATCCGCCACCAAAGCCACCGCCGAAGCCACCTCTGTATCCTGCCATAATATATCTCCTTTTATCTTGATTATTTTTTTATTATAACGATGTCGTCGCCGAAAATTCTTTTGAGTTTTTCGGTAGCATCGTCTATTTCCGTGCTTTTATTCTTTTCGCTAAACTCCTTAATCTCTAAATCAAAATCACCGAAAACACTTAGCGCGTTTTTGATTTTTTCCAAGTTTTGACTAGAAGAAATAATCGCTTCGTCGTCAGTTGATTGTGGGATAAGTATTAAAGTGGTTTGCGTTTTACTTAGTTTTACGTTTTGCATAATATTCCAAAGCATTTCGAACCCACCTTTTCTTAGGTTGGTTAGTAATTTGCCTTGAATTTGCGTTATTTCTGCGTCGCTAAACTTCAATTCGGGCTCTACGCTAGTTGGCTGAGCAGTTTTTACGGGTGCTGGCGCAGGTTCTACTACCGTCGCGCTAGCAGTAGTGCTTACCGCAAAATTGCCGTTTTTTATTTTTTCTTCTAGCATTGCTATTCTAGAAACTAACGCGTCGATATTATAGTCGGTATCCGGTTTTGTTGCCTTTACCGACGCAGTTTCAAACAACACCCTTTGCGAAGGCGTGTATTTTAGGTTGTTTTCGGCTTCGGCAAAAATCTCGATAATGCGCAACAACCTTTCGGTCGGTGCGATTGACGATAGTTTTGCTAAGTCGTTATAAACGGATTGTGGTAAGTTCAATATTTCGTTAGGGTTATCGCACGTTTTAGTTATCAATAGATCGCGCATGGTTTTAATAACGTCTTTGGTCAATACCCCTATGCTCTTGCCAAGTTTAGTTAGCCTTTCTATGCTATACAACACTTCGCCCGTTTTAGAAGAAAGAATATTGCCAATAAATTCGTAAAGCGATTCGGTGCCGATAGAGCCTAAAATCTCGTTCACGTCTTTATAAGTAAGTTTGCCGTCTCCGTAAGAAAGGGCTGTATCTGCGATTGAAAGCGCGTCTCTTATACTGCCTTCGCCCGCTTTTGCTATGGCGAAAACCGCTTCTTTTTCGTATTTTTTATTTAGTTCGTCGTATACGTCGCTAATGAGTTTTGCTATTAGTTCGGTTGAGATAAGTTTAAAATCAAATCTCATGCAACGCGAAAGTATCGTTGCGGGGATTTTGTGCGCTTCAGTCGTTGCCAAAATAAACACAACGTGCTTCGGCGGTTCTTCTAGCGTTTTAAGTAGCGCGTTGAACGCAGGACCGGTTAACATGTGCACTTCGTCTATGATATAAACTTTATACTTGCCGTTAACGGGTGGAAATTGCACATTTTCTCTTAAATCTCTTATTTCGTTAACGCCGTTGTTAGACGCAGCGTCGATTTCTAAAATATCTATACTAGACGGGTCCGATAAAGCCTTGCAAGCCTCACACTCGTAACAGGGCGAACCGTTTATCGGGTGCAAGCAGTTTATTGCTTTTGCAAATATTTTTGCAGTAGAAGTTTTGCCCGTTCCTCTCGTGCCTGTAAAAAGGTATGCGTGCCCTAGCCTATCGTTTACGATTTGGCTGGTTAGAATTTTTACTATATGGTCTTGCCCGATGAGTTTATCGAAGGTGTTTGGGCGATATCTTCTGTATAATGCAAGATAAGACATTTTATCTCCTTTAATATCCCTTTATTTTTGCTTTATAAATTCTAATTTTTTTCTTGCCCGTTGTATTGCGTTGTCAATTGACTTGGTTTCTACGTTTAATTTTATTTTTATATCTTCGTAAGAATATCCGTCTAGGTAAAGAGAGAATACTTCGTATTCGTATTTACTTAGAACTTGTTTTATTTTTACCACCAACTCTCTAACGTTTTCGCGCTCGATAAAATGTTCTTCCGGTCCGGTTTTTATAAACGGGAGAAGTTTATTCTTCGAAGCGTCGTCTGATTCGTTATAACCACTGATTGGAACGTAGTCTAAAAGTGGTAGGTTTTTTAACCTGTTCGCCTTTTTTATTAGCGTTAAAACGCTGTTTTTTATACACTTGCTTGCGTAGTTCTTAAAATTAGACTGCCCATCGAAAGACTTTACCGCGTTTATTACCGATAACCTTGCTTCTTGAACTAAGTCTTCGGTATCCCAACCTTTTACGAAATATTTTGATATGATTAGGTTTATGACCGGCATATACCTATTTAGTAATTCCGAAAGGTTTTCGCTATCGTTTTTTTCTTGCAGTTCGGTTTTAATTGAAAGCGCAAGCATTTCGTCTGTTAAACCGTTAGTTTGCATTTTTCCCCTTAAATTATCCGTTTATTACAATCTTATATATTTCTTTGGCGCATTGCTTCAAACACCACTACGCCACACGCAACAGATGCGTTTAGCGAGTTGATTTTACCATACATAGGTATGCTTATAATCCCGTCGCATTTTTGCCTTGTTAAACGCTTAACGCCACTATCTTCCCCGCCGATTACTAGGCAAATTTTACCTTTAAGGTCGGTTTTATATACGCTTTGCCCGTCTGCTTCCGCTCCGTATACCCAGTAGCCGTTGTCTTTTAATTTGTCGATGGCGTTGTTTATGTTTACCACTCTTGCAATTTTAACGTGATTTACAGCGCCTTCGGATATGCGCATAACGGTATCGCTAACAGACGCACTGCGGTCTTTGCCGATTATAAGCCCGTCTATACCAGCGCACTCGCAAACCCTGATAATACTGCCAAGATTATGCGGATCTAACACTTCGTTTAGAATAACGATCATGCCGTCTTTTTCTTTGGCAGATTCTATAACGTCTTCTAAATCAAAATATTTATAGTCCGAAGTGTAGGCGATAAAACCTTGGCTGTGCCCGCTTTCGCTTTCTTTATCAATAACGTATTTATCAACCAACTGGATCTTAATTTTATGCGAGCGAATAATGTTAATTAGCCTTTTGCTCGCTTGGTCTTCTAAATCTTTTCTAACTAAAATTTTATCTATCTCTTTATCAGTTCTAAGCAATTCGTGAACCGAGTTTCTACCTTCAACTTTCATTTTCTTCTCCTCCGTTTAGTAAGTAGTTTAGCCTTTGGGTGTTACCGGTTAAATACAAAAAGCCTAGCACCGCTTCGAACCCAGTAGACATATCGTAGTCTTTTATCGACGCGCTTTTAGAGCGTGTGCGCTTTTTAGTGTTTTTTGCACGCTTAAAAACGTTTTGTTCTTCTTCGGTAAAAAGTGGCTCTATTTTTTTAACGAATTCTGCTTGCGCAGTTGCGCGCACTTCTTTAACCGCTAGGTCGTTAAGGACACCCGTTTTAGAGTCGCAATTAAAAGTTAGGCGTTCACGCACGAATAAAGAATACACCGCATCCCCCACGAAAGCCAAAACTACGGGGCTTAGGTTGGTTGCCTTGTTCTTATCCATCACTTCGCCTAAATGAAACATGCACTACTCTCCCATTATTTTATCTTTACCATTTTAGCACACTTTTTTAAAAATTACAATAAAAAAAGTCCGTTTTATGCGCGCGGACTTTAAATATTTTTTATTGTTATTTATTTACTAGATATATAGCCCACCACTCCCTTAAAAATAGAGTATGCAACTTGCTCTCTAAATTCTTCGGTTAGTAAGAGTTTTTCGTCTTCTACGTTAGATAAAAACCCACACTCTACTATAACGGACGGTGCCGTCGTGCATTTTAGCATAAAAAGGTCTGCTGTTAGCGCATTATAGTCTTTAACTCCATCATATAAAGAATTTATTTCCTTTTGCACGCTTATTGCCAAGTTTTCGCTTTCTAAATTTCCTTTCTGGTAAAACACCTGCCCGCCACGACGGGATTTTAACGAATATTCGTTAAGGTGCACGCTCACCACTATATCAGGGCTTGCGTTTTCAATAATTTCTTTGCGCTTTGCCATATCCTTTTTCTTGCGGTTTTTGGTGGCTACGCCGTAAAGTCCCACGTCGGTTTTTCTAGTTAAAACCACTTCAAAACCCGCGCTCTCGAAAATTTTTTCAGCTTTTAGCACAATATCTAAATTTATTTGGCTTTCTTTAACGTAAGAAGTTACCCCTAAAACACCTGGGTCGATACCGCCGTGCCCTGCGTCTAGCACGATTTTCGGTTTTTTTAGTTCGGCGCTTCCTATCGGGTTTTTGTCAAGCGAAGTAAAACACACCAAAAAAGTTATAAACGTTAAAAGTAAAACCGAAACTATAACTACGCTTCTTTTTTTTATAAAAATCATATAATATACGCCCCTTATGTTGATAACTGCCCAAAAATGCCTAGTTATCCACAAATTTTTAGTCGAATTTTGCAACCTATGTTGATAACTTCCGTTATATATTTACTGGCTAAATCTACTTTTTATGATAAAAATTACTAACATTTGCACCGCTTATTATAATTTCATTTGCAAAAATTTCTTTTCGTGTTATAATATTTTTATATGAAACTTTTATCCCCTGCCGGAAACTTCGAATCTCTTAAACTTGCCGTTTTTTACGGTGCAGACGAAGTATACCTTGGCGTAAACGAATTTAATGCAAGAAATAACATAGACGGCTTTACGTTAGAAACCCTTAAAGACGCCGTCGATTTTTGCCATATTCACGGGGTTCAAGTTTGCCTTGCTATAAACATCTTGTTTGCCGACGATGAGTTAAAAAATGCGCTAGACGTTGTTTTGTCTGCGTTTAACCTAGGCGTTGATTATTTTATAGTTCAAGATTTGGGGCTTGCATATCTAATTTCTAAAACTATCCCAAACGCCGTTCTGCACGCTAGCACGCAGATGGCAGTTCATAATTTAGAAGGTGTTTTAGCACTTCTTCCCTACGGGTTTAAGCGCGTGGTTTTAGCAAGAGAAACACCACTTGAAGAAGTTAAAAGAATTAAAGAAAACGTCGATATCGAAATCGAGTATTTTGCACACGGCGCGCTTTGCGTTAGTTTTTCGGGTAATTGTTATTTAAGTTCTTACGAGCATGATGCAAGTGGTAATCGCGGTAAATGCAAACAACTTTGTAGGTTACCCTATTCTCTTTACCATAAAAACACCAAACTTAAATCGGGGTATCTTTTAAGCGCGAAAGATTTTGATACTTCTAATAGGCTTAACGAACTTAAAACTGCGGGCGTAGACGTTATTAAAATAGAAGGGCGCGCAAGAAGACCGTTTTACGTGGGCGCAACAACGCGAGAATACCGTAAATTGCTTAGTGGACTTTCAGCAGATAAAGAAATTTTTAGCCTTGCTTTTAATCGTGGATTTACACCCGGATATTTTGACGGAAACGGCAATATTATTTCTAACGTTTCTAGCCATATTGGCATAAAAATCGGCAAAATAAATAAAGTTGTTGCAAAAAAAACTTATAAAGAAGTATATTTTAGTTCTAATAAAACGTTAACGCCGAAATCTACTTTTAAAACGTTCTTTGGTGGCAAAGAAAACGCTGTTATAACGGCTTACGACCTAAAAAAACTTACTGAAAATTCTTACGTTTTAACCACTACGGCAAACGTTAATGCGGGCGAAGATATACACGTTATTTTAGATGAAAAAGTAGAAAAAGATATCGTTTCTATTAGTAATAGAGTTGATTTTCCTATCACTATAACACTTTCTCCCCTAGAAAAAATTAAGGCTGAGTTTAACGTTTATAATAAAGATTTCGTGGTTTACGGCGACAAACTTGAAATTGCAAATACTGCGCCTTTAACCTTTAATGAACTTGTAGAAAACTTTAATAAAAGCGAAGTTTTTAACGCGAAAATCACTGCGAATTTTAACGAAGAAGTGTTTATTTCTAAAAAACAACTTAACGACTTTAGAAGAAACGTTTTTGATAAAATTTATAACGTTATTACCGAAAAATATCGTAAAAACGCCGTAATTTCTAGTGAAAAACTAAACGAAATTATTTCTAAAAACAATATAAAAATTAAACCTATTACCCATTTTGTTTTTATAGATAATTACGAGAATTTAGATAAAATTTCGCAAAACACGGTTATTTATTCGCCAGAGTTTTATAACGAATTAGATATTATAAACTTTATTAAAACTTGCGAAAAATACGGCAAAAAACCTATACTAGATTTGCCAAATTTTGCACTCCATAAAGACGTTTTATTGCTTAAAAACATTGTAGAAACGTTAAAAATTGCTGTAATCGTTAACAACTACTACGCTCTAAACTTTAACACCGAAAAAATTATCGGCGCGTTTATGAACGTTTATAATTCGCTAACGAAAAATCTTTTAGGCTTAGATTTTTTAACGGCAGAAGTTGATTTTGGTAGCAAAATCGTTGCGCCCTATATGACGTTAAGGCACTGCCCCTATAAAAACCATTTACGCGCAAGGTGTGATGATTGCCCGCATAAAGATGGTTTTTACTTAAAAATGGAAAGTGGTAAAACGCTAAAAATTAAAAGAAAAAAATTATCGACTTGCACTTTTTATTTAACAGATTAAATCTATTTAAAAATAAAAAATCCTTGCCAATTTGGTAAGGATTTTTTAATTTTAATTTTTTACCACCATCTTATATGATTTGTAGAGAAGTTATCTATATGAGCGTTAAACATTACCGTTTTTTTATTAAAGTCTTTCTTGCCCGTTTCGTAATCTAAAATTTCGGCTTCTAATTCTTCTATTTTATCTATCTTTCCTTTAACGTATTTAAGAAGAACTTGCTTGCAATACTCTATTCTTGCAATCACGCCACCCATTCTTGCTTGGTGAACTTCTATACCAAAGGCCTTGTTTTCACTCGTCCACAAATCAACGAAAGATGCATAAAAATCGTTAAGATGATCTTGCATTGTCGTTATATCTTTTATTAAGATTTTTAGCAACTTTTTATCTTTCTTTTTATACGCTTCGCGTAGTTTTAACCCGATAGTAGATTTTATAGAAAGGAATAAACAAAGTTCGCCTAAAGTTTTATACAACTTATCAAATTTTCCACCATTTACATAAGAAAAAATCTTTTTAGCGTGCGCTAAATATTCTTCTCTTTCAGTACCTTTTAAGGTAGAATCAAACATACCTAAGAAGATATCGTTATAGAATAAATATTTGCAAGGGTTGTTATCCCCCTCGTGATTACCAACTTGGTTAGGCAAATCCAAACTCATCATACCATCAAAGTCTTCGCCAGTAAGTTTTTTAAATTCTTTTTTAATTTCTTCTTCATCGGTAACGCCATCGTAAATCTTTTTAAGTTTGAATAGCGCTGGAAGTACTGCGAAAGAAGAACATTCTTTTCCGTCGTCACCCCACATCGTAAAGAAAATATTTTTTACGTCGTTTTCTTTAAGCGCTTTGATTGCTGGTATCATTGTTTCGAAAGAATATTTGTTATGTGGTGCAAAACCACGCCACATCCACGCGCCACCTGCAAACCAAATTTCGTTATCAAAGGTTTTGTGCATTTTTATTAGTCTATCGTATTCTTCGTATTCAACGTGATAATAGTCCCAATAAACTAGCGAAACGTCTTTAGGGGCAGAATTTCGCGCCTCATCCGTCATGTTATTGCCATAATAATCACCTTGGTTTGCAAGGCGGAAGAACATATCAGACCACATCATAGGCTTAAAGTTATATGATTTAACCATTTCGTTAACTTTTTCTAGATGTTTTTTAAGTATTTCAAAACGATTTTCGTATCCGTTTTTATCTAGATATTTACCAAGGCCAAGCATATGCGCTTCGTCCATACCAATGTTTATTAAGTTAGAAGAAAAACATTCTCTTACGGTTTTTAAGACGTTATCTAAAAATTTATAAGTTTTATCATCACCAACTAACAAAATGTTTGCCGTGTCGTTTATTTCTTTATATTCTTTCCATAAGAATATTTGGTTAAGGTGCGCTAGCGTTTGTATGCAAGGTATTAGTTCAACACCCTTAGACACGCAATACGCGTCAATTTCTTTTAATTCTTCTTTAGTATACGCCCCACGAAGATATCCAAAACGTGGTTCGTTATCAACTAAAAAGGTATCTTCGGTATAAAGTGATAGCATATTATAGCCAAATAACGCTAAATAATCTACGTATTCTTTTACTTTTTCTACTTTCATTACGCCAGACCTAGAACAGTCTATCATAATACCAAAATAATTATCGTGCATAATTTACTCCTTTATTTTAATTATAGTCCTTTAATAATTTCAGCAAGTTCTTTAGCGTTTTCAGCAAAAACCTTGCCACCTTTTTCTATTAGTTGTTCTTTTGTTCTAAAACCCCACAACACGCCAACTGATTTTAGCCCAGCGTTTATTGCCGTTATCATATCTATTTCAGAGTCGCCAACGTAAAGCGTATCTTGTTTAGAAATATTTAGCGTTTTTAAAACGTATTCTACGGCAGTAGTATCGGGCTTTGTTTTAAAGTTACCGCCTATTCCGCAAACCACGTCGAAATTATATTTACCCAGCATTTTTCCTACTACGAAGTCGGTAGCGTCTTGTTGTTTATTAGAAACTATTGCAAGTTTAACGCCCCTATCCTTTAATTCTAGTAAAAGTTCGTTTAAGCCTTCGTAAATATAGGCGTTATCTCCGCTATAAGTTGCTAGATATTTGTTAAAGGTATTAAAACGCTCTTCAAAGTTTTCTAGGTTGCCTTTTAACGCTAGTTCAACGAATTTTCTTGCGCCGTAGCCCACGAACTTATAAGTTTCTTCGGTAGTTATCGTTGGCAAATTATAGTCGCTAAGCATTTTATTCATACAAAACTTTAAGTCGCCATTAGAGTTTATTAGTGTTCCGTCTAGGTCGAAAATAACAAGTTTTACCATAAAATCTTTTAATTCCTTTATGTAATTTATAGATAATTTTTAACTTTTTTTATTATATAATAACCAACGTTTTTTGTCAATGGTAAAACGTGATAAAAACGCTATTTTCATGCGTTAAAATTTTTTATTTTATTTTGCTTAATTTGTTTTATTTATTTAGTTTTTTATGTTAATATATATCTAGCATTTAAGGAGAAATTATGGATAAAAAAGGCGCTTATACCTTTAATAACGGAATAAAAGATGGTTTGCCGATTGGGCTTGGATACCTTTCGGTATCTTTTGCCTTTGGAATTAAAGCGTCTATATTAGGTCTTCCTGCTATAATCACCCTTTTTATGTCTATGACTAATTTAACGTCTGCCGGGCAACTTGCAGGGGTTAATATTATTGCAGTTTTCGGCTCGTTTATAGAGATTATTTTAACGCAACTTGTTATAAATTCTAGGTATTTTATAATGAGCCTTTCTCTATCGCAAAAAACCGACGATACTTTTACGCTTAAACACAGAATTTTATGTTCTGCTTTTATTACAGACGAGATTTTTGCCGTTGCTTTTTCTAAACCTAAAAAGATTTGTGCACGCTATTTATACGGGCTTGCGCTTTTACCTTATTTTGGTTGGGCAACAGGCACGATTACAGGTGCTATTTTAGGCGACGTGTTGCCGCCAATAATAACTTCTTCTCTGTCTATTGCGCTATACGCTATGTTCGTTGCAATAATCGTTCCGCCAATGACGAAAAACAAGGGCGTGTGCCTAGTGGTATTTATTGCGCTTGCTATTTCTTGCCTATTATACTACGTTCCTGCATTTTCATTTATTTCGGGTGGGTTTTCGGCAATAATAAGCGCAGTTATATCTTCGATTATAGTTGCACTAATCTTCCCTGTTAAAGAAAAAATTAACGACGAAAAGGGGGCTAATTATGAGTAAACCGCTTTATATGGTTATTTGTGTTTTGCTAATGGCGATAACCACTTATTTAATTAGGGCGATACCTATGCTGTTTTTTAGAAAGAAAATTAAGTCGGTTTTTCTATCTAGCGTGCTTTATTATATCCCCTATGCAGTTTTATCGGCAATGACTTTTCCCGCTATATTTTACGTTACAGAAAGTTTTATACCCGCGCTCATTGGAAGTGCTGTTGCGATAGTTTCGGCGGTGCTAAAAAGATCTCTTTTAACGGTTGCGATTCTTTCTTGCCTTGCTATATTCGTTTGTTTGATAATATTATAAGGAATTTAAAATTAAAAAGGTTTTACCACTCGGTAAAACCTTTTTTTTATTTTCTTTTAGTTAAGTGATGCAAGAATTTCGTTTATAATTGCATCCATTTTATCTTTTTTAGCAAGCATATCTTTTGCGAGCATTAGTTGGCTTTTACACCTTACTAAATTGTGCATTGGATAGTTTATCTTAAAATAGCAATCGCCTAAAAGATAATCGTCTAAAAATCTACTTGCAAGTTCTACGGTGATTGCAAAACATGCAAGCGACAAATATTCTATTTCAGATTTTGTTATAGTTTTATAAACCTTTGACAAAAAACCCTTAGAAAACGCCGTGAATTTTTCTAGGTCTAGACCAACGCGTTCAAACCTATGGCTATCTTCTTCTTCGAAGTTACAAGAAAACCTAACTGCATCGGCATAATCGTATAATAGTAGACCTGGCATAACCGTGTCAAGATCTATAACGCAGATGGGTTTTAGCGTTTGTTTATCAAACAAAACGTTGTTTATTTTGGTATCGTTATGCGTAACCCTTGTTGGTAAAACGCCCGATTTATTTAGCGCGATTAGGCTTGACGCCAAATCTTTAACCGACCATATATAAGAAAGTTCTTCGGTAACTTCTTTTTTTCTGCCGATAGGATCTTTATTAGCGTCTTCAAAAAGTTTGTTAAGGCGTTTTTCGGTATCGTGAAAATCAGATATAGTTTCTGATAGTAACGAAACGTCGAAATCGGCAAGTAAGTTTTGGAACTTACCAAACGCAACACCCGTTAATCTTAAAATCTCTAAGTCTTCGCAATAGTTAAAGGTAACGGACGGAATATAGTTAAACACGCGCCATACGTTAGAGCCTAAAACTAGGTATGGCTTTCCCGCTTCCGTATGATAAAAGTGCAAAGATTTAGACGCGGGATTTTTATTAGTGATAAATTCAGTAACTAAATCTATGTTGCGCATTAAAATTTCAGGGTTCTTAAAAGCGTAGGTATTTATTGCTTGAACTACGTATTTTTCTTCTGAATCCCCTTTTCTAGTAGAAACGTAAAAGGTTTTATTCACGTTGCCGTTATCTACTTTTTCGTAAGAGATAAACTTATCGTTTATCATGAAAAGTGGTAAAACTTCTTTTATTTTTTCTTTAAAGTACATATTTCTACACCTTGGCGTGCTTTGTCGCACGGCTTATATTATACCATACTTTTTAATAGATTTCAACCCCTAATTTTTTAAGGGCGTTTTTTTGGTATTTTGTATGGTATTTTGTAGGATTTAGTGAGATTTTTAGTATTGATTAAGCCTTAAAATATCGCCGACTTTTAACGGAACGCTTGTATACAACCTAATTTTTTGTTGAACGATTTTTGCGTCATTTATAATAGCGCCTTTAAGGTCGGTCATCTTTTCTACTTTAATAATCTCGTTAAAATATTCGCTTGGAGATAAAATTTCCAACTCGTCGCCAACCATAAATCTATTGCGCATTTCGATAACGGCGTATTCACCGTTAAAATCTTCGATAACGCTTGCTATAAACTTGTGCGTGCCTTTGCTTTGGCTATCGTTAAAGTTTTCAGTTCTGTCGTTTTCGCCAAGAAGGTATGCAGTAGTAAACTCTCTGTGAGCGGTTTTTTGTAGTTCAGTTAAAAATTCCCCACTCGCATTATAGTTCTTGCCAACATCATAAAACTTATCGAGCGCGCGCCTGTATGCGTTTATTACCGTAGCGATATAATATTCGGATTTCATACGGCCTTCGATTTTAAGCGAAATAACGCCCGCGCCGTTTAGTTCGTTAATATAGTTTATCAAACACAAATCTTTGCTGTTTAAAATATACGTTCCCCTATCGTCTTCTTCCATTTCCATGAACGCACCGTTTGAACCTTTCTCGCGGATTTCATAGTTCCATCTGCACGCCTGAACACACCCACCGCGATTGCTTTGTCTGCCAGTTCTGTAATCGGAAAGTAAGCACCTACCGCTATACGAAATGCACATTGCGCCGTGCACGAAAGTTTCTATTTCTATATCGGGAACTTTTTCGTGAATTTCGGCAATTTCTTTTAATGATAATTCCCTAGCAAGAATAACCCTTTTAACGCCGAAATCTCGCCAAAATATAACAGTTTCGTAGTTCAACGTGTTTGCTTGGGTAGAAAGGTTTAGGGTTAAATTAGGCGCGTGTTTTTTTGCAATACATAGTAAGCCCGTATCAGATATGATAGCACCGTCTACGCCGATTTTTTCTAGAAATATAAAGTAATTCTTTGCTTTATCTAGGTCGAAATTCCTAGCAAAGATATTAACCGTTACGTATACTTTTTTGCCTAGATTATGCGCGTAGTTTACCGCTTCTTCTAATTCTTCGTCAGTAAAGTTGCCTGCGCCTGCGCGTAGGCTAAAACTTTTTCCGCCGATATACACTGCGTCTGCACCAAAGTAGAAAGCCGTTTTTAGTTTGTTCATGTCGCCCGCTGGGGCAAGTAGTTCGATCTTGTTCATTTTATCCTTTTCGTTATACTGATTCCGTCTTCTAAATCTATAATTTCGGTTGAAAGACTTTCGTCGTTTGAAACTGCCGTTAAATACCTTTGCATACTATTTTTCGTGGTGTTAAATTTATGCGGAGTTTTAACCTTTCCGTTAACGTAGCCACGAAACAACACGTTATCGGCAAAAATTATCCCACCGATTTTTAGGTTGGTTAGCAAATTAGGCAAATATTCTGCGTAATGCCCTTTTGGCCCGTCTAAAAAAATCAGGTCGTATTCGCCAGTAAGTAGCGGGATAATTTCAGTAGCGTCGCCACAGAACATTTGCGCCCTTTTATCAACGCCGAAGAACTTATAGTTTTCTTTTGCAGTTTGGGCTTTTTCTTCGTTAATTTCTATCCCAGTTAGGTGCGCGTTTTTATTGTTTAAAAGTAGCGCAATACCCGATAGCCCAACGTTAGTGCCAACTTCTAAAATCTTAGTGCAGTTGTTTTCGGTGGCAACCTTTATTAGAAGTTCAAGCGATTTATCCCTTAAAACCGGCTCGTGATTTAGTTTTGCCTGTTCTCGTTTTTCTAAAAATTTATCTTTCATTTCCTCGTTTACTTACGCCACCATCACGACTGGCAATATCATAGGGTTTTTCTTTAAGTTCTTAAAAGCGTAGTTCTTTACGTGCTTTCTTATTAAATTAGAAAGTTCTTCTTCGTTACTTATTTTTGTAAAATCAGACTTATCTAGTAAAGTTATTAAATTGTTTTTTATTTCGTTTACGTTTTGCTCTGTAAGAACTAGCCCTTTCGCGACTATTTCAACCGAAGAAACGCTATTAGTAAACGCATCTATAGTAACTACGGGTATAATAAGACCGTCTTCGGCTAAATGCTTTCTATCGCGAAGAACAAAACTATCTTCGCCGTCTATACCGATACCATCAACGAATCTACTGCCAGCGGGGAATTTTTCGCCACGCTTTATGCCGTTGTTAGATAGTTCAATCGTATCACCTATTTCGGCAATCATTGCGTTGCCTTTTTTAAGTCCTACCGAATACGCTAAATCAACGTGCTTTTTAAGGTGCCTATATTCGCCGTGCACTGGCACGAAAAACCTTGGCGATAATAAAGAGTGCAATATTCTAAGTTCGCCTTTTTGCGCGTGCCCAGAAACGTGTATTGGCTCTAACGATTCGTATATAACTTCGGCGCCAAGCCTATATAGGTTGTTTATAACGCCGTATATCATCTTTTCGTTGCCCGGTATTACGGACGCACTTATAACGATAGTATCGTTTTCGCCAACGTTTACTTTATTAAATTCGCCACTAGCCATACGGCTTAAAGCGCTCATCGGTTCGCCTTGCGTGCCGGTTGAAACGATTAAAATTTCTTTATCCTTAAAGTTTTTTATCCTTTCGATATCAACAATAAGCCCTTCTTTAACGTTTAGTTCGCCTATTCTTGATGCGGCTTCGGCAATGTTTATCATGCTTCTGCCAGAAAAAGCCACTTTTCTTTTATATTTTACTGCAAGGTCTAAAATCTGTTGCAATCTGTGAACGTTTGACGCAAAGGTTGCTATTATTATTCTTCTTGAAAGGTTGTCTGCAAAAACGTGGTCTAACGTGTCTTTTACAACTGATTCACTCATCGTAGAGCCTTCGATTTCTATGTTGGTAGAGTCTGCCATCAATAGCAAAACACCTTTTTTACCGATTTCAGCAATACGCGTTAAATCCATAACTTCTCCGCCGACTGGCGTGTAGTCTATCTTAAAGTCGCCCGAGTGGAACACTACCCCAACCGGCGTGGTTATCGATAGCCCAACTGCGCCTGCAATAGAGTGGTTTACGTTTATAAATTCTATCGTGAAACAGCCGAGTTTAATACTGCTACCCGCGTTTACGGAATTTAGTATTGAATTATTTATTTTCTTTTCGCGAAGTTTGCTATCTATTAGCGTTAAGGTTAGTTTAGTGCCGTATATAGGAACGTTTAGGTCTTTTAGGATATACGGAATACCACCTATATGGTCTTCGTGCCCGTGTGTGATAATTAGCCCCCTAATTTTTGATTTGTTTTGAACTAAATAATCTACGTTAGGTATAACTAGGTCTACGCCCGGCATATCACCGTTTGGGAAAGAGAGCCCTGCATCGATAATAATTATATCTTTGCCGTATTCTAGAGCCGTCATATTCTTTCCGATTTCGCCAACGCCACCCAAAAAACGAACTTTAAGAGTTTTTTCTTGCGCAGTGTTCGTTGCGCGTTTTCGCGCGTTAACGGCGTTCACTTTTTTGTCTTTTTTAGTTGCACTTTTTTCTATATTTTTTTTAGACTTATCTTTGGTATTAAGGTCGACGGTAGTTTTTTTGTTGTTTTCCGACGATTTTCGTTGTTTTTTTATCTTCAAGTCTGTCTCCTTAATGATTTTTTAGTATTTTACCTTGTTATTATACACTATTTAGCGCTATTTGTAAACTTTATTAAAAAATTTAGATAAATAAATATATATACCAAAAAACGCTTGAAAAATTTACAATAAAAGTTTATAATATAACTTAATAAATTATATATTAGAATTATTTTTCACGAAAATAGGAGATATTATGAGAGTTTATAACTTTTCAGCAGGTCCATCAACACTTCCAGTAGAAGTATTAGAAGAAGCGCAAAGAGATTTACTTAACTTTAACGGCACTGGTATGAGTATTACCGAAATGAGCCATCGTGGCAAACCTTTTATGGCTGTTAACGAAGAAGCAAACGCACTTCTTAGAAAATTATTAAATATTCCGGAAGATTATTCCGTATTATTCGTTCAAGGCGGGGCTTCTCAACAATTCGCCGCCGTGCCACTTAACCTGCTAAAAACCGGAAAAGCAGACTATATCGTTACCGGCAACTTTGCAGGCAAAGCGTTCGACGAAGGTTCAAGGTTCGGCGATATGCACGTTGCAGGGTCTTCAAAGGATAAAAACTTTACTTATATCCCAGACGTTAATAGTTTAGATATTAGAAGTGATGCTGACTATTTGCACTTTACCCACAACAATACCATTTTTGGAACTAGATTTACTGAACTTCCTAAAACGAACGTTACACTAGTGTCTGATATGAGTTCTTCGATTTTATCCGAAGAAATAGACGTTTCGAAGTTCGGCTTAATTTACGCAGGTGCACAAAAAAACATTGCTCCTGCTGGCGTTACTATCGTTATCGTTAAAAAATCACTTCTTGGCAATGCTCTTCCTATCTGCCCTACTATGCTTAACTACGCTATCCAAGATAAGAATGATAGTTTATACAACACTCCACCTTGCTTTTCTATTTATATGGCGCTTTTAGTGTTTAGATGGCTAGACAAGATGGGCGGTATTAAAACTATTCAAAAAATCAATCAAGAAAAGGCTAAAATGCTTTACGATTTTATTGACAACTCGTCTTTCTACACCAACAGCGTTGTACATAAAGACCGTTCTTATATGAACGTTCCGTTCGTTTGCGCTAACGACGAACTTAACGCTAAGTTCGTTGCAGAATCTTCTAAGGCGGGGCTTGCTTCTCTTAAAGGGCACAAACTCGTTGGCGGTATGAGAGCGTCTATTTATAACGCTATGCCTGTTGAAGGCGTTAAAGCGCTTATTGAATTTATGAAGAAATTTGAAATGGAGAACAGATAAATGAAAAATATTTTAACGCTTAACTCTATCAGTCCCGTAATAAACGATATTTTTGATAAAGACTATAAGATTTCTAGCGAAATTAAAAATCCAGACGGAATTATGCTAAGAAGTTTTAAGATGCACGATTACGTTTTAGATGAAAACACCGTTGCAATCGCAAGGGCTGGCGCTGGCGTAAACAATATTCCCGTTATGGAATATGCAAAATCTGGCGTTGTAGTTTTTAACACCCCTGGCGCTAATGCTAACGCTGTTAAAGAACTAGTTATCACTGCCCTACTTCTTGGTTCAAGAAAAATTGCAGACGCTATTAAGTGGGTTGACACCTTAAAAGGCAAGGGCGATGAAGTTGGTAAACTCGTTGAAAAAGGCAAGTCAGAGTTCGTTGGCAGAGAAATTATGGGCAAAAAACTCGGTATTATCGGGCTTGGCGCAATAGGCGCGCAAGTTGCTAACGTTTGCGTTAACCTTGGTATGCAAGTTATCGGCTACGACCCATATCTTTCAGTAGAAAACGCGCTTAAACTTTCTAGGGCTGTTAGTGTTGTTAAAGACCTAGAAGAACTTATTAAAACTTGCGATTACATTACTATTCATATCCCTTATATTAAAGACCAAAATCACGGCATGATTAACGCTGGTCTTATTAGAAAAATGAAAGACGGCGTTGTTATTATCAACTGCGCAAGGGGCGAAATCGTTGACAATGCAGACGTTTTAGAAGGCGTTAAGAGCGGTAAAATCGGCAGATACGTTGTAGACTTCCCTAGTGATGAACTTATCGGTGTAAATAATATCGTTTGTCTTCCTCACCTTGGTGCTTCTACCCCAGAAGCAGAAGACAACTGCGCTGTAATGGCTGCGCACCAACTTATAGACTATATCGAAAACGGTAATATCGTTAACTCCGTTAACTATCCCAACTGTTCTATGCCAAGAGCAACCGACGTAAGACTAGTTATACTTCACAAAAACGTATCTGGTATTTTAGCAAAAATTA
>JAZLBC010000023.1:0-11805 GCA_045613505.1 Christensenellaceae bacterium
CCTACCGCTTCGCTACGGGTGCATCGCACTGCATCATGCGTCAATGAACGTTTGTTAAATTGCTTGTTGCAATTATATACATATAAGCGTATATTAAAATTAGAATAGGCCACCGCGCCTGCAATGAAAGGACTAAACACAATGAAAAACACACAAGAACAAAACACACAATTAAAGAACGTCAAAAAGGGCGATTTTTTCAAACGCCTTATTAAAGGACAACCAACAAACGTTGTTTACGTAAAGGACTATTACGACCGCGAATTAAAGGCCTTTTGGTGCTACCCATACGACGACGTTAACAACGGCCGTTTTATTAAAGCAAATACGTTAGTACACGTTAACTTTATTTTTTAGAAAGGACAGGTAAACACACAATGCTTAAAGTTAAGTTAGTAACAGGTCACTGCAACCCACCTTTAACCCGTACTATTACTTGTAACACACTACGCTACTTTGAAGCAAAGCACAAAGTAACAATGTACGATGCAAAAGGCAAGGTTAAAGCCTACGCTATCACTGACGAGTGGTTAGCCATTAGTTACATTGACGATAAAGGCCAAGAACACTTTATTAAAAGGGCTTAAAGCCCTTTCTTAAACTAGCCAACGGCGGTTGCAAGCCCGCGTGTAATAGTGAGCAAGAAAGGACACGCTAATATGAGCGAACAAGATTTAAAATGCTACCTTGTAACATACACACTTTTACAAGCAGGTAGCGAAGACACACACACCATTTTTGTTATTGCCTATGACAAGAAAGAAGCAGGCGACCTTTTTATAAGGTGGGCGCAAGGCAAGAAGTTGTACAGCAGTATTGGTGGCATCGTTGTACAAGAAACTAAAAAGACACCACAAAACCAACACATGTTTACGTTGGACTATTACAAAAAGCAATGCGACGAAGTTAACGACCTTTTCATTAAGGGGGCTAACTAATATGCAAAAAATAGCATACGCTTTTTGGTACTGCTTTGATGCGTACAGCAAAACTGAATACGTTTACGTAATTGCTGTTAGCCTTAAACAAGCAATGTTTTTATGGCAACGTTATTTACGTGAAAACGTAGGCCGAGTTTATGACAAAGCCGAAATGCCCGTTAACGAAATAGGCGAACAAGATTTTATTAAGCCCCACGAAGTAGGCGAAGTTTTAGGCGGTAGGGCTGTTATATGAGCAAATATGCAAAAGTAAAAATTGATGCTGATAAATGGGTAATAACCACTTACGGCCACGATTATAAAAAGCCTGTAAAGGCTTGTACTTTTGCTATTGATACCGAAACACAAACGTACTTTGACGGCAAACTATTAAGCAATAAAGCGTTATTTAAAAAAGTTAAAGATTTAAACAACGATGCGAAGCGCAAACGCTTGCACAACGTAACGTGGGCGTGGCAATGCTACGACGAATACAACGGCTTTTTTATGACTAACGACTTTGAAACATTTTTACTTTATCAATGCGCATGCGGTTACATGTTTGGGTGGTGCTATAACAGCACTTTTGACTTTGCACAAATAGACTATGAAATACTAGCCAAAGGGCGCGAAAAATGGAAGCCACACCAACACGTTAAACGTGGCAGTGGCGAAGCCTATAACAAAGGCCAAGCATGGACTTATGAAAGCATACACAACGACATGGGCGCACGCTATGCTTATAAACTTTGGGTAGAATATAAGAACGCATCACGCCACAAATACGTGCATGCTATTGAATACCGCGACTTTATGAAACTTGTAACAGGTGGCTTAAAGAAGTTGTTAAACGACTTAGACGTACGCGACAACGACGGCAACCCTATAAGAAAGTTAACAATGGAATACCAAGCCGTAAGCACTGACGTTGACACCATAAGCGACGACGACATAGCCTACTGCGAAAACGACGTTAAAGGCCTATACTTCGCTATTAAGCAATTTAACGTAACCATTGAACAACAAAGCAATAACGAGTTGCACATATTTGGTAAAGACACCAACATAATGACCGCAGGCGGTTTTGCTAAGCATGAATTGTTGCGTAGCCTTTACCCAAACTTAAAAAACAAACGTATGCGTATTAAGGCTTACCAAAAGCAACACCCTTTAACACAGGCACAAGACGAATACTTACGCAAAAACTACTTGTACAGGGGTGGCGTGGTTATTGTTAACCCTTTATACAAAGGTAAATTACTAACTAAGCAAAACATGGGTAGGCCTATGAACAGGTACGACGTTAACAGCGAATACCCCTACGCTATGAGCGTAATAAACGACCTTATAGGCAGGCCTGTACGCAAGAAGTTAAGCGAGTACGAAGCCATGCCAAACAAGGACGAATACGAAGCCGTTTACATACTTAAAAGCGCGTACGGCATCGTCAAAGAAAACTACTTAGGCGTTTGGTACGACCCATTTAAAAAAGACTTTGTAAAAGTCATAAATGAAAGTGGCACGCACTTAATGTTTGAACGTGAAATAAACGAAATGGCCGAGTGGTACGACGACTTTACAATTAGTTGCGACGAAGTGCTTTTATGGAAGAAAGGCAAAAAGGCTTATGCGCCTTTTGTATATGAAAACTACGAATTGAAAGCGCAGGCCAAGAAAGACAAAAACGCAACCTTACAGCAAACAACAAAACTTAAATTAAACAGCAGTTATGGCAAACTTGCCGAGCGTGTAGAAAGGGTTATAGGCCATTACGAATTGAACGAAGAAACAGGCGCAATACACTTTGTACGCGACGAAACAAAAATTGATGCAGGCAGTAGCATGAACGTTGCTATTGGCGCGTTAGTTACCTGCGTGGCACGTTGTTACATACTTAGTAAAATACGTGAAGTTTGCGCAGGCGATATTAAACACAAGTTTGTTTACATTGATACGGACAGCATACACGCTTTTGCTGACTACCCAAAGGCCGATGCTTACGCCTTAGGCGGTTTGAAGTTAGAAGCGCAATGCGATGCCGTAAAATATATCGCGCCTAAAACATATATTGATATTGAACGAGTTAACAAAGACAGCACAATTGATTATGACGCAATAGAAGTACACAGCAAGGGCATAAACCTAAGCGCAATTATTGCTGACTTAAAGAAGAAACAAAAAGGCAAAAAGCACAACCTGCCTACCTTAGAATTAGTTAACCGCAAAATAGAATACGGCGCACAATATCTTTGCTTAGTGGCAATGAACGTAAAAGGTGGTAAAGTATTGATACCAACACTAAAATACCTTGCACGCGAAGAATTACGCCCCAAAGGCGAAGACGACAAAGTAGTATTTACAAACTACAATGGCAATATGTTTATTGAAATATAGAAAGGACACAGGACAATGAACAAATACAAAGTGAAGTACAGCAAAAAATGTACATGCAAAGTTACAACATTTTATATTAAAGACGAAGCCATTTTAAACTTTGCTAATAGTATTAACTTTCAAGCGTTCGTTAAAGATGCACTAACCAACGCTTTAAACGACCAAGTTATAAGTGGCAAGCCAAGCGTGTACGCTAAGGGTGTAAAGTTATGAGCAATGCACGCAAACGTTATTATCAATTACAAGGCTTTAACCGCCTTTTAACAATTAAAATAAGCCCAAAGGGTACAGGCAAGAAACTTGCCAAGAAAGGACACAAATAAATGGAACA
This sequence comes from Christensenellaceae bacterium, assembly GCA_045613505.1. Classification (GTDB taxonomy): domain Bacteria; phylum Bacillota; class Clostridia; order Christensenellales; family Borkfalkiaceae; genus UBA1259. The sequence continues at coordinate 3,646 of JAZLBC010000023.1, forward strand.
ATACTACAAGTGGCAAAACGGCAAAAAAGTTAAAATGACAAGCCGACAAGTTAAAGCGTACATTATGCGCGTTAACAATTGGACTAGCGAGCAATACACTAAGCAACGCGACATTTTTAAAAACAAGTTAGGTGCTTACGAAAGTTACCAACGAAGCAGGGGCGTTGCTGTTGAACACCAAAGCCCAACAGCGTTACTTTTTAAAGAAGCAAAAGCAAAGCAAACTTATGGTGCTGAATATACCCCAAGTATGAAGATGCAACAAATACGCAGTTTTAGTGCTTATAGCATCACTAAGGGCAGGCAATTAGCACAGGGCGAAACAACAAGCGCAAGACGATACCAAGAAACACAAAAGGGCAAATACGCCGATTATGTACAACGTCGTTTTGGCGGACTTATTGACAACAACCCTGTTGCGCAAAAAATTGATGCCATGATAGACGACCCCGTAAAGAAAGAAAAGGCTTTAAGTGATTTAGCCGACAAGTTAAACGCTAAAATAACCGAAGACGAAAAAGTAGAAGCAAACGAAGCCATACCCGTAAGCAGTGAAACATACGGCAGTGGCGACGAAGTAGACTTTGACATAAGCGAGTATTTAGACTAATACGACAAAAACGTTGATTTAAGACACGTTTATTATAAAATAGTATTAGATAATAGGGCGGGGCTGTTTGTGTGTTTACAGCGGGTGTAAACGTTGTTTACGGGCGTTTTAGACGATAAACACATAGAAAGGACAAACACACATGGCTGAAACACCTTTACTTAATGTATTTGGCGCAAAGTTAAGCAAGAACGGGCAACGCATCGTACTTGTATTAGTAACAGGCGAAAACGAAAACAGGCAATTTTATAACGCTTGTATATCGTTAGACGAAACCGCCAAAGCAAACGGCTACATTGACGAAATTAACAACGAAGCCGTATTACGCGTAAACTTATTAGACAATAAGCCAAGCGACACACCATTTTGATACTAAGATTTAACAGCCACTTATGCGCTTATGGGGTAAACGCTACGAAAACGCGCCCATAATACTGCCTTTTGACCCATAACGTTGTTAACTATCTATGTATAACATAAGCCCAAAGCGTAACCATGATTTACACCCTTTGGGCTTTCACTGCATGAAAGGACTTTTAAACACATGACCGAAAAAGAATTAAAGCAAAAAGAAGAAGAATTAGCAAAAAAGCAACAAGAATTAGACGACAAAGAAGCCGACTTACAGGCCAAAGAAGAAGCCTTAAAACAGCGCGAAGAAGCCTTAAAAGAAAACAAGGAAGACACACAAGCCCTTGTTAAGCAAGTTAAGGACGAATACGACGCAAAAGTTGCTAAACTTACTGAAATGTACGAAAGTAAGTTAAAAGAACGTAATAACGTTATCAAGCAATTGTTAAAAGGTGGCGACGCTAACGAGCCACAAAACGACATAATTGCTAAGATAAATGCGCGAAGAACCGCGCAAAACAAAAAATGGTAAAACCAAGAAAGGACACTTTTATAACTTATGGCACAAGTTATTACAATTGACGTTGCAGGCTTAACAGGTAGCGATACATTCCCTGTTAACGCAAACGACGTGTACGACCTAGTAGAAACTATCGCCGTACAAAACATTAGAGCGGTTAAATCTTCTAACCGCATTGAAGACGCTTTCTATGACTACGTTGTTGAAAACGGCGCAGTTATTGAAGAAGCAATTATTGAAATGGCCGAAAGACAGGCTTTTGTTAAAACAGGCACGCCTGACTTATCGCCAAAAGACCCAAACTTAGACGTTAAATACTTTAACAATTGGGAAGCAAAGCAATTTGAAACCACAATTAGACGTAGCGATATTAGAAAAATTATCGCTGACAAAGGCACAGGCTTTGACGAAGTAGTTAGCGCAATTTTAGCCACATTAAGCGAGGGCGAGGGCTACGACGACTACTGCGCAATGCGTGATATTTTAAACGACGACGTAAACGTTGGTTATGATATGAGCGCAAGCGGTGGCATTTTTGCAGGCTATGCCCCTAAAAACATGAAAGGCGTTATTTTTGCGATGCGCGAAATGTACAACGCCTTAAAAGCCACAAACAAAGTTGGCTTAGACGCACAAAACGGCATTTTACAAGCAACACCTGTTGAAGACATTAGAATTGCTGTTAGTGAAACACTTTTAAACCTTATGGACGTTGTTGAATTGGCAAACGTCTTTAACCTTTCAAAAGAAGAATTATTTGGCAAACTTGTCGTTATTCCTTTTGAAGAAGACAGCCAAGACTACAACCCTGCCCGTATCGTTGTTTATGACCGCAAGGCCTTAGGACGTGGCACACGTTTATTTGAATACAGCCAAGACATTATTGGCAAAGGTTTATACACAAACCACTATTTAACCACTGAACGTTGCTACTTCTATAACCCATTATTTAAGTGCGTGTCATTAGACGTTACAAGCGCGATGCAAGCCGAGTTTGGCGCAATTATGGAAGCAACCGAGTATTACGACATTACCCAAACTTTAAGCCATTGCAAGAGCAACAACCAAGCCTTAACAATTGAAAAAGGCAAGACCTTTAAGGCTGTTTATACTGCCGATAGTGGCTACACCTTAACAGGCGCAAGCGTTAGCGTTACAATGGGCGGTAACGCAGTTGCAAACGCTTACGACAACGGCGTTGTTACAATTGCAAACGTTGACGGCGATATTGTCGTATCAATTACAGCCGTTAGCGCGTAGTAAAAGAAAGGCAGGGCTTTAATTATGGCAAAACGTAAAATTAAAGACCTTAACGCCGTTAGTACATGTAAGGCTAACGGCGTTTACAGCCGTTTTGACGAATACTTTAACTTGCTTATGAACGCCGTAAAAGTGGTTAGCGCACAAGGCGAAGAAGCAATTAACTACGAAACTGAAACATTTTTAAAGCGCGGTTTATTTGAAAACGGCGCAATGGGTTACGATAAAATTACTAAACAATGGTATTACGTTTACGGGCAAGGCCTAAACGAGTTTGGTAACCCTACAAGCCTTATTTTTGTTACAGCAAACGGCTTTACTTTTTCACGTAAGGCCTATTACGAAGACGAAGACGACGGGGCTTATAAAGTTAATGCCTTACCTATCAATATGTCAATGTCGCAATTGATTAAAGCCACAACCGACTTTATGACTAATTGCGAAGTTGCAATGACACAAAACTTAGATGCCTGTAAAACACCTTATATTGTTGTATGTAAAGACGAAAAATTACGTTTATCGTTTGAAACGGCTTTACAGCAAAAACAAACAGGCCAAGCAGTTGTTGTTGTAAGCGAAGATTTAGGCGACGGCTTAAAGGCTGTTGATATTGGCGTAACATATTTAGTTGATAAGTTTGCGGAAGCACGCGACACTGAACGCGACACCTTATTAACTAAGTTAGGCATTTTAACTGCTAATACCGATAAAAAAGAACGCGTGCAAAGTGCGGAAGTTAACGCATCATTAGGACAAGCAAGCGACTATATTTACATGCTTATTGATAACTTTAATAAGCAATGTGATAGTTACGGCATACCTTATAAAATGATTTTTAACGGAAGCATGGAAGAAATATACTTACAAGACGTTGACGGCGACGGCGACATTGACGTTAACGACATTGAGAAAGGACAACAAATACAATGATTAAATACGAAACAATTATTAGTAACTTTGACGACAAAACAACATTGTATAATTGGTTACGCAAAGTTGAAGAAGCCTTAAAAAACGCAAGCGCAACAAACTTTGTTGTCAATAAAAAGGGTAATGCCACTTTGTCGTTTAGCATCACTTTTGCTGACGGCACAACCCTTGAAAGTGGCGACATTGTTTTACAACAAGGCGAAAGCGTAGACGGCGCAAGAATTGCAAGCGGTGTTTTACAATTACACCTTACAAACGGCACATGGTTAACAGCAGGCAATTTAGGGGCTGTAAGCGGTTTTAGTATTAACGCTTCACAACACTTAATTGTTACTTACCAAGACGGCACAACCGAAGATTTAGGGGCTATTTTTAGCGGTAATGTTAACATTAGTGGCGCATTAAATGTTAATGGCGCAATTACAGGTACAAGCGCAACAATTACCACTTCAATTTATGGCGAAACTATAAGCGGTGGCAGTATTATTGAAGTAATGACAGGGTATAGTTACGAGCAAGGCACAAAAGAAAACGTAACATTAACACCAATTTATGTTGGTGCTTGTAAAAATGGTAATAAATTATCAATTGTTAATTATTTATCAATTACAAGAACGGGCAGTATTGGCGGTGGCTATATGCAAACGGGTATTATGTACATACCAAGTAGCGTTGGCAGTAGATTATACGGCGACACAATTGCGGGCAATACGCAAGTTTTAGACTATCGCAAAGTTAATTGTGTTAAGAAAAGCGATGCAAGCATTGTTGAAGTAAACTTATACGTTCAAAAATACGGCAATGGTGGTATAGCCATTTCATTAACGGGCTTAAATGCGTTAGACCAAGACGACGAATACGTAGTAAGAATTGAAAACACTTACTTATTAAGTGATAATTTAGCGCAATAAGGTGGTGGCAATTATGAAACAAGAAATGATTTGCGGAAGCGTTGGCACTGCCCTAAGTGCTGTTGGTACAGGTTTACAGCCTAACGAAATACTAGAAACAATAAGCCTTGTAATTACAATTATTGGTGGCCTTATCACTTTTATTGTTATGCCACTTATTACATGGTATAAGAACGCCAAGAAAGACGGCAAAATTGACGCTGACGAATTAAAAGACGGCGCAAAAATTATTGCTGGCGGAAGCGAAAAAGTTAAAGAAGAATTAGACGGCAAGAAAGGCGAAAAATAAGTATGGCAAAATATACAACATTATTAGCCGAGTATTTAGAAAGGGGCGGGACTTTGCCCGCTTCTTTCGCCGAAATAGACGGCTTTGAAGACATTTTTAAAAAACACTTTTGCGATAGCGAATTAGGCTTTGAAACTGATTTACTTTTCTTTATGCACTTAGACGAATTAGCCGACATTAACATACCTTTATATAAGGCAAAATTGCAACGTTTGGCTAGTGCATGGTTAGATTATGATGCGCCCGCTAAGGTTACTTATACAACCGAAAACAAAACCTTTAATGGTGGCGAAACAAAAGGCACTACAACCGAATTGCCTTTTGATAGTGCAAACGCTGAGCCTAACTTAATTACAAAGAACGATGCTTACAAAAATACTGAAAACAGGGGCGTACAAGCCCGCGAAACAGGCAAAACAATTGACGAAGCACAAAAGGCTATTGAGTTTTTAAACGAAAAAGCACACAGCCTTATTAACGAATTATTGCAGGTTTTTAAACCTTGCTTTATGGCGGTGTATTAGTATGTTAAGACAATTAAAACTTTTTCATAACATTACATTAAATAGTGGACGCGACAGCCACTTTGTTTTTAATACCTTTAACAATTATATGGCGATGCTTTCGCGCAGTTTTAGTGAGCGTATTATTGATTATAATAACTATCGCGTAAATACGGGTACAATTAAGGTGTCGTTAAACTATTTAACAAAAGAAAACCTTTCTAAAATAACTTACGCAATTGAGTATGAAGTAAGCGACGATTTTACAACGTATTATTACTATCGTTGTTATTTTATTAAAGGGTATGACCTTGTAAGCGGTTACGTTGTCTTTTACGTTGAGCAGGACAGGTGGGCTAATAACATTGCAAAGGCTAACATTTTAGACTTAGACGTTAAACGAAGCAACCGCATTTTAGGTAAGGGTATTTATGACGAAGTAAAGCACACTATTGGCGACTTTGATATTGGCTATTATGACGGCTTTGTAGAACAGGGCGAGCATGTTATACGTGCGCAACATGTTTCTATTGCTGTATTATTGCAGTTTAACATTTCGCAAGCAGTATTTGGTACTGACAAAACAACACGTACAATGATGTTTTTAACTGATACTGCAAAGTGGGTTTATGACGACTTAAAAACACATATTACAAGTGCTTTTAAATATGATAGTTACTTAGAATTATTAGCAGGCGCAGTAGGTACAATTAAAGGCGTAACAGGCAATTTAGGTACATTAGACGCACAAGTAATTAAAGCATGGGTTGTTGATAGTCAAATAGTTGACGTTGGCTTTGGCGCAATGTCTATTAGCGCATCATGTAAATATGGCGGGTATGATACTACCATTACATTAACTTATTTAGAGCCACAAGAACGACACCACAATTATAAAATTGAAGACGTAACGCCAAACAAAGTTTATTACGCAGGTAATTTTTTAAACGGCCTAAAATTAAAGCCATATTATGAAAAAAGCAATAATAAATTAGTTTTAAACTTCAAACATACCTATATTGTTGACGATAACGAATTAAAAGTTATTTTTTCACAAGGCGAGCGCATTAAAGACGTTTCAAATATGTTTGAATTATACTTAAATACTAATGCATCACAAACAACGGCCTTACGTTTATTTGCACGTAGTTGGTCGCAAGCAGTTGGCATGGGTAAAGGTGCAATAAGCGACTTTACAAAAGGCGGTGGCGGTGGTGCAGGTGGTGTTATGGCAGGCTTAGGCATTACAAAAGGCATTGCTGACATGATACCGCAAAACCCAAGTTTTGAAAACGCAATTGGCGGTGGCGATGCTATGTATACGTTTGGCCTGCCAAGAAGTATTGACGACGACGAAAACACCCTAGCCCCGTATTGTCAAAGCCCTTATTGTTATGTAAGTTACGATAGTGCTTTTGACGAACAAGAAAACGCTTATATTTATGGGTTAAGTTACGAAAAAACCTTTATAGGTAATTTAAGCGGTATTTTTAACGATAATACCTACCCTAAACTTAGCAACCACCGCGACTTTTTACAATGCGAGTGCGAAATTGCAAACGTGCAAAGCGACGATGCAAACTACATTGCTAACGAGTTAAAGCGTGGCATCTTTATTGAGTTATTAAATGACTAAAATTATTAAAAAACATTACGGCGATAAAGACGGCTTGCGCGCTTTGTCCTTTAATGCCATTATTACGGCTATTTTATCAAACCGCAATTATGGTAAAACATGGACGTTTAAAAAGCGCGCATTTCGTCGCGCTTTAAAGCATGGTAAAAAAACGATATGGCTACGTTTATTTAAGAAAGAAGTAAAAGAAGCCATAGCAACGTTTTATAGCAGTAAAGACTTACAAAAATACTGCGGTATTTCAATTTATGATAAAGACACAAATAAAAATGGCAACATGAAGCAACAAGGTAATACGTTTTATTATCGTGTAAAGCGTAAAAACGGCAAGTGGACGCGTTGGCAATGGTTTTTAAAGGTATTTGCTTTAAGCGATGCTGACGCAATGCGTAGTGCTGACGACGTAGACGTTGACACAATTATATTTGACGAGTTTACAAAGCCACAGCAAAAGTACAGGCGTTATATTGGTAACATTGCTAACGACTTCATAGACATATTATTTAGTAGTAAACGCGAACACCAAGTACGCTGTGTTTTAATTGGTAATAAAGAAAGTATTAACAACCCAATTTTTACATACTTTGGTATTAAGCCTATGCCGTCGTCATGGCAGGGCATTAAATCATACAGGCAAGGCAGTTTTGTTTTACAGCAAATAAATAACAAAGAAGAAACGCAAAGCGATTATGGCTTAAAAATGAATAACCTTTTAAAAGGTACTGCTTACGGCAATTACATTTACAAAGACGCATATAAAACTGAAACAGGCTTTAAACCGCGTAAAATGCCTGCTGACGCTGTTTTATATTGTCAATTGAGTATTAACAGCCAAGCAATTAAAATTGCATGCCACAATGGTTTTTATTACGTTAATATGCGCGTTGATAATAGCAGGCGTATTTACTGCGACATATTACAGCATAAGTATAAGCGTGAATTGCTTTTAGTTAAAAAGCAAAAGCGATTTTTTACAGCCCTTGAAACGCGTTGGCCGACAACCGCGTATATTATGACAACGCAATGACTTACGAAGCCATACAGCCGTTTTACGTATGGCTTACTATTTAATAAACGTTCATTGACGCATGATGCAGTGCGATGCACCCGTAGCGAAGCGGTAGGAAGTCGGATCGTAGCCATGTCGTTC
>JAZLBC010000024.1:0-1524 GCA_045613505.1 Christensenellaceae bacterium
AAGTTCGCATAAACGCTCTCTTAAATCATCAAGTGGAATATTGATAAAATCTTCTGCATGTCCACGCATATATTCAAAAGGCGTGCGAGTATCAAGCAAAATCACGTCTTTTCTTTCTCTTAAAGACGGAATATCTTCATAATAAAACTGCTTAACTATACCGTTTTTAATGTTTTCCACAACGAAACCTGCCATATTTACGGGGTCTTTCGCAGAAGAATACGGTGGAGCGTAAGCAAGGTCTAAATCTTTTAGTTCATCGGCTTTCATACCTGCCCTAACCCACGTTGCGATAACGTCAATGCGTTTATCAACACCGTCATAGCCGACAATTTGCGCACCCAAAATCTTATAGGTTGTCTTTTCAAAAATCAGTTTAACGGTCATTGCCGTTGCGCCTGGATAATAGCCAGCGTGTGAGTTTTGCGTTAAAATAACCTTTTCGTATTCTATGCCGTTTGCTTTTGCTTGCTGTTCGTTAATACCAGTAGTAGCGATAGTCATATCAAAAAGTTTAATCACAGACGAGCCTTGCGAGCCTTTATATTCGCTATTTAATCCACAAATATTATCAGCAACAATGCGACCTTGCTTATTAGCTGGTCCTGCAAGTGAAATTACCGAATCTTTATCAGTTATAAAATGTTTAATTTGAACTGCGTCCCCTACAGCATAGATATCGGGAATTGAAGTTTCCATTTTAGCATTGACTTTGATTGCACCTTTAACGCCAAGTTCTAAACCTATCTTTTTAGCAAGCGTATTTTCGGGCGTAACGCCAACTGCAAGCACAACCATATCAGCGCTTATATTTGAGCCGTTATCAATGTCAAGCGAAACTTGTTCGCCCGTAATACTCATTTTATTTGTGTTAGTGTTTAGTAATAATTGTACGCCGTGGTGACGGAAGTTTGCGTGGATGAACGACGCAATATCACAGTCAACCGTCGGTAAAAGATGGTTAGAGCGTTGCACGATAGTGGTTTTAATACCAAGTTCAGCAAGGTTTTCCGCCATTTCAAGACCGATAAAGCCACCACCTATAACAACTGCTGTTTTAGGGCGCTTTTGCTCTACAAAGGCGCGAATTTTAAGCGTATCTTCTACGGTACGAAGAGTAAAAGTTCTTTCGTTTTCAGTATAGAAATCGGGCAAAATCGGTTTTGAACCGGGTGATAAAATGAGTTTATCGTAAGTTTCGGTAAAACTCGTTCCCGTTTTTAAGTCAGTTACGTGGACGGTTTTATTTTTGAGGTCAATATCGGTTACTTCGTGATTAACTTTAGCAACTATTCTAAAACGGCGAAAAAAACTTTCGGGAGTTTGAAGTGTCAAATCTTCCTTATCTTCAATAACGCCACCGATATAATACGGCAAACCACAGTTTGCGTATGAAATAAAGCCCGAACGCTCAAAAATAATAATTTCTGCGTGTTCGTTGAGTCTTCTTATTCTTGCTGCGGCAGTTGCACCACCTGCAACCCCACCCACGATTACGATTTTCATAACTCATATCTCCTTTAC
>JAZLBC010000025.1:0-1407 GCA_045613505.1 Christensenellaceae bacterium
CCCCTCAATCGCTTTCTCGTATTTATGACCAGCCGTATCTTTAAACTGCGCCGCGCTTGCCACTGGTGTAATGACCGTCGCCGCAACCGTAACCGCCGTCAACGATGAAAGCAGCTTCTTTCGACTCATCCAATCTCCCCCTCTATCCATAATTCTAAGTATAATATCGGTTGGAATAAGATGGAGTTTACTTTAAGCACGCGTTTCCACTCAAGTGCAAATAAATTCGCGTATCAGTCAAATATTTCTGGCTATAAGTCAAATAAAATCATACGTTTCCACACAAGCGCAAATAAATTTACGTATCAGTCAAATATTCCAAGCTATACGTCAAGTATTTCTAACTATCAGTCAAATAAAATCACACGCAAAGCAGATAAACCTCAATTATCCAAAAACTCCGCAACCCTCAGCGAAAATTTTCCACACTAAAAACTACACTCCGCAATTAAATAAAACGAGTGAATTTTTTTACCTGTTACTTGTTGAAGCAAATTTTTTCACCCGAAAAAGGCCATTTATCAGAATCGACATACGACTTAATTATAAATAAGCGCCATTCATTAGGTCTTTTTTCTTAATTGGCACTTATTTCAGGATATGTTGTATATCAATCCTGCTAATTCGATGATTTAACGATTTAAAAGTTTGAACCAAATTTTTTTGTTAAAAAATTTCAAGTCCTTGCGTATTTTTTATCAAGAAAAATCGATATGTCCATTTTTTTGATACACATAAATCAATAAGACTAATTTCGATTATGTTGCACTTTTTTAAAAAAACTCCATTTTCTAGCGAAAAATAGGCCCGTTCGTAAAGATTTTAGCTCTCCAGACGAACGAACCGTTTAGTAATTTTCTCGCTTTTTTATCACACAATCTATTTGTCAAGCACTTTTTTGGGAGTGAAAACGTTGATTTTTCAGTAAAAATAGAAGGTTTTTGGTCATTTTCTTTGCAAAATAAGGCGGATTTTTAAAGTAGATTGTACTGGTGAAAATTTAAAACGTACAAGTTATGGCGTATCCTTCGTTTTCCTAACCTCTGGCCGTTCTCTCGGTGTAATATTAATAATGTAATAACCAATAATTAGCGCTAAAATAACGAGTGAAAAAACAAGTGTGTCAGTAGGCTGCTCATGTTCAACGATAATGAGTCGAACCATGGCGGTAATCCCAATATACATAAAGTATCTTAGAGGGAAATGATAGTCCTCTTCAAAATATTTAACAATCATCGTAATAAACTCGAAATATAGGAAAAATACGAGGATGTTATTAAGAAAATATTTATAGTCACGCTTTTCAGAGGAAAATAGCATTTGAATAAATTCCACAAGCTCTATTACTAACATAATACTTAATACTAAAGCTAAAATCGTTAAACTAATATTTAAAATGATTTGTAA
>JAZLBC010000026.1:0-1648 GCA_045613505.1 Christensenellaceae bacterium
TCCATAACGGTTAAAGACTTATCTAAGGTTGCGTGCTGGTCGAGATAGCCTATTCTAAGATTTGGTTGACGTTTAATTTCACCGTCGTCTTGTACAAGCTTGCCTGCCACTATGTTAATAAAGGTGGACTTACCCGCGCCGTTAAGACCTACTACGCCTATATGCTCGCCGTTATTTACAACTAAATCAGATTTAACGAATAAATCTCTATCGTCGTATCTGTGTGTTAAGCCCTTAATTTCTAAAATACTCATTTTAACTACCTTAATTTTTAAATATCTTGTTTATTGTAGCATAAATTCGACAAATTTGCAATCTTTAATACAGTCGTTGCCCGTTTTACCCTATCTTTTATTAAACTTTCTATTGCAAAACGTAAAATTTTAGTATATAATATGCTTATAAAAGCATTGCGAGGGTATTATGCGTTTTAAATACAAATTTTCTAACAACTTAAAAATACTTTTTGCCGTAATTTATCTTTTAGCAATCGTGTGTTTCACGTGGAATTTAATAAGGCTTTTCAAATCGCTAACCTCAGAAATCGCCTTAGACACCTATAAATGGATATCTTTATTTTTATGCTTACTTTTACCTATAGTAATAAGTATTTTTTTAACTGCAATCTTAATTTCCTCTTACTACGAGGTAAAAAACGGTAAGTTAACGGTAAAATTTGGCATTATGGCAGACAACTACCCCGTTAAAGAAATTGATAACATAATTAAAAACGTAAGGACTGACGTCCTCGTTATCAATTTTAAAGACGAAAGCACTTTAAGGGTTATAATCGATAAAAAAGACTTTGATGATTTTTCGGCAACCGTTATAAAAGAGAACAAGGACGTTTGCTACGGCGAAACGGACGAAATTGACAAAAACAAAGGCAAAAGCGCATAAATCTAATAACAAAAACAAGTTAATATAACAAATTATCAACACGTTTAAAAAAAAAGATACCCCCCAGTAAAACTGGGGGTTCTTCATTTTCGGGCAAAGCCCTAGTTTACTAGTCCGTGAGCCACGCTCACATATGACGACCTACCAGTCTTTGCGAATGCTACTTGCTACCCTTAAAAGGGTCCTCAGGATAATCAATCGCTAACTGCATATTCTCTTTATCTTTTTTCAATTGGTTTTGTATATATTCCTTGATTACCTGAGTATTCTTGCCTGTCGTGTCTACATAGTATCCACGACACCAAAACTCTCGGCATCGGTATTGAAACTTTGCTGTCCCATACCTTTGATATATCATCAAACTACTTTTACCTTTTATGTACCCCATTACACCCGACACGCTCAATTTAGGTGGTATGGACAGCAAAAGATGTATATGGTCTATTGCCATTTCTCCTTCTATTATTTCAACACCTTTCCATTGGCATAGTTCTTTGATTATATTCATTATTTCTTTTCTATGTGATTCGTAAAATATTTTCCTACGATACTTTGGTGCAAATACTATATGATACTTGCAATTCCAAACAGAATGTGATAGTATTTTATTGTCATTAGTTGTCATTTCTAATGTCCTCCGTTTAATTTAATTTTGCAACTGGCAGGTCGCAAAATTATTATAAATTAAACGGAGTTTTTTTACAAGTTGGATCGGCAAAAGCCTTTTTTGAACCCCCAGACTATCTGG
>JAZLBC010000027.1:0-3746 GCA_045613505.1 Christensenellaceae bacterium
GGGCTTATCGTTATGAAAAAACCCGCTAATGATATTACCTATCAAACTGTTTTCGGTATTGATTAGCCGTTTTGCCCGTAAGACTTTTAAATTTTTGGCAAAAATACGATATGCCCGAAAAACCACACTTTTCGGAAATTTCGCTAATAGTTAAGTTGTTTTCGGCAAGCAATTTTTTTGCAACGACTACGCGCGTGTAGGTTAGATAATCCATAACTGTCATTCCTACGGCGCTTTTGAATTTACGGCAAAAATGATACTTGCTAGTTAAAACGTTTTTACAAATTTGTTCTAGCGTAAGCGTTTCCGCGTAGTTTTTATTTATGAAATCTATTGCAACAGAAACGCAATCTTTAAGCGCGTGCGCTTTTACGCTTTCGTGCTTTGTCGTACCGTATTTTTTAATTGCGCTCATTAGACTGAAATAACAACTCAAAAATTCAGTTTTATCACTCTTTACGCTCTTATTAGCCCTATTAAAAAGTTCTTCTATTTCTTCGATTTCGGTTTTTGGAACTATTGCGTAAGCCATATCGCCCGAAAAAATTTCGCGCGCTCGCTCGTCGCAAGATAAGAGGGCTAGAAGTTTATCAAAATGCTCGTCGGATAGGTAAATTTTACTTCTATCGTATTTTTCTACCACGTCTGGCACGGTATAGTGATATGTGCCTTTTTTTATAAAACAAAGCGAGCCTTTTTGCATAGCAAAAACTTTGTCTTGAAAAACGAAACTCCCACCTTCGCTATAAGTAAATATCATAAAATTTTTGCTCGACCTATTCCAAATCTTATATAGTGGGTCTCTGCCTAGTTCGTGGTGCGAAATTTCCATAAAACGCTCCTGTTTTTTCTTTATTCTACTTCTCGGTTTTTTTATTGTAACATAAATTTCTTAAAATAGCAACCATAATAAAATATTAAGCAATATCGCGTTAACTTTACTATATTTTTTATGTTATAATTAAAGAAAAAATATAAAGGAGCAAATTATGAATAATTCAAAATACTGTGGTGTTATCCCCGCTTTTTACGCTTGTTACGATAAAAACGGCGATATAAATAAAGAGATGGTAGAAACCTTTACCGAATACCTAATAGGTAAAGGTATTAAGGGCTTATACGTTGGTGGTTCTAGTGGCGAGTGCATTTATCAAAACGTTTCGGAAAGAAAAACCGTTCTAGAACACGTTATGAAGGTTGCTAAAGGTAAAATTACTATTATCGCGCACGTTGCGTCTTCTAACACGAAAGATAGTATGGAACTAGCGCGCCACGCTGAAAGTCTTGGCGTTGACGCAATTTCGGCCATCCCTCCAATTTACTACAAAGTTGGCGATGAAGGTGTGCGCGCGTACTGGAACGCTATTTCTTCGGCTGCGCCTAACACCGACTTTATCGTTTACAATATTCCTCAACTAACGGGTATTGCTATTTCTCCAGCCTGTCTTAAAGAAATGGCTAAAAACCCAAAAGTTATCGGTATTAAAAACACTTCTATGTCCGTTATCGACATAATCGACTTTAAGGCTGTTGGCGAAGAAGGTTTTGCCGTTCTTAACGGACCGGACGAGCAATTAGTTCACGGGCTTTTAGCAGGCGCGTGCGGTGGTATCGGTGGTACTTACGGCGCTTGTCCTGAACTTTACTGCGCTATTTATAACGCAACCGTAAACGGTGAAATTGACAAAGCGCTAAAACTACAAAAAGTTGCGCTTGAACTTATAGGTATGCTCACCTCCGGCCCTTCTAATATGTACGCGACTATTAAAGCAGTTCTTAAACTTAGAAAAGGTTTCGACCTTGGTGGAGTTAGAGAGCCGTTAGTTAACGTAACTAAGAGCGAAGACGCTAGAATTAAAGCGATTGCAGAGTTTATCGACCAAATTGAAAAATCTCTATAATACTTTTTAAAAGGAGCAAAATTATGAAAATAATACATAGTTCACCTATTTTTGATAACCCAGTTCCACAACTAAGGAGTAGGCAAAGCACTTTCCCGTTCCTTTGTGAATTTGAGGACGGAACTATCGGCGCAACCGTTGTTATAGGCGAGGCGCTCGAATCGGTTGACGGCGCTACCTACTTTTTAACGAGTAATGATAAAGGCAGAACTTGGTCTAAGCCCGTTAAAATGCACGATACCACGGATTACGAATTTCCACTAACCGATTATTGCAAGGCAACCGTTCTACCAGACGGGACCGTGGTTTGCTTTGGCTACGCTTACGTTAGAAAAGACCCTGAACTCCCCGTATGTAATCCCGAAAACGGTGGCTCGCTAGAGAGTTTAGTGTTCTGTTCTTACTCAAAAGATAAAGGTCAAACGTGGAGCAAATTTAATATAGTTAAATCGCCTTGGCTTTCTACCGAGGCGTCTGCGCCTATCGTTTGCCTTAAAGACGGAACGCTTATCACACCGATTGCTCCGTTTACGAATTGGGACGGAACGCTACACAGTAAACTTTGTGGTAGGGTTGCGCGTTCTACCGACGGTGGCAAGACTTGGAACTGCGACAGTATTTGTATGGATTTCGGCGACGAACCAATTACTTGTTTTGAACAACGTATGTGCCAACTAGAGTCAGGCGCGATTATTTGTATTAGTTGGAACGAACACGTTGAAACGGGCAAGAGATACGAAAACCACTACTCCGTTTCTTACGATAACGGCGTTACTTGGTCTAAACCTATTTCTACGGGTATTATGGGGCAAGCGTCTAGCGTTTGCGCTTTAGGCGGAGAAAAATTCTTATCACTCCACGCTATCCGTCGCGATACCACTCGCCCTGGTATTCTTGCTTGCGTAGTTGATTTTTCAGAGAAGACTTACAATATCGTAGAAAAAGAACTTATTTGGGAGCCTAAAACTGCGATTGTTAAAAGCAATAAGATGGCTGAGATTTTCTCTTGCCTTAAATTCGGTCAACCGGGCGCGATTTGTCTTAAAGACGGTAACGTTTTAATGTCGCACTGGGAAGTTGAAGAAGGTCAATACAGCACCGTTTGCACGCTTATTGAAATGTAACCAAAGGTATATTTAGACGATAAAATATTAGATTTTTTTAAGTAAACTTAATAGATAAAAACGGCAACCCTAAAGCGTAACTTGTTAAGAGTTGCCGTTAATTTTTTGTTTAGTTTTAGTTTTTAAATGTTTTTAACGCAAAAATTAATAAATAATAAAAAATACTTTGACAAATACTTTTTTTTATGCTAACATAATGTTTGCTAAATAAGAGAGCCATGTTTTGCTTTCACTAAAAAGGTATTCCCTTAGCAGTGGAGCATACACAATAAAACTTAATCATTTTATTTAACTTGATTTTTTGGAGAAATACCCAAGTGGCTCAAGGTCACTCCGTGCCGGCTCCAAGCACAGCTTGTTCACGGCTTTGGCTACAAATGGTTTACTAAACCATTTGTTTAACGCGTCGCCCCCCTGCTTCGGTTCCCTTAGCAGTGGAGCAAAACACAATAAAACTTAATCATTTTAATTAGCTTGATTTTTTGGAGAAATACCCAAGTGGCTCAAGGGGCTCCCCTGCTAAGGGAGTAGTACGTTTATAGCGTAGCATGGGTTCAAATCCCATTTTCTCCGCCAACAAAAAAGGACACCTACACGGTGTCTTTTTTTGTTGGTTGATATAGTTGCAACAAATGGGATTTGATGGGGGAAGAAATCGGCGCCTGCCGATTTGTCCGCTTTAAAAAGTAATATATAATAGTTTGTATTTTTAGCGGACTAA
>JAZLBC010000028.1:0-4163 GCA_045613505.1 Christensenellaceae bacterium
CATTTCAAAAGTAATGCTCGTACCTATTTTCGCTTCAATATTCTTGACGATGAGCGTTATTGGAAAACAAAAATCTTGGCTCGCAATATGTTTATCTCTCGGCGTTGGAATGTTCTTGTTTATGATTATTTCTATCGCAAGTCCTTTGGATGCAGGGATTATCCATATACTTCTTTGTTTGGTAGGTAGTGCAGGCTTTGCCGTAGGTATGGGTGCAATCAGCAACGTAATATTAAAGAAAACAAGTTTAGTATAAAAGAAATCGGGCGTGAAAACGTCCGATTTTTGATAAAAAGGCTTTCTTTACAAAACATTTACAAAACATTATCAAACTGCTTACAGTATTTTAGCGAAAGTTAAACATCCTTTTCGTATAATACAGGTACAAAGTTAAACGAAACAAGGAGATAAATTATGACAACGGAAATCAAAACGATTCAAAAAATCCGTGCAAGTTATACGGAAAAGGAAACGACAAAACTTGATGAGTTAAAAGCACTTGATAAAAAGGTAAAACGCCCTGTGCAAATTTTTGCTTACGTTTACGGCTCACTTTCTTCACTCGTTCTTGGCACGGGAATGTGTTTGGCAATGAAAGTTATCGGTAGCAGTATGGCGCTCGGCATTGGTATTGGTCTTGTAGGTATTGCACTCACGCTTACCACTTATCCTATATTCAAAGCAATGCTCAAGAAAAGAAAGAATAAATATTCAAAGCAAATTTTTGAACTGTCTGACAGTTTATTAAATAAATAAAAAAAGAAAAATATATAAAAAAGGAGATTTTAACAATGGGAATCAAAAAATTTTTCAAGGACGCTTTCGCCGATATGAAAGAAAGCGCAAAAGCACAACACGAAGTTGACAAGGCAAACCTTGCTGCGGTAAAAGCGGAAAGCAAGGCGCAATGGGAAGAAGCAAAAATGAGTCCTAAAGCTCGCCAAGCAAAAATGCAAGAAGACAGAGAAAAGCAAATTGCCGAAGCGAACGAAAGAAAAGAATCAGCAGACGAACGCATTAGAAAAGCAAAAGAATCTAAATAATCACGGTAAAGCCCGACAAATACTGTCGGGTTTTTAACCATTTTACAGGTATGTTATGAAATGGAATCATAAATACAAAGTAGGAAATAAAACGATAGAGAGAGAATATAATTATATTCCCGTTCGGTACATTATTGCCGCAATCATAACGATATTAGAAGTATTGGCTATCGTTGCTATTGTGGTTGCGCTATGCTATTTTGTGCCGTATTTTTATTTGGCGGCATTGGCTACGGAAGTTGCTTGCGTAATATCAATCATAGCGTCTAACGATAATCCCGAATATAAAATTCCGTGGCTTTTGTTCGTTCTAATTCTGCCGATAGCGGGCTTTATGCTTTACTTTATTTTCTATTCAAGAAAATTAAAGAAGAAATTTATCCGCCGATTGGAAAATTTATATAGCGCAAAATATCCACAGCAAACAAAGGAAAATTTTGCTCTTTTAGCGCAAGATAACGCTACTGCATTTAACCAAGCAAAACTTCTTTGCTCGCTTTCTTATAGTAATTTATTTAAGAACACCAAGCAAAAGTATTTTTCGCTTGGCGAAGATATGTGGCAAAGTATGCTTATAGATTTACAAAGTGCTGAAAAGTTTATCTATTTAGAATACTTTATTATCGAACAAGGCGAATTTTGGGATTCTATTTTAGAGATTCTAAAAGAAAAAGCGAAAAACGGGCTTGACGTTCGCGTGGTTTTTGACGACGTTGGTTGTATGAACACCCTTCCCGGCAATTATGCAAAACAACTTAAGGGATTTGGAATAAAAGCAACGCCGTTTTCACGCTTAAAAGGACAAGCGGACAACGAATTTAATAATCGCTCGCACCGAAAAATTATGGTTATCGACGGCAAAATCGGATATACGGGCGGCGTAAATATTGCAGACGAATACATCAATAAAATTGAAAAATTCGGGCATTGGAAAGACGTGGGCGTTCGCTTAGAAGGCGAAGCCGTTTACGAACTTACCAAACTATTTTTAATTGACTTTGGTATCAACTTAAAAGAAATGCCTGATAACCTTCCAACCGACGTTCTATTTCCAAGTACGAATATAACTGAAAAAGGATTTTTAGTGCCTTTCGGCGATGGACCTGCACCTATTTATAAGCGTAGAGTAGCCCAAAGTCTAATCGTGGATATGCTTTCAAACGCTAAAAAATACGCTTATATTATGACGCCGTATTTGATTATCGACAACGATATGTGTCTGGCGCTTGAAAATGCTGCCATTAAAGGAGTTGACGTTCGCATTATCGTTCCCCATATTCCCGACAAGAAAATCGTGTTTGAAATGACTAAAACTTTTTACGAAAGACTTATGAAAGCAGGCGTAAAAATCTATGAATACGAAAAGGGTTTCGTGCACGCAAAATGCTATCTTGTAGATGACGAAATCGGTATGGTTGGTACGATAAATATGGATTATCGTTCCCTTGTTCATCACTTTGAAAACGGCGTTTGGCTCTATAATACCGATTGTCTTGCCGATATAAAAGCGGATATGCTTGATACGATTGAAAAAAGCATCTATATAAAGCCCGATAGCGTTAAGACAAATTTATTCCAAAGATTTATTCGTTCTATCGTAAGAATTTTTGCTCCCTTACTATAAATCGACACTTTTGCATAAGTTTGTCGTTCAATTTATACGGTGTTTTTGTTATAATAGAAGAAAAAAAGGAGCAATCTTATGAATACGGATAAAATATACGCAGAAAAAATAGCAAGTGAATACGCACCCAAAACCACGAGAAAAATAAAAGCCTTAATTCGACTTGATAAATGGATTAAAAAGCCCGCCTTAATAACGGCATCCATCATTGGTTTGATTTCATTAGTTTCCTTTATTATAGGTTTTTACTTAATCGTTATCAATAAAACGTTTATCGGTTTTCTCATAGGTGGTATAGGGATTATCGGTATGAGTATTGCTCCGCTTATATATAGGGCAATATTTATCAAAAGACAAAATTCTAACGTAAACGACGTTTTACTATTAGCTAAAGAAATCATAGAAGAAAATTAAAAAACTTTCACAAAAGTAGTCAGGTGTACAAGAACGTGTACACCTGACTATTGACTTTATTAAAAAGTTATGATAAAATAGAATCACAAACACGAACATATGTTTAGATTATGCTTTGTGTGGGTATATATAATTAAGGGGAAATTTGTCCCCTTTGTTAAGCTTGCGAGCATCAGCAGGCTTTGTAAGCGTGCATTAGTACGCTTATGGGATAGCTTCTCACGTTTACCCGAAGTCGTTTTACATAAAGGGAAACAAAACGGCTTTTTACGGGTTTTGTTGTCGTACAATTTTTTACGACAATATGCCGTCCTTTTGCTAATAGTTAGTGAAAGGCTTGGAAAGACTGACCAACTTTTCAAGAAGGCGCGCCAACGTTAAAAACGGGGTTTGGCGATAGGTCTATTTTGTGGTACAATTTTTTAGGTGCTACACTCTTACAACTTCATATTCGGATATTTAATCCGTGCGAAGTAGAAACGCTTTAAGCGTGTTTAGATTCGTGCGGATTTTTTGTCCCTTTAGGTCGGTGGTAATTTTATCAGCGACTTTTTTGCGCCCTTTTGCAAGAAAAAAATTTTATCAAAAGGTTAAGTTTTTGCCGTTCTCGACGGCTACCACTTGAAGGATGTAAAAAATTTTTTCAAAGCAATTTTGAGAAATGAGCAAAAACACCCTGCCAAAATGGCATTGAAATGTCCATTAATAGTGAAGGGTTAAAATACAAATTTAGGAGGAAATAAAAATGAAAAATTATCATCATTACCACCCGCCGTGAGCGTAAGCAAACGGCAAGCAAAACTTTATAGAAGGCTTGTAAAGTATAGCACACTATACTTTCCCTGAAAGTAGTGTGCTCTGCGAGGCTATTTTACGACCAAAAAAATCATAAGGAGGAAACCAAAATATCGTATTTAGTATGCCATATGGAGAAGTATCACAAAACGGATATTTGCCCCATAGAAAATGAAAACGAGCGTGACGAAAGCTACATCGGCTCAAACACTTGTATAGACAGTTCAAGAACGAAAGACAACTACCGTCTTTTGTTTAGAAACAGTTCTTATACCGATTTTATCAAC
>JAZLBC010000029.1:0-12815 GCA_045613505.1 Christensenellaceae bacterium
GTTAAAAAAACCCCTCTAAGGGGCTTCCATAGAGGGGGGATAACTAGTTTTTATTGATTTTTTTGTTTACATTGTTTATTATGTTTAATATGTTTACATTATATACAATGTTTACATATAAATCAAGTTAAACAATGTAAAAAGAGGTTACATAATGGCAAGAAAAAAAATAAATACAGAATTAAAAAAGATCCTGGAGCGAATACCGGAAAATAAAAAAGCTGTAGCCGGACGGCTTGCCGATGAGCTTATTTTTTTACAAGAAACTTTAACCGACCTTAAAGAGCAAATAAAAGAGCGGGGAACGGTAGAGCAATTTATACAAGGTAAACAAAACTTTTTAAGAGAAAGCCCAGCACTAAAAAGCTATAACAATACATTGAAAAGCTACAGCAATCTTTACAAGCAATTAACCGACTTGCTACCAAAAGAGCAAGAAACAAACAAAGACAATGCTATATATGATTTTTTGAAAGAGGGCTAGCAAGTTGAATAATTATATTTTTGAGTATTACGAGCTTATAGAAAGCGGAAAAATAAAGACTTCTAAAAGAGTTAAAAAGCTGTATGAAAAACTTGTAGACGATATTAAAAACCCAAAAGACGGCTTTATATTTGACCCGGTAAAAGCTGAAAGACCTATTCAATTTATAGAGCGTTTCTGTAGACACTCTAAAGGGGAATGGGCGGGAAAGCCGGTAAAATTAGAACTATTTCAAAAGGCTTTTATAAATGCCCTTTTTGGATTTATTCACAAAGAAACCGGCTTGAGAAAATACAGGGAAGCCTTTTTTTATGTAGCCCGTAAAAATGGAAAATCTACATTTTTAAGCGGTATAGCTTTATATTGCTTAATAGCAGATAAAGAGCCAGGGGCGGAAGTTTACAGCGTAGCAACTAAAAAAGACCAGGCTAAAATAGTTTTTGATGAAATATTAAATATGGTAAAACAAAGCCCGGACTTAATGAAAGTATGTAAAAAAAGAAAATCCGATTTATATTTTAATCTCACAATGAGCAAAGCCCAGCCACTAGGGAAAAACTCTAATACTTTAGACGGGCTAAATAGTAGCCTTGTAATTATTGACGAATTGCACGGAATACAAGACCGCAATTTATACGAGGTTATGAAACAAAGCCAATCGGCAAGACGGCAACCGCTTTTAATTATGATAACTACAGCGGGAACTATTAGAGAATGTATTTTTGATGATATGTATAAATACGCTTGCGATGTAGTAGACGGAACTATAAAAGATAATACTTTTTTAAGTGTTATTTACGAGCTTGATAATAAAAAAGAATGGCTAGACCCTACAGCCTGGGAGAAAGCAAACCCAGGACTAAACACAATTAAAAAACTTGATGATATTATAAGCAAGGTAGAACGAGCAAAACAAAGCCCTAAAGATTTAACCGGGGTATTATGCAAAGATTTTAATTTAATTCAATCAGTAAATAAAGCCTGGCTTACTTTTGACGACATAAACAATACAGAAACATTTAATATAAATGATTTTAGAGGATTTTACGCAATCGGCGGAGCTGATTTAAGCCGTACCGGTGATTTAACTTGTAGTACTCTATTACTTATGGATAAACAAGAAAAGCGGTATGTTTTACAAATGTATTTTTTACCGGCTGATAATTTTGAGAAAAGAATACAAGAGGAAAAAATACCTTATGATAAATGGCTAGAAGCTGGGCTTTTAAGGTTATGCAACGGAAATACAATAAATTATAGTGATATTACCGCCTGGTTTTTAGAAATGGTAAACGAATACGAAATTACGCCCGCCTGGATTTATTACGATAGTTATAGTGCTAGATACTGGGTTGAGGAAATGGAAAGCAACGGCTTTAATATGGTGAGATGTATACAAGGGGCTAAAACTTTATCTTTACCAATGCAGAAACTAGAAGCGGATCTAAAAGCAAAACTTATAAATTATAACAATAACCCACTTCTAAAATGGTGTATATCAAATACCGGAGTACAAACCGACAGAAACGGCAATATAGTACCGGTTAAAAATAACAATCCAAAGTATAGAATAGACGGGCTAGCCAGCTTATTAGATAGTTATGTAGGACTATGCGACCACTACAACGAATATTTAGAAGCAATATAGAAAGGCGGTTTTATTTATGAGTACAAACGGAATACTAAAAAATAAAGCTATTTGTTTATTGTCTACAAGTGAAAACGACCAGGGGAAAATATTAAGCGTAGGAACAGCCGGAAAGCTGGAGCTTTTAGAACCTGGAGCAGAAAGCAAAAAAATTATTTTATCAAGTGAAACCGAGGACTATATAGGATATAGAAAAGAGCTTGTTTTACCTATGGAAGCAATAACAAAAGAAAACTTTTTTAATAATGAAATTGTATTTATATATGACAAGGAAAAGGAATACAAACAAACTTTATTTTTACCCTGGGGCATATATTCATATAATGAAGATTATCTATTCTTTACTTATATAAGTTTAGATAAATATTTTAATGTTATTAAGTATCAAGAAAACTACTACTATAATTTTACTAGTAATTTTACTTTTGATACTTCACTAAAATTTAATCTAATTTTTAAGGGGGCTGTAAATGGCACGAATTAAAGATAA
Source organism: Christensenellaceae bacterium (assembly GCA_045613505.1). Classification (GTDB taxonomy): domain Bacteria; phylum Bacillota; class Clostridia; order Christensenellales; family Borkfalkiaceae; genus UBA1259. The sequence continues at coordinate 2,623 of JAZLBC010000029.1, forward strand.
AAAAATATCAATATGGAAAGTAGAAACAATAAAAGTAAACGGAGTAAACACTACTTCATATTTATTAGCAATTCCTAATAAAATATGGGCTTACTACAAAGAAACCGGCGGAAACAAAGTTTTAGATAGTGCTAATGGACTTGTATATAATAACACTATTGAAGATTGTATTTTTCAAATAAATTACAGAAAAGATATAACTACAGATCTTGTAATACAATTTAACGGGCAAGTATACGACATACAGCACGTTAATAATTTTGAGGGCTACAGAAAAGACCTTGTTATAAGTGCAAAACTAGGAAACCCTATAAGCTCATATAAAGGTATGTATTTATTTTAATTATTACAATGTTTACATAGTTTACAAAAATTACATAGTAATATATAATACAAATATCTTGCAACTGTCTTATAGAGGAAACTATAAGACCCCCGGCGGAAGCTGGGGAATTGTGATTTTTTCATTATTAAACCTCTCCAAAAGAAGTTTTAAGTTTTAGCCTTGCTACTGGATAGTAGCGAGGCTTTTTTTTCTTTAAAAGCTATTATTTTACTTGACTTACTATGTAAACATACTGTAATATGTAAACATATTAAACATAACAAACCTTGTAAAATAAACAAGGAAAGGGGAATAAATGAAAGATTTTAAAATGGGGCAAATAGTACAAACTAGAGGACTTGCAAACGCAATAGAAAACAATCCCGAAGCAATGCGGGAAGTAGTAGAAGCATTTAATAAGTATAAGGGGTGCGACTGGGGGGAAACTTGCGAAAACGACAAACTTTTAAATGATAATGCAGTAAAAAACAATGATGAAAGAATTGTAGCAAAATATCACATTAAGAGTTTAAACAAAGATGTTTTTATTATTACTGAATGGGATAGATCGGCAACTACTTTATTATTTGCTGATGAATACTAAAAAAGTAGCGTACGCAAGATAAAGGCTTGTACTACAAACAACGCTAAATAATTGAGTTATCTATATTTAGCTGTAGTACAAGTATAAAAATTGTGGAACAAATAAAAAACGGACATATTTTTATAAAAGCGTGTCCGAAATATCCGGAATTAAAGGGGGCAATTTATGAAATTATCACCGCAACAAGAAAAACTTTTTAACAGTATAAAAGCGTTAAAAATTGATTTTAGCCAGGCTTTTAGTACTGATAAAAAGAAAGCTGAACTAATCGGAAACGCAATAAAAGACAAATGCGACCAATTTTTAAGACTTTACAAAGACCAGGAAGCCGAAAAAGACCGGCTTTTATCTGTAAATGAACTTAATAAAATTAAACAAAATGAATATGAAATTATTCACTTTATAACAGAAAGTAAAGCTATGGTAGATAACTTTTTAAGCAATCCACCAAAAGAAAACATACTACAGAATTATTTAAGAGGGGTAAAAAATGAAAATAATTAGTTTAATGAACCAAAAGGGCGGAGTAGGTAAAACTACAAGTACAATCAATTTAGGGGCTTGTTTATCGGCTAAAGGTTATAAAGTTATATTGATTGATACAGACCCACAAGGCAATTTAACACAATCGGCGGGGGCTACTGTAGAAGCTGGAAGCATAACACTTTATGAAGTTTTAACAAAAGACCAGGATATAAACAAGGCAATTATACAGCTTGATAAATATGATTTATTACCTTGCGATATTCTTTTAAGTAAAGCAGATTTAGAGCTAGTAAATATTCCTGGTAATGAGTTTTTATTAAAAGAAGCTGTAGCAAATCTTAAAAAAGAATATGACTTTATTTTAATTGATAACCCGCCAGCACTTAATAGAATTACTTTAATGAATATGACCGCAAGCGATTTTATTTTAATTCCAATACAAAGCCAGTTTTTAGCTATGGGCGGATTTAATCAACTTGTAGAAACAATAGACACAGTTAAAAAGCGATTAAACCATAATATTAAAATTATGGGAGCTTTTTTAACAATGTATGACGCTAGAAAAAATCTTGATACTACAATACTTGAAAACTTAAAAAATATATTTCCTGGCGGAATATTTGAAACAAAAATAAATGTAAATGTATCACTTGCGGAAGCCCCAGCTTATGGAAACGACATAATAGAATACAAGCCAAAAAGTAGCGGAGCTTTACAATATCAAGAATTAACAAACGAACTTTTAGCAAAAATAAAATAATAAGGAGTTAAACAAAATGGCTAAAAAATTAGATATACCAACAAACAGCAGAACAGCGGAAACAATAGCGGGCTTTATTGACCAACAAATAGAGCGAACAGAAGAAAGCGAAAAAAAGCCACCAATGAACGGACGCAGAAGAACGGATTTAATAAGAGATAATAGCGTACAAGCTGGACTTACAGCAGATTATACAAGGGCTACTTTTATACTTAAAGTAGACACCTTAAAAGAATTAAAAGACTATGCTTATACAGAGCGTAAACCAATTAAAGACGCTTTAGAAGAAATTATAAGCGATTTTTTAACCAATTATAAAAAGAATAATGAACTTTTAGACCATAGCAAAAAATAGGAGCTTTTAAGAATGATAACACTAGATAAACCATTTTATACAGTTAATGAAGTAGCCGAAATACTGGGGATCTATGCCCCTGGAGTTAGAAGCCTTATAAAAAGAGGAACTTTAAAAGCTGAAAAGCTAAACGGCGGTTATATCATTTTAGCCGAGGACTTAAAAAAAGAAATGGAAGCCAGGGGGATAGAATGAAAATTAATGATGTTATAAAAGATAATCCGTTTTTTTTAGATGTATTAGACGACCCTAAAAACGTAGGTATAAAAAATACTTATGAATGGATTATTAACGATCCTACACCCGAAGAAATAAAAAAAATGCTTCCTTTTTTGGAAGCTATGGGGAAAGGGGAAAACGAAATAAAAGGACTTTTAAACTTAAACGAAGAAGAACAAAAAAAGATAATAAAAGAAATTGCTATAAGTAATTATATTTATAATTTAGCTTTAGAAAAACTTTTTATAAAAAAAGAAGATACAGAAATAAGCCAGGAGCTTTTTAATTTTAGTGATTATGAAAAATTAAGCCTTAAAAATGCTTATATTCCTAATAGTAAAGTAGCTAATGAGCTTGTAAATATAGCTAAAGACAGTTTACAAGGGAAAAAAAGCCTTTTAGATATATCACAAAAAAATAAAGAAACTGTAAATATTATAGCTTATTTTGAAGATAACGACAAAATAACAATTAAAGGCGATCCTCTAACCGCTTTTGATACAGTTGTACATAGGGCTGTATGTAATTTATGGGAAGCGGGAAAACAAGAAAAGAAAAAAGATATTTGTTTTAATTTACAGCAAGTTTATAGAGCGATGAACGGCACAAACGACAGCAATATAAACGATGAAGTTTTAGAAAAAATTAAAAGAAGTATTGAAAATAGCGTAGTAAAAAGAATAGTTATAGATTGTACCGAACAATTAGAGAAATGGAAGAAAGCGAAAAGAAAGCCCAAAAAGGCAGAATATGAAACTTATTTACTACCACTAGACCGCATTAAATTAGTTATGCCAAACGGGGAACAAGTAGAGGGCTACAAGTTTATTAAATGCCCGCCGTTATATGCTTATTCACAAGATATAGAGCAAGTAATAAACATTGATATAAAGCTACTTGAAACAAACCACCAGGGCAAAAAATACAGAATATCAAACACTACAGAAAATATAATTTTGCGAGAGCTTTTAATAAAACAAATAGCAATGTACAAAAACGGAAACAACAAAATAAAAAATAACCTTGTAAATTATAATAATCTTTTTGAAAAAGCGGGAATAAAAACGGAAGAATTAGACCGAGTACAAATAAAAAGAAAAAGGGAAAATGTAAAAAAAATACTAGACCACTTTATAGCTGAAAAATATATAAAAACTTATGAAGAATACAAAGAGGGGCAACAAATAAAAGGAATTAAAATATTTTTCTAACCGTATTTTTTGTATACGGTAGCCGTATTTATTGTATACGCTAACCGTATTTATTGTATACGGTAGCCGTATTTTTTGTATACGGTAGTTTTTGACCTTGTTTTTTTTCTTCTATATATGCAAGCGAAAAAAGACCATTTTAAAAAATCGGTAAGTACTTTAAGTAAATATAAGTACTTAAAGAGAAAAGCACCCGCACACCCTGGCGGGTTGCGGGTTGCTTTTCAAAAGAGTAATAATAAAACAAAACTAAATATTTTTGAGGGGGAAAAAATGCAAGATTTAGAAAACCTAAAACCATACTTAAAAGATTATGTAGAAAGCATAACCGAAAAATCAAGAAACGGGGTTTATATTTGCCCTATTTGTGGAAGTGGAACGGGCAAGAATAGAAGCGGAGCTTTTAGCATAACACCGGACGGGCAAGCCTGGAAGTGTTTTAGCTGTAATAACGGCGGGGATCTTTTTAATTTAATCGGACTAAAAGAAAATATAACCGAATTTAAAGACCAATTAGACAGAGCTAAACAGCTTTTTAATGTTTCAACTTTTAGAAGCGTTGAAAGACCACAAAGAACCAGGCGGGAAAGAGTGCAAGAAACTAAACCGGAAACAAAACAGCAAGTAGAAACATATATAAATAATTGTATTGCAAATGTACACAAAACAGACTATTTAAAAAAACGGGGATTTAATGACGAAATTATAAGCCGTTATTTCCTGGGATATGATGAATATAAAAAAGCTGTAGTAATTCCATACAACAAAGAAAAATCTTATTTTATTACTAGAAGCGTAGAGGGGAAAGACTTTAGAAAACCTAAAAGCGATTTAGTAGGAAATGAGCCTATTTTTAATGTAGAAGCATTTACAACGGGAAAACCTATTTTTATTTGTGAAGCACCGCTAGACGCTTTAAGCGTAATACAAGCCGGCGGGGAAGCTGTAGCCCTGGGCGGAACTGGAAGCCAAAAACTTATAGAATATTTAAAAGAAAACCCAGTAGAAAATACTTTAATACTTAATTTTGATAACGATGAACCAGGAAAAACAGCAAGCGAAAAACTAAAGGAACAATTAACAGAGCTTAAAATAAATTATTCTGTAGCAAAATATAGTTATAGCCAATACAAAGAAAATAAAGACGCTAACGACTTATTAAGAAGTGATAAAGATTTATTTAAAAGTGAAGTTATAAAAAATATAAATATTGCTGATCCAAACGAAAAGCATAAAAATAGTAATGCTTTTGAACTTCTTAAACAGTTTTATAAAGAAGTAGACCCGGCTAAAATCCCATTTATACCGACTGGCTTTAAACAATTAGATAAAGTTTTAGATGGCGGTTTATATCCTGGCTTGTATATCCTGGGGGCTATATCATCACTAGGAAAAACTACTTTAGCTTTACAAATTGCCGAAAACATAGCAAAGAGCGGGCAAGATGTTTTAATTTTTAGTTTAGAAATGGGAGCTAATGAGCTTTTAGCAAAGTCTATTAGTAGAATGTCATATTTAACTAATCATTATTACGCAAAAACAAGCCGGGAAATAACAAGGGGAATATATACAGATTTTGAAGCCGAAATAATAAACCAGGCTACAGCTACTTTTAATAAATATTCTAATCGGCTTTTTATTTTTGAGGGTATCGGAAATATAGGAGCGGAAGAAATTAAAAAAGAAGTTGAAAGACATATAAAAATAACCGGAAAAACACCAGTTATTTTAATCGACTATTTGCAGATTTTAGCACCTTATGAGCTTAGAGCAAGCGACAAACAAAATACAGATAAAAGCGTACTGGAGCTAAAAAGACTTAGTAGGGATTTTAAAACCCCGGTTATAGGTATATCGAGCTTTAACCGTGATAATTATAATACGGCTGTATCTATGACAGCTTTTAAGGAAAGCGGAGCTATTGAATACGGAAGCGATGTTTTAATAGCCTTGCAACCGGCGGGAATGAAACCAGGAACAAACGACAAAGAAAAAGCAAGCAATAAAGAAATATTAGACGCTTGCAAAAGTAGTACTAAAAGAGATTTAGAAGCGGTAATTTTGAAAAACAGAAACGGAGCTACAAACCGAAAAATCAATTTTAAGTATTATGCTATGTATAATCTTTTTGAAGAGGGAGCATTTAAAACCGATTATTTAGACGATGTAAAAGAAGCTGTAGACAATATGAAAGCTGATTTTGTACAAAGATAATAAGTTTAATATTTTTTTATAAGGGCTATATTTAAGTATATAGCCCTTTTTTTATGCTATAAAGAATTATACTTGTATAATAAATGTAAACATTGTATAATTAGTAATATATGTAAACATTATAAACATAGTAAACAATGTAATATAAATTAAGGGGGCTAAAATGGGATTTATTCAAAACTTTTTTAGACCAAAAAATAAAACAATAACACAAATTAAAAGTATAAATGAAAGCCAGGGCTTTTTTACTTCCTGGAGCGGGAACGCATACGAAAACGATATTTATAGAAGTGCTATAGATTGTATAGCTAGAAATTGCGGAAAGTTGAAAGGTAGCCACATTATAAACTATACAAATCATAGAGAAGCCGGCGACTGTAAAATAAATAGATTATTGCAATATAGACCTAATCAATTTATGAACGCATACGACTTTATTTATAAAATGGTAACGCATTTATATTTATATAATAATTCTTTTGCATTGATTGAGCGGGATAATAGGGGCAATTTATCGGCTGTATATCCTATTACTTGTAATTCTGTAGAGTTTTTGAGCGATAACGAAAATAATTTATATTGCCGTTTTTATCTTAAAGACGGAAAACAATTTATTTTTTCTTACAAGGATTTAATACACCTTAGACGACATTTTAACGCTAGCGAATTGCTAGGGGATAATAACACCGCAATAGATCCAGCTTTAGAACTTGCACACACACAAAACGAGGGAATTATAAACGGAATAAAAGCGGGGGCTAATATCCGGGGAATGTTGAAATATACGCAATTATTAAGCCCGGAAAAATTAAAACAAGAAAAAGAAAAGTTTATAAATGATTATTTACAAGTCAATAATGACGGCGGAATAGTAGCACTAGACCAAAAAGCCGAATACATACCGCTTGAAAGTAAACCCGTTTTTTTAAGTGCTGAACAAACAGAAGCAATAAAAGAAAAAATATATGACTACTTAGGAATAAATAAAAAAATTGTAAACGGTAGTTATAACGAAGATGAATTTTTAGCATTTTATGAAAGCATTGTAGAGCCTATAGCTTTAGCCCTGGGGCTAGAGTTTACAAATAAAATCTTTACGGAGCGGGAGCAAGTTTACGGCAATCAAATTATTTTTGAAAGTGGACGGCTACAATATGCAAGCCCTAAAAGTAAAGTAGCTGTAATTAAGGAACTTGTACCACTAGGAATATTAACTAAAAACCAGGCTTTAGAAATATTGAACTTGCCAGGAGTTGAGGACGGCGACACCGCAATATTAAGCCTTAATTACATTAACAAAGATATAGCCGAGGAATACCAACTAAACAAGGCTAAAGGGGGCGACCAATGAAAGAAACTAGATTTTTAAATATAAGGGCTGAACAATCGGCAGAAAATAAAGACCTTATTTTATGCGGGCGGGCAATCGTTTTTAATAAGCCTACAGTTATACACGACCCATTTTTAGGAGATTATAACGAGGTTATTTTAAGCGGAGCTTTAGAAAGTACAGATTTAACAGATGTTAGACTTTTGTATAATCACGATGCAAATAAAGTACCGCTTGCCCGAACACCTAAAACGCTTGAATTATCGGTAGATAATGAGGGCTTGAACTTTAAGGCAATACTACCAAACACAGAAACCGCCAAAGAAGTATATACGGCAGTAGAAAGGGGCGATTTATCGGGCTGTAGTTTTGCTTTTACCGTGCCGGACGGGGGCGACACTTACGACCCCGAAACAAACACTAGAACAATATCAAAAATTAACAAAGTTTATGAGTGTTCTATAGTTGTATTTCCAGCGTATCAAGAAACTAGCGTAGAAGCTAGAAACAATTTACAAGAAAGCAAAAATAAATATTTTGCTAAAAAATCGGCTTTACAGCTGATAAATAATATTTTAAGTGAGGTATAACACTATGATTTTTAAAACAATTCAAGAAGCATTTAACTACTACAGAAGTTTTACTAATGAACAATTAGAAAAAAGAGCTACAGAAATTAAGGGAACTATTGAAACTGATCCAAATGTAGACATTAACAGCTTGAATATTGAATTAACAGCAATTAAACAAGCTAAAGACAATAACGACCAAAAAGAACCAGGAAACGACCCGGAAGCAAGAAGCCAGGCTTTTAAAATGATTGAAAGCCTTACAAACAAACCGGAAGCAATCGACCCGGAAAACGCTGTAAACTCTAAAGAATACCGCAACGCTTTTTTTAAGTCTTTACTAGGTAGACCACTTAACCAGGAAGAAAAACGGGCTTTTAATTGCGTTATGGAACAAAGAGCCGACAGCTTTAATAATGCCGGTAATTCTGTAGCCGTATTACCTACAAATACTTTAAATGAAGTTATTGCTTTAGCAAGAACACAAGGCGGGCTTTTAGCAGAAGCTAGAGCTTTTAACGTGCCTATTAAAATTGCTATTCCAGTAGGAACACCAACAACTAAAGCACAATGGCACACAGAGGGCGAAGAAGTAGAAAGCGAAAAAGTAGCTACAGCAAGCGTAATTTTTGAGGGCAACGAAATTATTAAAATCTTGTCTATTTCAAAGAAAGTAGAAAAAATGAGCATTGACGCTTTTGAAAGCTACCTTGTAGAAGAATTGACAGCTTGCGTAATGGAAACACTAGAAACAGCTATTGTAAATGGAACTGGAAGCGGACAAGGAACCGGACTAGAAAAGGGTATCACTTGGACAGAAGGAACAAACCTTTTAACAGTAGCAGAAACAGAGGGCTTTACAGCTTATACAGATTTTGTATCTATGCTTAAAAGAGGATACGCAAAAGGTAGTAAAATTGCCCTTAACAATTCTACACTTTATAAGCGTGTTTACGGTTGCCACGATGATAATAATAGACCGGTATTTATTGCTGATCCAAAAGGGGAAAGCGTAGGAAAAATCTTAGGTTTTGAAGTTGTCATTGATGATAATATTGCTGATGATACATTCTATATGGGCAACTTTAAAAAGTACTATGGCTTTAACCTTGCGGACGGTATCAATATTGAAAAGTCTACAGAAAGTAGCTTTAAGAAAAACTTAATTGATTTTAAGGCTACAGCTATAGCAGACTGTAAACCACTTGTACAAGAAGCATTTATTAAAATGGTATTAACACCAACAGCCTAAACGCTGTAATAAATCCTTAATTTAAGGGCGGGGGTTTTTGTAGCCCTTGCCCTATTTTTTTATTTTGCGAGGTGAAAAAATGACTTTAACAGAAGCAAAAGACTTTTTAAAAGTAGACCAGGATTTAACAGACAATGACGCTTTTATTCAATCTTTATTAGACGGTATACCGGACTATATCGAAGTACAAACCGGACTAACAAAAGAAGAACAAGAAAGCGAGTATATGGCTAGAACTGTATCGGGCTTTATTCTTAGTAGCTGGTATTTTGGAGAAGATCCAAAGATAACAAGAGTTATAAACAGCTTGCTTAAATGTATAACACTTAAACATAGTAATTAAAGTAAACATAGTAAACAATGAAAGGCGGGTAAACATTGAAAGCATACGCTAAAGCATTTTATACGGGCAAAGCCTGGAAGAAATTAAGCCGGCTGTATATGACAATGAAAAATTATATTTGTGAACGATGCGGAAAACCTGGGGAAATATGCCACCATAAAACATATATAACACCGCATAACATACACGATATAAACATAACGCTAAACATTGATAACTTAGAATGTTTATGTAAAGATTGCCACAATAAAGAGCATTTTTTACAAGAAACTAAAAGTATATTTGATGAAAACGGGCAAGTAATCGGCTTAAAAGAAAGCGAAAATGTAAAAGACTATAAAGACGCTATAACGCACATAGACGGGCTTTTAAGCCACTTTAAACAATCAAACGATAAATAACACCAAAAACTAAAAAAGAACGCTGTAAACGAAGATAAACAGCGTTTTAGAGCATTTTTTATATAGCCCCCAGGTGGCTTTTACTTTTTTCAAGATTGGGAACAAGTCGGATCGTAGCCATGTC
>JAZLBC010000030.1:0-2950 GCA_045613505.1 Christensenellaceae bacterium
AACCGTATCGTATAAAAACCATAAGCGTATTTATCGAGATGAAAGTGATTTTCTTGTGATTAAGAATACGCACGAGCCAATTATTGACCGAGAAACTTTTGAACGCATACAAGAAATGCTACGTTCAGTAAGTCAAGGACGGAAAACAAAACGAAGCGGATTCGTCCACGCTCTTTCGGGGTTAATGTTTTGCGAAGATTGTGGCGGTAAAATGCGAATGAGTCGTTCGGTAACAAACGGCAAAGTTTATTGCTCGTTTGAGTGTGGCGACCATAACAGGCTTGGTAAGGCTTATTGTTTTAGTCACCATATTAACGCAAAGGATATCGAAGAAGTTATTTTGGCGGATATCCGAAGTAAGATTGATATGGTAATAGCCGATGAAGACGCCGTTAGAAATGCTTTCCTTGAAAGAAGCGAAAAACTTTCTCAAGAGAAAATCAAGTCGATTCAAAATGAGTTAAAAAAGAAAAGCAAACGACTTACTGATTTAGTTGGACTTCTTGAAAACGCTTACGCTGACAAAGTTAAAGGTAAAATCCCCGAAGATATTTGCGTTATGCTAATAACGAGATATACAAGCGAGAAGAAAACCTTAACGGCGGAGATTGAAGAACTTAACGAAAGTCTTGAAAAAAGCAGTCAAGTTGTTGCCGACGTGGATGAGTTTATAGCGAAGATAAAACGCTATCTAAACGTAAACGAATTAACGAGAGCAATGAGTGTTGAACTTATTGAACGAGTTATAATCGGTGCAACACCAAAAGACAAGAATACGCCAAGAAAAATACAAATCGTTTATAAAGTCGATTTAGTGTAAATTGAATAGAAAATAAAAAGGCACGGTAGTTTATCATTTGTCCATAATGATAGACTACCGTGCTATACTTAAACAATTATAATCTTTCAACTTGCTACATTTTCATATTTTTTCTTTAATAGTTTGTAATAGTTTTCATTTGACTTATCACCGTTGTTATCAGGGAAAAGGCAATATGGCAAACTATCCGTATTGCGGTGTTTTATAACACACGCGCAACATTTACCGTGATTAGGACACGTTGTTTTCGGGCAAATACATTCTTTAACATTTTTACAAGACATAACATTACCTCTTATTTTGACACCCACAACCGCAAGTGCAAACTTTTGCGGAATCTTCTTCCGCCATTTTCCCCTTTATAAGCGATTCGATTTGCTCAACCGATAACATTCTACCCATAGCAACGACTTTTCCGTCAATTACAATGGCAGGGGTGGACATAACGCCGTATTTCATAATTTCCATTGTATCGGCAATATTTACGGGCGTTTCAATACCGCAATTTTTTGAGGCAATCACAGCGTTTTCGTGATTTTGTTTAGACTTTTTGCAACAAGCACCAAGAGTAATAAGTTTCATAATATATATCTCCTTAAATTTTATTAAACGAATAAGAAATTAAAGGCGTTAAAGGTAAAGCCTATAATCATAATGCCGACTACAACGATAAAGATAAACCAAAATAACAGTTTCGGCTTAACCGCCTTTGAAAGCATAATCATAGAGGGCAAGGAAAGCGCGGCAACGCTCATCATAAAGGAAAGAATCGTACCAACGCCAACACCTTTTGCAAACAACGCTTCCGCAACGGGAATTGTACCGAAAATATCCGCATACATAGGCGTACCAAGAATTGTCGCAAGGGGTACGGCGTACCATTTATCACTACCTAAAATCGCTTGTATCCATTCGGTAGGAATAAAGTTATGAATGGTCGCCCCGATACCAACGCCGACAAGAATATAAATCCATACCTTTTTTAACGTTGACAGCATTTGGTCTTTTGCGTAAATCAATCTATCTTTTTGTGTAAGTTCTACGCCGTCCACTTCGGCAATACTGCCTTCCATAATAAAATCTTGCACGTGTTTTCCTACGCCCGTTTTTTCAATAATCGTTCCCCCGACAACGGCAAGAATTAACCCCACGATAACGTAAGCAATCGCAATAGGAAAGCCAAACACACTCGCAAGTAGAATAAACGCACCCAAATCAACGAGCGGACTTGAAATTAAGAAACTGAACGTAACACCGCTTGAAATTCCTGCACGGGTAAAGCCCATAAAGATAGGAATGGACGAGCAAGAGCAAAAGGGAGTAACCGTACCAAGCAAAGCACCAACCGCGTTTGCGCCGATACCCTTAAATCGTCCAAGTATTTTTTTTGTTCTTTCGGGTGGGAAATAACTTTGTATATACGAAATGAGAAAGATAAGCAAGCATAACAACACGACTATTTTTACCGTATCATATACAAAAAATTGTATTGCTTGCCCCCAATGTCCCGACATAAAAGTTTCGCCAAACATAGCGCTAAACGCCATACCGATTAAAGCGTTTAGCCATTTCATACCAAGTATTTGGTCAGTTATAAAATCGCCTATTGCTTTTAACCCGTTTACACCGTCCACAACTAAGGCAATCCCTATTGTAAGCAACACAACAGCAATTACCCCAATAAGCACGCTTAACCATTTGCGTTTTTTAGTTTCCACAATATAACTCCTTATATTTATTTTTGTCTATATAGACAATTATCTATGTGATAGAGAAAAAATATATGCGAACTTAATCGCACGTATTTTTTTTGCAAGTATTTTCATTTGTTTTTCCCGTTCTACATTTCGTATCACCGAGAAAATCTATCATTTCATTAAGTTTACAGCACGCAAGCGTATAATAAGTCCATTTCCAATCTTTTTCTGCTTTTACTAAACCGCAATCGCACAATACTTTCATATGGTGGGAAAGCGTGGGTTGTGTAATATTGAGTTGCTCCAAGATTTTGCAACCGCAAAGCGTACCGCCACGCAACATTTCAAATATCTGCATACGGGTATCGTCCGCTAACGCTTTTAAGATTTTCGTGCATTCTTCTCTTTCCATTATACACACCTCACATAGATT
>JAZLBC010000031.1:0-122625 GCA_045613505.1 Christensenellaceae bacterium
ACGGAGTTTATACCACCACGCATTATTTCGCTAACGTAAGCGCCACTATTTAGACCAAAAACGATTATTGCTACGCTAACACCCGAGTTTACTTCTATTCCAAGCGCTGGTAGTAATACCCAGTAACCGATTAATAGTTGAACTACCATAGGCGTACCTCTAAATAGTTCTACGTAACAGCCACAAATCTTATCTAGTATTCTTGGCAAGCGTTTATACTTAGGCATTACCCTTATTACTGCAATAATCGTACCGATTACGATACCGATTAATAAGCCAAGAACGGCTATTTCGGCAGTAATTAATAAACCTTTAAGAACGTTTTTATAGCCCCCGTTGGTTATAAACTGCTTGACAAATTCTTTCCACATTTCAGATATACTCATTTTATTAACCAAATTAAAGGCTTAGCGTAAAAACTAAGCCTTTACTTACCTTTTATTTTTATAATTATTTTGCCGCACAAATAACGCTTAATAGGTCAACTACCGTACCTACTGAATCTAAAGAAGTATCGTCTGCTTTGCAAACTACTACGATTGCTTCAGTATAGTATGGGTTTGAGAAGTTAACAACACCTAAACGCTCTGCCGTAATAGTAATACCAGACATTGCGATATCTACGCCTTGTTTACCTACAGCGCCAACTACCATATCGAATTCCATATCGTCGATAACTAATTCCATATCTAATTCGGTTGCAAGAATTTTAGCAATTTCCATATCAATACCATAGAATTTAGTTCCTTCTTTGTATTCCCAAGGAGCAAATTCTGCGTTGGTTGCAACTACTAGTTGAGAATCTTTTTTATTAACGTCTTTAGTAGCAGATTCAACGCCAACGTATTTTTCGGTTTCGCCGTTCATGTATTTGGTTTTAATAGCCTCGATTTCGTCTGCTTTATCTGCTAATATAGCATCAATTTGACCTTTAAGAGCAGTTTGTGCTGGGTCGATTGCGATACCATAGTTTTCGCTTGAAAGTGCGATATCAATAAACTTAATACCTTTAATTTCTTTGCAAAGTGATTTTGCAGTAGTTTTGTCAACGAATACGTAATCAGCGTTGCCGTTTACCATATCGGTAGCAGCAAGAGCAAACGTATCGTATGATACCACTTCAGTCCCTTTAAGAACATCTGCATACATAAAACTCGTCGTTCCTTTTTGAACTGCAATCTTGGTTTCTTCTTTACCACAAGCAGTTAAACTAACGCAAGCAACGATAGCAGTAGTTATTGCTAAAAATAATGTTAATAGTTTTTTCATTTTTATTTCTCCTTTTTCGTTCGTGCCGTGTTTGGCACGGTTTCGTTTTTACGTTTACTACTATACACCTTAAAAATACGGTTGTCAACTATTTTTATGCATATTTTGAAAAATTTTTCATTTTTTTTGAAAATTTATTTATATTTTTGAATAATTTAGTGAATAATATTGATTTTAATGAATATTTTTACAGAAAATAAGAAAAACCTGTTTGGGTTACAGGTTTTTTTATTGTTTTATTTGTAGGTTTGCTATATTATTCAGTTTTAGCGCCGTCGTTTATAAATAGTATGCCTAGGCAGTTTTCTCCGCAGTGGCTAGTGATTGTTCCGCCCGCGCGCGTTATATATACGTTTTTAAAGCCACGATTTATTAAATGATTTTTTGCCGTTTCTACTACTTCTGGGCTTGCCGTTGTGTAAGTAACGAAAGCAACGCTAAGGTCTGGCGTAGAAAATTCTTCTAACACGTCTTTGCAATAAGCGTTAACGCCGTGCTCAAAGTTACCACGATATTTTTTCCCTGAAACCATCTTGCCATCTTTAAGAATTATTTGCGGGCGAATTTTAAGTAGGTTTGCACCAAGATAAACTAGCGCGTTGCACCTGCCACCCTTATATAGATAGTCTACGCGTTTAAGGATAAAACTTGCAGAAACGCTTTCTACCCTTGCTTGCACTTTATTGTAAATTTGTTCGATAGGCGTGTTTTCTTTGACTAATTTGCTAGCATATAACGCAAGTAAGCCTATACCCGTTGATAGCGAGCGTGAATCTATAACGAACACGTTTTTTAATTCTTTTGATACGGCTAGGGCGTTTTCGTAAGCACTTGATAGTTGCGATGAAAGAGAAATATGAACTATTCCGTCATAGTCTTTTAAGATTTCGGCAAAATGCTCTTCGTAAGTAATGCGATTTACTGCGCCCGTTTTAGGAAGAATTTTATTTTCGTCTACGAATTTTATAATTTCGTCGCAAGTGATTTCCCCGTCTTTATAATCTTTATCGCCCAAAAATATGGTAAACGGCACAACCTTTATATCGTTTTCTTTGATAAGTTCTTTAGATAGGTCCGAAGCCGTTTCTACTGAAATTGCTATTTTCATTTTACTCTCCTTTAATTAAATCTTGCCTTGATTTACTACGTTAATTATTATAAAGTTGCGTAGCAATTAAGGCAACCTACTTTTAAGCGCGTTCGGTCTACCTTTTAGTTTTTAACTCTACTGACGGTAGAAATTGCTGATTTTGCGTTATTTTGTTTGATTTTTTTGCTTTTTTGTGTTATATTCTTTGTATGGATATTAAAGAAAACCTTGCAACAAACTTAATAAATTTTAGAAAAGCGCATAATTTAACGCAAGCCGAACTTGCTAAAAAATTAAACTATTCGGATAAAGCCGTTTCTAAATGGGAACGCGGAGAGTCTGCGCCAGATCTTACCGTATTATACGAAATTGCCAATTTCTACGGAACGACTATTGATAAATTGATTTCTAACCCACAAGAAGTTAAGGTTAAACGCACAAGAATGTCTACTAAAAAGCGTTCTATCGTTTGTTTAATAGGTGCATCTTTTGTATGGCTACTTGCAATTTTATCTTTTGCAATCACTTCTTTAACAGACGCTGGATTTTCCGTTGCGTGGCTATCGTTTATCTACGCCGTGCCACTTACCCTATGTATTCTTTGTATTTTCTTTTCGGTGTGGAAAAAGTCGTTAGGAAACTTGATAATTTTATCGTTACTCGTTTGGACTATTATTCTTTCGGTATTTTTATCGTTTAGAGTTTTAGGTCCAACAACCACGCCTAATATTTGGCTAATATTTTTAATAGGCATACCCGTTCAGTTGTTGCTAGTATTTTGGTACACCTTTAAGAAAGTTAAATAACAAATAAATCGTAACAAAAAAACGCGTAAACCATTGTGGTTTACGCGTTTATTTTTTTAGTTAAGCGCGATATCTTTTAGTTTTTCGTATTTCGCTTTGGCGTACGCTTTAATCTTATCTAAATTTTCGCCTTTTTCAAACGCTTCGTCGCTAATTTTCTTCGCAAGGAATATGCTATCCGTTTTAAAGTTCAAAAATCCAAGGTCGCCAAGCATTTTACCGCTTTGCCTTACGCCCATAAAATCGCCCGAGCCACGAAGTTTATAGTCGGCTTCGGAAATCTTAAACCCGTCAGTATTAGATTTTATAACTTTTAGTCTTTCGATTGCAGTTTCGGTTTTTGCGTTTGTTAATAAAAAACAATAACTCTTTATATCAGAACGCCCTACCCTACCGCGCAACTGGTGAAGTTGTGATAACCCAAACCTTTCTGCGTTATATATAACCATAACGCTTGCGTTAGGCACGTCTACACCAACTTCGATTACCGTGGTAGAAACTAAAATTTGATAGTCGTTATTTTTAAAGTCTAGCATTACGGCGGTTTTTTCTTTTTCTTTCATTTTGCCGTGCAACAGCCCTATTCTAACGTCTGGCATTTTGGCTTTAAGGCTTTCGAAAATTTCTTTCGCACTTTCAATTTCGCCTTCTTCGTCGCCTTCTATTCTCGGGCAAACGAAATACGCTTGCCTACCCGATAATACTTCTTTTTTGATAAAGCCAAGCATATCAACGTATTTTTCTAGCGGAACGACGTTAGTTTGTATTTCTTGTCTGTTTTTAGGCTTATCGTTAATCGTGGTTATTTGAAGGTCACCGTAAAATATCAGCGCTAACGTTCTAGGAATTGGCGTTGCGCTCATAACTAAAACGTCTGGCGTTACGCCTTTATTTAGCATTGCGCTTCGTTGTGCTACGCCAAAACGTTGCTGTTCGTCGCATATACATAACGATAGGTTCTTAAATTCCACGTCGTCGGTAAGTATAGCATGCGTACCGACCAAAACGTCTATTTCGCCCGCTTTTAGACGTTCTTTTACGTTCTTTTTCTCTTTTGCAGTAAGTGAACCCACTAAAAGTTCTACCGATTTATCTTTGAATAGATTTTTCACAACCGAGTAGTTTTGCTTTGCTAGAACTTCGGTTGGAGATAGCATTGCAACTTGATAGTTTGACGATAACGCTATATAGATTGCCACGCTTGAAACGGCTGTTTTACCACTGCCAACGTCGCCTTGAAGTAATCTATTCATTGCGTATTCACCTTTAAGGTCTGCAAAAATTTCGTTAACGGCTTTCTTTTGCCCGTCGGTAAACTCAAACGGAAAGTTATTCGTTATAAAACTTACTAGATCTTTTGCCGTGCAAGAATACTTGTTAGTTCGAACCATTTGGTTGCCACCGTATATAGTTTTATACGCTGATATCAATGCAAAATATTCTTCTACTGCTATTCTATTAGACGCTATTTCTAGGCTCTTAAAATCGGTGGGATTGTGCACGGTTTTGTACGCAAAATATAGGTCTGTTAATCCGTATTTTCTTTGAATTGATAACGGTATCATGCTTTGCGGTTTTTCTATATCAACCGATAATCTAACTGCGTCTCTTAACACTTTTTGGGGTATTCCACCTTTTATTGCGTAATGTGGAACGATACCTTTTAATCTAAACGCCCTGTCGCACGGCTCAAAGGTAGGGTTTACTAGCATAATAGCATCACCTTCTCTCCTTACTCTGCCGTAGAACAAATATTCTTCACCCTCTTTAAGTTTTTGCGCCACGTACGGCTGATTAAACCATATTACGTTAAAAGTTAGCCCGTCTTGCTCGCAAACGGCTTTAACAGTGCCTGCGCCGTGTTTATAATACCTTATAGGCGGAAGAATTATAACTTTTGCAACGGTTAAAACTATATCGTTATGATAGGCGTAAGAAAGCATGCGCTTTTCCCTTAAATCAAGATAGTTTTTAGGAAAACAGCGCATTAAGTCTGACGTGTCGTATATGCCCGCTTTGTTTAGTTCTTGCGTGCGTTTTTCGTTTATTCCGCGAATTTTAAATAGTTCCATAATTTATAAAGAAAGGGAAAGATTTTTGTTCTTTCCCCGCTTCGTTTTTATTCTAGTGCTATATAATAATAGTAAATAGGTTGACCGCCGAAGTGAACTTCTACGTCGCAATCGGGGTATCTTTCTTGAACGATTTTTTGAACCGCATGCGCGTCTGCTTCCTTTACGTCTTTACCATAGTAAAGAGTTATCATACATTCGTCGCTACGGAGTTTTTCGATTAGGTCTATGGTTACAAGCCCTAAATCTGAGCCAGATGAAATAATCTTTTTATTGTCTAGCCCGATTATATCGTCTTTTTTAATTTCTATGCCGTTTACGTTAGTGTTCCTTACCGCGTAGGTTACTTGACCAACCGTTACAGAGTCTAGCGCGTGAATCATATTAGCCTTATTTTCGTCTACAGAAAGGTCTGGATTAAAGGCTAGTGCTGCTGCGAAACCTTGTGGTATGTTCTTAGTTGGTATAACGTGAATTTGCTTGTTTTCTACAAGTGATTTTGCTTGTTCTGCTGCAAGAATTATGTTCTTGTTATTTGGGAACACGAATACGTTTTCGGCGTTAATACGCATAACTGCGTCTGCTATGTCGCTTGCAGAAGGGTTCATCGATTGACCGCCTTCTACAACACCGTCTACCATAATGTCTTTGAATATGCTGGTAATACCCGTACCTGCGGTGATTGCAAGCATACCCATAACTTTCTTTTCTTCTTCGTATTTCTTTACTAGAGCACGGTTTTGCTCTAACATGTTTTCGATTTTAAGTTTATCTAGTTCGCCAAGAGCAAGCGCTTCAGTTAAAGCCTTACCTGGTTGGTTAGTGTGAACGTGAACTTTAACGAATTCTAGGTCGCCTATAACGATAACGCAATCGCCGATTGTCATAAGCGTTTCTTTAAGCCTTTCGATGTCTGCCATCGTGGTCTTTTTCTTAAGGTTTATAATAAAGAACTCGGTGCAGTATGCAAACTCAATGTTGCCAAGGCTCATTATATCGGCGTGTTCCATAACCGTTTCAGAAGACTTAGTATCAGGAACGACTGCCGTACCGGTTACGGTTTCGCCAAGGATTGCTTTTTGCATGCCAAGGAATATGCACATAAGACCTTCGCCACCAGCGTCAACTACCCCTGCTTTTTTGAGAACTGGAAGTAAGTCTGGTGTGAGCGCTACTGCGTTTTGACCAGAAGTGATAATTTCGGTGAAGATACTTTCAAAATCCTTATGTTTGTTTTTTATTGATTGTAAGTGCTCTGCAATCATTCTTATAACTGTAAGAATCGTGCCTTCTTTTGGTTTACTTACCGCAGAATACGCGATTTCCGCACCTGTAAGTATTGCACGGCAGAAAGTTTTTACGTCTGCCTCTTCGTCTTTAACTAGAACAGAGCAAATACCCCTAATGATTTGTGAAAGAATAACGCCTGAGTTACCCCTTGCGCCACGAAGAGCACCCTTAGATGCTGCGTTTGCTAATTCCGAAAGTTTGTTGCTACTACAATTCATCACTTCTTTAACGGAAGATTGTATAGTGAGCGACATATTAGTACCGGTATCTCCGTCTGGAACTGGAAAGACGTTAAGCGCGTCTACTTTAACCCTATTTACTTCAAGCATCTTAGATGCCGTTAGTATCATATTCCTAAACATTTGACCGTTTATAGTTTTTACCATGATTGTATATTACCCCAAATTATATGCTGTTTGTTTTTTTAATTATCTTTGAACGCCCATAACGGTTACGTTCATTGTTTCGACTATCATGCCTGTAAATTTTTCTACCTTATACTTGATGGATTCTTTAAGCGCTTCTACTACTGCTTTTATTGATACGCCGTATTTTACGATTATTGCAACGTTTATAGTAATCCTATCGCCAGAAGTGCTTACTTTAACACCCTTTACGTCTGAACCGAATTTAAAGAAACTGATAATAGAGTTCCACAAATTTAGCGGTACGAATTCTACGATACCGTAGGAATCTAACGCAACGTGCGAAACAAACCTTTCGATAGTTTTATCTGATATAACGATTTTACCGTAAACGTTGTTTGTTTTTACAGACATAGTTACCTCTTTTAATATTATTAATGTTATTTTACAATATTTCTCGTTATTTTGCAACCTTTTAAGGTAAATAATTAAATTTTTTTGCCTATAACAAAATTTTTTAAATTATTTTTTTAATAATATCGCGTAAAAACGTTGCATTTTTTTTAATAATATGGTAAAGTATTTGGTGTTATAAAGTAATAAATAGGTCCGGAGGATAAATTATATGAGTAAAGTATGTAGCATTTGCGGTAAAGGTAAACTTTCAGGCAATACCGTTAGCCACTCTAACAGAAAAGCACCTACTCTTTTTGAAGCTAACCTTCAAAAAACTGAAGTAACTTTAAAAGACGGAACTACCGTTAAAGGTTACGTTTGCGCTAGATGCCTAAAAACCATTAGAAAAAACGGTGCTAAGGCGTAGTTTAATTCTAAAAAAATAATAATGCAGTGTTTACGCACTGCATTTTTTATTTGCCTTTTTGCTATTATATCCCTATCGCTTTAAAATATTAAACGCAGAGCAAATCGCTCTGCGTTTTTTATTTGTTTTATTTTAGCATAAACGCTGAATAACCTAAAATTTCGCCCGTTTCAAAAATAGTGTTTCCATTTTCGAAAACAGATTTAATTACTTTGTTTTCTGGTATAGCAAATACTTTATATTCGCCTTTAACGGTTATTTTTCCGCCCTTTATTAAGGTGTGGTTTTCGGTTACGCCTTTGCCATTTCTTAGTTCTGGAACGGTTGCTTTAACGTGGATAATCTTTCTATCGCTATTCGCCGTCATTGTGATAATAGTGCCTGCGTTAAAGCCTTTTGCCACGAACGATTTTTCGGTTAGTAGTTTATCTAAAACACTTTCAAATAAATCGCGTTGTTCTAGCAAGAAACTATTAGAATAAGCCGTGCAAAGATCAAAACATATAAGCGCGATATTATCCTTATAAAGCGAAACTGAATAATCAGTAACTTCGCCTTGTGGACGATAGAAATATCCGTGTCTTCCATCCCAAACTTTATTAGGGAAAATACCTTTAACGTATTTGCCTATTTCGTTTGCGCTCTTGTTTTTAAGAAGAACAGAGGGGTTATACATAGACCATTTTTCGCCGTTTTCTTCTAGAACAAAGTAAGCGTTATCGGTAGTGTCTTTATAAACTTCGGCAAAATCTACAAGCCCTAGTTCCTTAGCAAATTCACAAGCCGTGCCAACAAATAAAATTTTACCGCCGTTTTTAGCATAAGAAATTAGTTTTTCTTTAACTACTTCGTCAAATTCGTGGCACTCGCCTGGAATAATAAGCACTTTTTCTTTAGAGAAATCGCCGTATTCGTCATGCACGTTATAAGGAACTTTTAGTTCGCAAAGAAGTCTTGATAAGCCCCTAATTTTTTCATAGAATAGGTTTGCCGTGTGCGGATATAAAATTGCAACGTCGTTAACGAATTTAGTGCCGTTTACAAACGGTGCGTATTCGTCCATTTTTCTAAACACTATCCCTGCCCTTTCTATAACCGTTTTAGAAAGCCCGTCTACTGGGTGCAAATGGTCGCCAATAGAAAGTTGGTATCCGTTTGCAAGCGCGTCGAACATATCGTGTTCGAAAGCAACAAGCGGTCTTATTCCGCCAAAATCGCCCCAACTATCAGTAAACCTACCGCTCATATAAATTAGGTCTTCGTATTTGGTTCTAAAATAACCGGCGTGTGGGTATAAAAAGTCGTATCCCCAATGGCCCGCAGGCAAACACTCTACTTCTGCGTGAGAAGTGTGGGTGTTTAAGTTGTCTGGTCTTTCGGTGTTAAAGAACACGCGAATATCTTTTTTAACTAGTGCTCTTATACTTTTTTCTACGCTTTGAATAACCCTATGGCTATACGCTAAAACTTCGTTATCGTCGTCTACGTTTACGCCTTCGTTTGCCATTTTTTCTAGGCAATTATGGCAGTAGCAAGGTCTTGGCCCCATACAATCAAGGAAAATTCCGTCTACGTCGTAGTTTTCAACAACTTCTAACACTTCGGCTTTTAAGTGATCTAAAAAGCCCGTGTTGTAGCAAGGCATTCTAAAAAAGTTTTCAGTTCTATCACCGCGAATAACTTTGCCTTCTTTATCAAGCACCATCCAGTCTTGATGAAGATAAGTGTGTTCGTGGTTAAGCCCTGCGTTAAAGTACGCAGTAACGCCGATATCGTATTTATGGCACGCATCTAGCACTTCTTTAAGAACGTCGCGTTCTAAACCAGGGTATTTAATGCCGATTTTTGTATTGTAGTAACTAAAACCTATATTACAGCGCGCAAAAAAGTTTATATATCTAACCTTTGCGTCGCTTAAACTCTTAGCAAATTCTTCGGCATCGAAATTCTTAAAAATGTCTTTAATGCCCGGCATAGTGTGAAAGTCGAAGTGAAGAGCGTTGTTCATTGATTTAATCATAATTTACTCCGATAAAAATTATCTTTTACAACCTGCGCTTTTTACAACACCTTCTACTACTGGGTTATTCATCGCTTCGTCAATATTTTTGTAGAAGTGTCTTTCGTATTCGTGAATATTACGCGTATTATCTTCCATAACGTGCGCAAGGTAACGATGATAGGTATCGAAAATATCACGGCAACCTACGTAGTGGTTGTTTTTAATGTGTAGGTTCCAAGCGCATTGACCAGTTTCGTTAGCAACGTTGAACGAATTTCCGTCTGGTGCCCAGTATTGCAAGAAAATTCTTGAACTATAAATGTTGTGTTTTTTAGGGTGGTGAACAATTACGTTGTTGCCGTTATACCAACTAGAACAAGAACCATCGTGATATAAGCCTGAGAAGAACCTTCTTTGAAGAGCCGTTCTTGGAGTTTCTACGATATAGTTTTCGTGAACATAGTTAACGATACTATCGTTTGGATGGTGAATATTACCACCAAGCATATAGATTGCACCACCATCAGACGTGTAAATCATATACGTTTTAATAAAGTTATGAGAAATATCTGCGTTAAGAACGTTAATATTTTCGCCGTATTTAAATTCAGGACATACCCATAACCAACCAACAGAAATACCAGAATAACCAGAATTTAGTATGGTATTATATTGAATTCTAAGTCCGTTAACTCTGGTAACGGTAATTGCACAGTTTTCGTTATAGAAAGCACCCGTTACGTTTATGTAGTTGTTTATAATATCAACGTTTTCTAGATAGTGCTTTTCGTCGTCAGCGCCTTCGGTATTAGGTGTGATAGCAGTTCCTAGTCTTACGGCAGAAGCGCCGATATTTATAAAATCGTTATCAATAATCTTAACGTTCTTTAAGGAATGGTCGCCTGATACTGCGCCACAAGGAATTTCCTTGAACACGCAATCTTTAACGGTTAAGCCGTTTAGGTTAGTTGCGTAAACAACGCTGTATGGTGGGAAGCCCCTAGAACCTTCAATTTTATGGATTGCTTCTGCTATCATAACCGAACAACCTGCTTGGCTAGAACACCAGTAGTTAAAGTTCTCTTTAATATAGTCGTTAAACTTGGTGATGGTTACGCCCGAAATTTCTACGCTTTCAAGTCCGTTTAATACAAACAATCTCGATGCGTTACCAACAGAATAAGGTTTAGAGAAATTAAGGTCTTTAGTTCTTACGTAAAGTTTGCCTTCTTCTTGAACGTAGGTGTAGCCACCATATTGTTTTAGTATAGAGATATTGTTGCAAACGTACATAGGTCTACTAGTAAAGCAAAGGCTTGAGTTACCAACAATTCTTTCGTTAGGGTTAACGTAAACTGCAACGAAGGTTTTGCCTTTTTTATCTACGTAAGTGTCGTTTAAATCAACTTTTTCGGTATGGCAAATCTTGAATTCCCATTCAACGAAAACGTGAAGTTCAGTTCCGTTTTGTTTATCTAGTTCAAGTTCTTTAACGCTATCTAAATCTAGATAGAATTTATGCCTGTTAGCCCAAGACGTTCTGTCAACGCCGTAGCCCATTTGAACAACTTTCCCGTCGTGATCCATAAAGTATGGCGAAATGCGATACCTTTTACTGGTAGATAGTTTTATTTGTTTATCTCCCCTATAAAAAGCGCCGATACGTGGGTATTCGCCGTTTTCGTTTTTAGGTAGTTGAACGTAAGAAAATTCGCCGTCGTTAATAAAATCTTCTTTAGTAAGATTAGTTACGGAAGAGAAAGTAGTGTTAGCCTTTCCTGCACCTAATATTCTAAGTTTCTTTTTACCTTCTAAACCTGCAACGTCGAAATGAATTTCCTTATCAAAATTAAACCTGCCACTCGCAAAGTTTAAGGTTACTTCTACGTCGCCACTTTTTGCAAATAAATTTTTAGCCTTTTCAATCGCTTCGTTAAAGTTGTTTTTGCCTGCTTTAATTACTACGGTTTTCATATTATTCTCCTTAAAAATTGTTTCTAAATTTCTTTTACAACCCGCGCTTTTTGTTCATACCGCGTTAAAGTTGTTTAATGCATATTTTAAAGTTCGCTTTTTTGCGGTAAAATAAAGGCGTTCTACCACATTACACATTACGCTAGTTTAATTATAACATATTTTATTATTTAATGAAAGACTTTTTTTAAAATTAATTATGGATTTTTTCAGTTTTTTTCTATAAAAAATTTAAAAAAGAAAACCCGTTATAATTTATTGAACGCATAAACTTAACGGGTTAAATTTTTATTGATTAAATACTGTTTTTCTAGTTTATTTCATTACTTGGGTTTTTTCTTTTTGAATAACGTCGTGCGCGCCACCTTCTACGATACTAGTTGCAGAAACCACGGTGAGTTTTGCTTTTTCTTGTAATTCTTTAATAGTCATAGAGCCACAGTTACACATTGTTGATTTTACCTTAGATAAGGTCATTGCAACGTTGTCTTTTAGTTTGCCAGCGTAAGGAACGTAAGAATCAACGCCTTCTTCGAAAGATAACTTTTTATCTCCGCCAAGGTCGTATCTTTGCCAGTTTCTTGCCCTAGCAGAACCTTCGCCCCAGTACTCTTTATAGTAGTTGCCGTTAATGTTAACTTTGTTTGTTGGGCTTTCGTCGAACCTTGCAAAATATCTGCCTAGCATAACGAAGTCTGCGCCCATTGCAAGCGCAAGCGTTATATGATAATCGTAAACGATACCGCCGTCTGAACAAACGGGAACGTACACGCCCGTTTCTTCGAAATATTTATCTCTTTCTTTGCACACTTCTATAAGCGCGGTTGCTTGGCCACGGCCTATGCCCTTGGTTTCTCTAGTTATACAGATAGAACCGCCACCGATACCAACTTTAACGAAGTCTGCACCAGCGTCTGCTAAAAATCTAAAACCTTCTGCGTCTACAACGTTGCCTGCGCCAACCTTAACGCTATCGCCGTATCTTTCTCTTATCCAAGCAATAGTTCTTGATTGCCATTCTGAAAAACCTTCAGAAGAGTCTATACAAAGTACGTCTGCCCCAGCGTTTACAAGTGCAGGTACGCGTTCAGCATAGTCCCTAGTATTGATACCAGCGCCAACAACGTATCTTTTAGAAGCATCTAAAAGTTCGTTAGGGTTTTGCTTGTGGGTATCGTAGTCTTTTCTAAATACGAAATATAATAATTTTTGGTCTTTGGTTATTATTGGTAGAGAGTTAAGTTTGTTATCCCAGATAATATCGTTTGCTTCTTTTAACGTTGTGCCTTCGTATGCGGTGATTAATCTATCAAAAGGCGTCATAAAGTTTTTAACCTTTTCGTCTAAACTCATACGGCTAACACGGTAGTCCCTGCCTGTTACAATGCCTAAAAGTTTACCTTCTTCCGTTCCGTCTTCGGTAACGGCTACGGTAGAGTGCCCCGTTCTTTCTTTAAGGTCTAAAATATCTTTAAGGGTGCTTTCTGGCGATACGTTAGAGTCGCTTTTTACAAAACCTGCTTTATGATTTTTTGCCCTTGCAACCATGTTTGCTTGAGATTCGATTGATTGAGAGCCATAGATAAACGACACGCCACCCTCGGTTGCTAACGCGATTGCTAGCCTATCTCCTGATACTGATTGCATTATTGCAGAAACCATAGGAATATTCATCGTGATGCTTGAAGTTTCGCCTTTTTTAAATTTTACTAGCGGGGTTTTAAGACTTACGTTTGCTGGTAAACATTCGCTTGAAGAATAGCCTGGAATTAAAAGATATTCGCTAAAAGTGCGTGATGGTTCGTTTATATATTTCGCCATTATACTGCTCTCCTTAACCAAAAATTATTTATAATTTTTTTATTTTTCCTATTTTAACACAAATTTTGAAAAATGCAAACCATTATTAAGAGAAATATTGAACTTTTTAAGGTTTTTATAGAATTTTTGGCAAAAATTTTTACACGCGTAAATTTTTATTAAAAGCACTTGAAATATTTTCCGTTTTTATGCTATAATTATCTACTGGAAAATATATTATTTGGAGTAATTATGAAAATTACTGATTCTATTAAATACGTTGGTGTTAACGACCACGAAGTAGACCTTTTTGAAGGGCAATACGTTGTGCCTAACGGCATGGCTTACAACTCTTACGTTGTTATAGATGATAAAATTACGGTGTTCGACACGGTAGATGCTAGATTCGGCAAGACGTGGATTGATAACGTTAAAGCCGTTCTTTCTGGCAAAGAACCCGATTATCTCGTTATTCAACATATGGAGCCAGACCATTCTTCTAACATAAATCTATTTATGAGCGAATTTAAAAACGCCGTTATCGTTTCTTCTTCTCGCGCGTTTACTATGATGAAAAACTTTTACAAAAACGATTTTGAAGGCAGAAGAATTATAGTTAAGGAAAAAGACGTTCTAAATACCGGCAAGCACGAATTTACTTTTATCGGTGCGCCTATGGTACACTGGCCAGAAGTTATAGTAACTTACGATTCGTTTGACAAGGTTTTATTCTCTGCCGACGGGTTTGGAAAATTCGGTGCGTTAGACGTGGATGAAGACTGGGCTTGCGAGGCAAGGCGTGATTACTTCGGCATCGTTGGTAAATACGGTGTGCAAGTTCAAGCGCTCCTTAAAAAACTTGACGGCGTTGAAGTAAAAGGCATTTTACCGCTACACGGCCCCGTGCTTTTAGATAATCTTTCTTATTACTTAAATCTATATAACACTTGGTCTTCTTACGGCGTGGAAAGCGACGGGTTTGCCATTTTTTACACTTCGGTTTACGGCAACACCAAAAAAGCAGTTCTTTACCTTCAAGATAAGTTAAACGAACTTGGTGCATCAAAAGTTAGCGTTACCGACCTTGCGCGCGACGATATGGCAGAGGCTGTTGAAGACGCGTTTAGATACGGAAAGATTATACTTGCAACCACAACTTATAACGGCGAACTCTTCCCCTTTATGCGCGAGTTTATTAACGAACTAACTGAGCGTGGTTATAAAAACCGCACTATCGGCATTATAGAAAACGGCAGTTGGTCGCCTATGGTTATTAAAACCATTAAAAATGCTTTTGCTAATTCTAAAAACATTACTTTCGTTGAAAATAACGTCAGTATCCTTTCTGCTATGAGCGAAGAAGACGAGTTAAAAATAGAAAACCTTGCAAAAGAAATTTTAGGGTAAATTTATGATAGTAGTTGTTTTAACTGCGCTTGGCGTGGGACTTGCCACGGTTATCGGCGCGCTAATCGGATTTTTAATTAAAAAAGAATCACACAAACTAAACGATGCACTTTTGGCGTTTGCTGGTGGCGTTATGTTATCGGCGGCAATAGTTAGCCTTATTATTCCGTCTTATAACCCTATGGTTAAAACCAGCATTTTAACAACGGCACTTGGGATTTTTTGTGGGGCGTTCTTTATAAGTTTTATTGATATAGTAGTCCCTCACTTACATAAACTTTCGGGTGTAGACCTTAATTGCGGTAACGCCGAAAAAAACGCACATTTAAATAAGATTTTACTTTTCGTTATTGCAATCGCTATACATAACCTACCAGAAGGTCTTGCAGCAGGCGTTAGTTTTGGCACGGGAAACGCTAGCCAAGGTATGGTTGTTGCAGGCGGTATTGCACTCCAAAACATACCCGAAGGTATGATAATTATAACCCCTATGCTATCTAGTGGCATTACTAAAAAAAGAACTTTCTTTATAGCAATGATAACGGGTATTATAGAAGTTGTTGGAACGTTTATAGGCTATTTTGCCGTTGGTATTTCTACTACGATACTACCATTTATGCTAGCGTTTGCAGGCGGAACGATGCTTTACGTTATTTCAGACGAGGTTATACCAGAAACACACGCTCATGGGCACGAACGTCTTGCAACCTATATGTTACTTTTAGGTTTTATAGTAATGCTAGTATTCGACTTTTTCGTTGGTTAAAATTTAGCCGTTTGGCTGTAAAATAAAAATTTATAAAAGGAGATAAAATTATGAAATATATTTGCGACGTTTGCGGTTACACTTACGACGAGGCTTTGGGCGACGCTGATAACGGAATTGCCCCTGGCACTACTTGGGCTGACCTTGGAGATGATTTCGTTTGCCCACTATGTGGTGTTAGTAAAGACCAATTTACCGAAGAAGCGTAAAAGTTTAACACATAGAAAAACACGATTGCAAAAAAATGCAATCGTGTTTTTTTCTTGGTCGAGGTGACAAGATTCGAACTTGCGACCTTATGGTCCCGAACCATACGCGCTACCAACTGCGCTACACCTCGTAAACGGCAAAATGCCGTTAATTATTTAATTTATATCTCGTAAAATTTACTAGTAATTATTTAGTTCTTTTGTTTTATTTTACTTGAAAATTTCGTCGATTTCGACTAGTTTTTTATAAATGCCTTTTGCCATTTTATAAAAGCCAAGGTCGTTAGGGTGAACACCATCTACCGTGCACCACTCTCTTTCGTTTTTAGGGAAGAATTTTCTTCCGTCTAAAAAGTAAACGTTTTTATCGCCTAAGGCTATTGCCCTATCGTAAGTTTCTTTTACAACAACGAACGCAGTTTTTGCCCAAGTTATTGCCTTTTTATTTACTGGGGTGTAAAAATCTGGTCTTGTAACGATTAAGAACGGTGTTGTTGGGTGTTTCTTTCTAAAAGTTTCGTAAACCTTAAAGTGCCTTTCTTTAAGTTCAGGCGTATCAGAGTTGTGGTCGTAATCGCAAACGAAAACCGAACAATCTACGTTAGTTATATAATCTACAACGGACTCGTCCCCTTTACAAGCGCCACTAAAACCATAGTTAACGTAGTTTATATTGTTCATCTTTTCTATCATAGATTGATAACTATTATCCGGTCTACTAGCGCAACCCCCTTGGGTTATAGAAGAACCATAGTAAAGAATAGGTTTAACGTTTTTATAAGGAAGTCCGTGCCCTACCGTTGCTTTTTCGGTTAGTTCGATTTCTAGCGAAAGCACTTCGTTATATAGCGGAAAATATAGTTCGTAATAAGTCATTTTTCTTGGGCGTTTAACGCTCTTAAAAAACCCTTTTTCTTCATGTGGATCTGGCCTAAAACCTGCGATTAGTTTTTTGCCTTTTTTGGTTTCTTCAAAAAGGTAAAACCCTGCTTCGCCCGTTAGTGGCATGTGGCACATACTCCATCTATCGTTCCATTTAGCGTTAATACCTATAAATGATGAATCGGTAGCAAAACGGATTCTACCGCCAGCAGTATGTTTATATAGTATTTGCATAGCAGGGTTTGCAGATTTACACACTTCTAGTGGTATTCTTTCAAACCTGCCTTCTTCGTTGTTGTAGTAAACGCCGTATAAGTCGAACGGATTAGATGGCATTGTGTAAACTTTGTGCCTACCCTTTTTTACAGCGTTATCAAATGCAAAATTCTTATCTAAATTTTTAATATCCATTTTTCCACCAATATTTTATAACTAAATTCTATTAAGCCCGCTTTTAATTGCTGCTTCTTTAACGGCTTTTGCAACCGTTTCGGCAACTCTTTTATCAAACGGAGCAGGAATAATGTAGTCTGCTCTTAATTCTTCGTCTGATACGAGTGATGCGATTGCTTTTGCTGCTGCAATCTTCATATCTTCGTTAATGTCGGTTGCCCTACAATCTAGCGCACCGCGGAAAATACCAGGGAACGCTAAAACGTTATTTATTTGGTTAGGGAAGTCGCTTCTGCCCGTTCCAACTACTGCTGCACCTGCTTTAATTGCAAGGTCTGGCATAATTTCTGGGATTGGGTTTGCCATTGGCATTACGATTGCGCCCTTGTTCATAGTTTTAACCATTTCTTCGGTAAGAACGCCTGGCGACGATACGCCTACGAATATATCTGCGCCAACAAGCGCTTCTTTAAGACTGCCTTTTTTACCTAGTTTATTGCTAAATTCTGCAATTTCGAGTTTAGAAGCGTTCATACCTTCTTCTCTACCCTTGTAGATAATACCGTGTCTGTCGCACATAACAACGTCTTTTGCACCCATTGCAATCATAAGTTTTGCTATCGCTACGCCCGCTGCGCCTGCACCGCTAAACACTATGCTAACGTCTTCCCAGTTCTTTTTAACAAGTTTAAGCGCGTTAATGCACGCTGCAACGCATACTACTGCGGTGCCGTGTTGATCGTCGTGGAAGATAGGAATATCAACTTCGGGGTCTTCTTTTAATCTCTTTTCGATTTCAAAGCATCTTGGAGCAGAGATATCTTCTAGGTTAACGCCACCGAAACTACCTGCTAAAAGTTTGATAGTTTGAACGATTTCGTCTACGTTTTTACTTCTAACGCATAGTGGAATAGCATCTACCCCACCGAAAGATTTAAATAAAACGCATTTACCTTCCATAACCGGCATACCTGCTTCTGGCCCGATATCGCCAAGTCCTAAAACGGCAGTGCCGTCGGTTATAACGGCAACGATATTGCCCCTAGCGGTTAGTTCGAAAGACTTGTTGTAGTCTTTTTGAATTTCTAAGCACGGTGTAGCAACACCTGGGGTGTATGCCAAAGACAAGTCTTCTTTGTTTTCTACTTTTACCTTAGAGATTACTTCTATTTTGCCACGTTTTTCAGCGTGGAGTTTAAGTGATTCTTTTGCGTAGTCCATATTTTTTTTACTCCATTTATATAAATTATATTTTTTCTATTAAAATTGCGCCTTATTTAAATACTATTCGGTAAAGAACGCTCTATAAATACTGCGAATACATTTTTCGTAGTCAGAGTTTGCAACGCCAACTATAATGTTAAGTTCGCTTGAACCTTGGTCTATCATTTGTATATTTATGCCTTCCTTAGCGAGCGCGCCGAATAACGTTGCCGCTGTACCTGGTCTTCTTGCCATATTATGACCAACGGTTGCAATTAACGAAACGTTTTCGATAACGTGAACGTAGTCTGGGCTAACGCTTTCACGAATTTCGTTTACGATGTCTGAAAGCATTCCGTCTTTAAGTTGTTCAGAAGCGATTACAAGCGATAAGGTATCAACGCCAGATGGAACTTGCTCTACGCATAACCTATGGTTTTCGATTACAGAAAGCACACGGCGAATATAGCCCACTTCTGAGTTCATCATAGACTTTTCGATAAAGATAACGGTAAAGTCTTTTTTGCCTGCTATACCCGTGATTACGGCGTTTTTATCCTTGATTAGTAGTTCGTTTGGAACTATCATTGTGCCTTTATCTTCGGGCTTAAAGGTGTTTTTTATGTTGATTGGAATTTTCTCTTTCATTACGGGGAAAATTGATTCAGAGTGAAGAACTGATGCGCCCATATAAGAGAGTTCACGAAGTTCTTTATAAGATAAAACTTCGATAGTTTTTGCTTCTGGCACTATTCTTGGGTCGCAGATTAAAAACCCGCTAACGTCAGTCCAGTTTTCGTATAGGTCGGCTTTAACGCCACGCGCGATAATAGAGCCCGTTATATCGCTACCACCCCTACTGAAAGTTTTAACCGTCCCTTCGTAACTCTTGCCGTAAAAACCTGGGATAACAACGTTTTCTTTGCCTTTTAGGCGGTTTTTAACTCTGTCGTCGGTGTAGTCTTTGTTAAGTTCGCCTACGCTATCAAATCTAATCATATCAACAGCGTCGACAAATTCAAAGCCAAGATAGTCTGCCATAACGATTGCGCTTAGATATTCGCCCCTAGAAGTAGTGAATTCTACGCTACGATTTTGGTCGATTTCGCGCTCGGTTTTATCTAAAATTGCATTGATGTCAAGAGTTAAATTAAGGTCTTTACAAATGCCGATAAATCTTTCTTTAATGATAGAAAAACTCTTTTTGCAAGTGCCAACCTTCATAACTTCGTCGTAGCAGGTAAAAAGCACGTCGGTAATCTTTATATCCGCTTTATTCCTTTTCCCTGGTGCAGAAACTACTATAAATTTTCTATCTTTATCGCTTAAAATTATATCTCTTACTTTACTAATGGCACTAGCATCTGCCATAGAAGTGCCACCAAATTTACATACTTTAATCATTTGCTATTTTACTTCCTTCAAGGTAATATCTTTTTTCTATATTTTCGCCCATAGAAAAGGTTTTTCTAGGTAGCGCGCCGTTTTTAGAAACGTATTTAAATAGTTCACTTTTATCAAGTTTATCTAAAAATATTCCAACTCCTGCGTTAGTTTTTACTAAATTTCTAACGTTTTCTTCGCCGTGAACGTAGTCGATTTCGCCACCGTTCTTTTCGATATACGATTTAATAAACGCGTCTAACTCTTTGATAGTATCGGGAAGAGATTTGTTGCCTTTAACGGCAATATCCTTATCCCCGTCGAACACGGTTATATTTCCGCCAAAGTTTTCGGTTAAGCCGTTAACGAAGTCTTTTGCGTTAACGCCTTTAACAAACCTATGTATAGGCTCGAAATATATGCCTTCGTCGTAAATATTAACGAATTCGCAGATAGCGTATCTAGCGGGGTGCGTTAGTTTTTCTTCTTCTGTAAGAGTTTTTTTAACGTTCTCCCAATGCGTTTTTGCCGTTGCCAAAGAGTGGTTACCATCACCTACGGCAAAAATAAACTCGTCTAACTTGCCGTATTTTTTAATAAGTCTTTCAGCGCTTCTTAATTCGTTAAAGCCGTTTAAGATATTATCGGTGTCGGGAATAAAATAACCTTCTATACTACCGCCACCCATGTTTAGCGCAAAATCGTAAACTTTTTCGTAAGAAGTTCTGTTTTCGTAGAGTTTTTCGTTGATTTGCCTTTTTTCGTCGTCAAACAAAATCATTATATGCGTGAACTCTGCTTTTGCATCCTTACGGATTTTTAGGCGCGGTGGGATACGCTCCGTTATAGTGCCTTCCGTTGCCCTAATTTTTGTTTTAGAACCAACCTTAAAGTCGTATTCTTCTAGGTCAACTGCGCCCACTAGCCCTATTCTGCGTTCTACGAACGGAGTTTTTCTTACGGTTAGAATAAACCCACCCGTTAGCGTTTTAAAAACGCCGTTGTCTATATAACTTTGTATGTTTTTATTGATTTTTTCTATGCGCGCGTCTACCCCGTCGTTTAAGTAAATTTCAGGAAGAACTAAATTTAGCGTAGAAAGTTTATCTTTAACTATACTTTCTAGTTCGTTCCAGTATTCTATTTCACTGGTGAATTGATCGCACGCGATAACAGCCCAAGCAGAATAGTCTTGGGTGTTTGGTAGTAATAAGTTTTTTGATACAAGCCCGTTATTAAAATTTTTCATAAGAATATTACCAAAGTAGTTACGATCGCAAGTAAAAACGCAAGGGATAGTAGCCCGATTTTTTTACCAACGCGATGTTCGTTCTCCTCTACGAATTGTTTTTCTAAATCTTCAATCTTCATTATAAGCCCCCTTAAATGCTATCGATTTTTTGCCAGTAGTATTTGTTAAGAACTTTCTTTAACATATCCACGTCAGCATACCTAGTGATTTTTCCACCAAGCGCAACTGAAATAATACCAGTTTCTTCTGAAACGATAATAGAAACAACGTCTATCGTTTCGGTAATGCCTATACCTGCGCGGTGCCTTGAACCTAGGTCTTTTGGGATAGCGTCTGGGTTTTGCGACATCGGAAGGAAACAACCTGCTGCAACGATTTTAGTATCGTTTATAATCATAGCCCCGTCGTGCAAGGGAGTTTTTGGAAAGAACACGCTTTCGATAAGCGCGCTAGAAATATCACTGTCGAGTTTTACGCCACTATCTATAACTTGCGACGGAATATTGCCCGACGATAGAACTAAAATCGCGCCGATATCGTTTTTAGAAAGATTCATAAGCGCCTTACAAATTTCGTTAATGCAGTTATCAATCTTTTCTTTATCGTATGATTTTTGACCGCTATGGTGCGAATCAATAAACTTCATATTTTTTCTTGCCCAAATAATTCTTTTAAGTTCAACACCGTAAAGTGATGCAATTAAAAGTATGCAAACAGCGGGAACGATTAGGTAAAACTGCCCGTCGATTTTATCAACGATTAAAATAGTTATCGCAGAAATTAACATAATAATCGTAAACACGAACACTAGCCCGCCAGAACCGTTCCTACCCATAAATGATATAAAGTAGTAATAAAGTACGGTGAAAACGATAACGCTAACCACTATTGCGATAATTTCGCTAGGCGAAGACGATAATCTTGCCCACAAATCACTAAATTTTTGTGCTAAATTCATTTTTACCCCCTATTCGTTCATTATTTTGAAAACGGAAATCCACATACTTTCGTTCGGGCTAATATTTCCGCATTTTATATTATATTCTGCATCATTTAACAAATCAACGGCGCGCTTTAACGAAACCTTTTTGAACTTTTTTGAAAGCGTTATAAGTTTAGTAACGGGATACTCTTTCATCGAAAAGATTTGCATAAACTCTTGCACGCTTTTTTCGGTTATACTAACGAAGAACAATCGCCTAAAATACCTTGAAATTGATGAAAGTATCATATTAGGCGTTTCCCCGCGCGACAACATATCGGTTATCACGGCGTAGGCCTGTTTGTATTTTTTTTGCGCAACGAAATCCGTCATGTCGTAGATTTTATAATCTGCGTCTTTATAAACGAGTTCTTTAATCACGTCTTCCGTAACTTCCGTGCCCCTACCTAAAAAGTCGATAATCTTGTTAGTTTCGTTTTGAATACGTTGCATCTCGAACAAACAATAGTCAGCAAGCAGTTTAGCGTTTTGCCCGTCAATATAAATTTCGTGATCAGAGAGCGTTGCTTTTATCCATTTAATAAGCGTTTGCGCGTCTGCCTTTGCGCACGAAACTTGGCAAGTTTCGGGGAGGCTTTTTAGCCCGTCGAAATCTTTTTGGTTGGAAATTATAAGCACCGAAGTATCGGTTGGATTTTTTAGTAGTTCCTTAAAAATCTTTAACGCGTTTTTATCAGGGTAAAATTCGGTGATAACGGTAACCCTTTTCTTACTCATAAAAGGAAAGGAATTTACGGATGAAATCAAATGATTAAGGTCTAAATCTTCGCCGTCAAAATTAGCAAGGTTTAGTTCGGGTTCAGACAGAAAAGCATTTTTAATAAGCGCGATAGCGCGATTTCTAAAAAACGCGTCTTCCCCCGCTAAAAGATAACAAAAATGCTCTGTTCCGCTATTAAGTTCATTTTTAAACTGCGTAAAATTCAAAACCAAACTCCCCTAAATAACATTTTAGCACTTTAATCAACTTTTAGCAACAAATTACTGAAATATTTAGCGTTATTTTGCAAAAATATATTTAAAAACACCCGAGTTTTTATCGGTTACGTAATCAGGCATAAGTCCTGTTTCTTCGGCTAGTGTTAAAAGGTTGATTTCCGCTTTTATAAAGTTTATTTTTACGGCGTTACTTAAAGAATTATAGCAAAATTCTAGGTCGCCAAAAGTATAACTGCAACCACTATTTACAACGCTTGCGTTAACACCTAAATAGCCTTTGTATAGCGCGAGTTTATCTTTATAATCTTCTAAGGCGAATAAGTTTTTATAATGCAAAATTTGATGAACGTAATATATTAACCCGTCGCCAGTTTCGGCAAATACCATAAGGCAATCTAGCCCCTTAATATTACTTTCTTCTATTACGCTAGAAACGATATTATAAGCGTTTTCGGTTTCGTTGCCGAGCAATACTAGATAAGAACTATCTTCTTTAACGAATAGCACTGCGCCAAACCCGTTATCTTCTATAAAATACGCCCTTGGCCTATTGCGATTTATAGCGTTTACCGATAAAACGCACGCAATACACGAAACCAGAGCGATTAACGCGCCGATTGCTTTTGTTTTGCGCTTTATATTAACTAATTCGCTAGAAAGTATAATCGCAAAATAATACAATAAAATACCGCCGTTTAACCCACTTACGTTTAGCACGAATATTCTAAAATCTACTGCCTTAAACACGAATAATAGCACTTTAATAAGAATATTCGGCACAAATAGGAACACTGATTCTGCGCCAAATATTAACGCCGTAAGCGTTAAAACGAACAAGATTGTAAAAACCACGCTAACTACGGGCACGAAGATTAGATTAGTTATTATGCCGATTATTGAGAAATTATTAAAATAATAGGCTATAATAGGCGTAGAAGTTAAAAACGCGGATAGCGTGATAGATAAAGCGTTTCTTAATTTTTGGGGCTTTAAGCGGGCAAAAATGCGATTAAAGATTTTGCATAGCAAAAGTATCCCTAAAACCGACACGTAAGATAGTATAAAGCCCACGTCGAATAAATTAAAAGGCGAGATTAAAAGTAAAAGTATCGCCGAAAACGCCAGCGCAGACAAAGAATCGTGCTTATAAGAAAAACTTTTAGCAAAAAGCATAACCGAACAAGTAATGCACGCCCTAATCGAAGACGGCGAAAAACCGCATACACCCGAATATAGAAATATTATTATAGTGATAACAATGGTTTTTAATAATTCGTTAAACCTAATAAATCTAAACAAAAATAAAAGAATTGCAGTTAAAAACCCTATATGTAAACCCGAAACTGCAAAAACGTGCGCAACCCCACTTGCCCTAAAATTAGTTAGAACGCCAGAATCTATATCGCCCGTATCCCCTAAAATAAGAGCAGTGGCAACAGAACGTTCTTCTTCGCCAAGCCCTACGTTAAAAACTGCACGCACACGTGTGGATAAACGTTCGAATAAGTTTTGATAAAACCCCACTTTAACGATATTATCTGAAACAACTCTAGAAGAATATTTGATTTTGTTAACCACGTTATATGCAGAAAATTTGCCGTTATAAATTATAGAAACGTCTGTCACGTTGTCGTTAAAGGTTATAACATCACCTACTGCAAAACGATAAACGAATTCTTTATCGTAAGATACAAGTTTTAGTTTATAACCACTAGAAAAATTTTTCGAACCGATAAACTCTAAATCTTTTAGCGTATAAACAGCACGATCCGAATATTCGTCAACGTCGATAATTCTACCCTTAACAGATAAAGGTCTGCCGTTTGTTAAATTGCTATTCTTAAAATCGTGCGCACGAATAGTAAAAGAAACGCTACCAACGATAAAAAACACGGCAAGAATTACCGACAGAATCATTTTATAACTAAAAGAACGAGTTTTATTAAATAAAAATATACATAAAAATAATAAAACGAATAAAAAAGATGATATTATAAGCCCTAAGATTTTAGGCATAAAAGCAAAATACCCAATGCATATACCGAGCAAAAAAGATAAGGCGATTAAAAGTAACGGGCGGATATTTAGTAAGTTCTTCATAAGTAAAAAAATATCTATTATTTATTTGCCAAAAAGTATAAATTTTGCTAAAATAAAATTAGCCTTCATAGTGCGATAGGAAACACAAAAAAAATCCACAAAAATAAGAAAAAGAAACCGTTGTCGAATTGATTTGGAGTGGTGCTCTTGCCTTTAAGTATTCTTGGGCGCGATAAAGAGATGCAGAAAAATCACGCGCGGTATTCGCCTGTTAACAAACGGGTTATTATTTTGGTTTCCGTCGGCTAATGCAGGTTATTTTTTTAAAAGCGCAAATATTTTTGTTGCTAAATATAAAAGATTGTGCTAAAATAATAACGCAACAACAAAATAGCAATTTGCCCTCATGGTCAAGCGGTTAAGACGCAGCCCTCTCAAGGCTGAATCCGGAGTTCGAGTCTCCGTGGGGGTGCCAAAAACAATCTAATTTATTAGGTTGTTTTTTTATCTATTACGAAATTAATGGCATATCATCACGCTACGGCGTGCATATAATTGCCCAATACCATTATACCATAAAAATTAAAAACACACTAACGTAAAGTGTGTTTTTTGCTTTTTTATCTAT
Organism: Christensenellaceae bacterium; assembly: GCA_045613505.1. Taxonomy (GTDB): domain Bacteria; phylum Bacillota; class Clostridia; order Christensenellales; family Borkfalkiaceae; genus UBA1259. Next base: position 25,597 of record JAZLBC010000031.1, read on the forward strand.
AATTTTAATAAAAAACTAGCGTGGCAATTTTGCCACGCTAGAAAAATTATTTTTTGTTTTAAGCCTTACGCTTCAGTAGTATTGTTAGTGAAAGTACCATCTGCATTTAATTGACCACTAACAATCTTGTTAGTAGCTTCACCAGAAGTCAAGGTACTATCTTTCCATGTTGCAGGAACATCAAGACGGCCAACACTGAATGAACCAGCGTTCATAGTAACGTCCATATTTTCAACTATAACAATACCTGGCGTGTATGTTGTGTTTGGACCCCTGTGTGCGCAAAGTTGGAAAGAACTTGATGCGCCGGTTACTACGGCAGTACAATTACGCATTACCATTGCAGTACCTTCAAGGTCGCTTGCACTACCACGGTTATTGTTAACACTAGAAATTAATACTACCCTAGACATTCCAGTAGCATCAAATTCAAACTTAACGTTTTCGATTAAACCACCAGAAGTTTTATTAAATAGAGTACCAGTTTCCTTCATATCCTTAAAGGTTAGGTCTTTAATACCACCTTTGTAATCAGCAGATGCGCCTACGTAGTGCATAAATGATGTTCCTAGATTTTTAACGGTTTTGTTATTACCTAAGAACATTGATGCCCAACCCCAATCCCATGATTGAGAAGAATCTTTATCGTCTGAAGCAATTTGGGTAACGCCTTCTAAATCTAGATCTACGTTTAAGCCAATCCATTGAATGTTTGACCTAGTACGTTGAGCAATAACCTTATACATGTTGATATAGTCGTCTACGTTGTTGATTGCATAGTATACGCCTTCAATGGTAATTCTATAGTAGTTACCTAGAGAACCTTTAACTAAAATGTTATTTGCATTTTTTAGAACACCACCACCATAAGGAACGTCTAGCGCACTTGCGTTGGTTAGATTAAAGGTTGAACGTGGTACGGTAAGAACTTCGCCACCTACACCGTTTTCTCCAAGATTTACAGAGAAATCTGATACGGTGTTGGCTTCGCTACCAGTGTTGTCTGCTTTTCTAATAAATCTACCATAGTAGAAGGTTCGACCTTCGTCGTAGTAGTTTAGAGTGTGAGCAAATCTAGTAGGAGCACTTGCATTAGCAGTAACAGAAAGACCAACCCATTTTTCTTGTGCGTATAAATTAACGTTATCGTAAGTGAGTGATCCGTTAGAGCCAATAGTTTCTACAACGTAAATCATTTCGCCCGTAACGTTTTGAACTTTAATATCGGTATCTTTAACAACAACGGTTCTACTAGCACCAATGTTATCTGCTAAAACACCATACATTGATACAGCGTTTTGTTTAGAGTTAGTTAAAATTCTAAAGTCGAATTCGCAATCTTCAAAGGTAACGATACCTAAACCACCAGCAAACGAATATGGTGAATTTAAGAATTTAAGGTTTTTAATTATAGCGCCGTATTCAGTACCTAAACTGTTAAACATCATACTCTTAGGGTTAGAAATAGAGTGGTCTTTACCATCTATAACGCCACCGAAAGCAGAGTCGTCGAAATAAGAGCCTGAAGATGGGTTATTACCAAGTGCGAAACTAGAAGTCATTTCTACGTCACTAGTGATAACTAGATAACCGAAATAACGTGCTCTTGAACCATCACCACCGCAAAGGTTTCTGAAGTTTGCAACTTCTGACGCGTTGTTAAGGAAACCAGTTATAACGCGGATATAAGTTCTTGAATAAGAATTTTCATCTGCTTTAGACGCTGAGTAGAAACCACCGTCCATTACAGCAGTTAGGGTTGCGCTATCAACAGAAACAGTATTACCCTTTTCAAACTTATCCTCGTTAGCAACGCGGGCATTGTAAACGCCTTCAGCATATTCCCATTTAGCCCACATATTATTATCGTCTTTATCTTCGTTAATAGCGATATTTTTAAAGGTTAAGTTATCAGTCCATACGTTATCGTTACCACCATTTGCCTTAAAGGTATCTACGTGAGCAGAAGTTAAATCGTTAAGGCCAAGAACGGTAGGAGCTGCGCCTAAACCTTCGTTACCAACAGTAGAGTACCAAGAAGGAGAGTTAGTTATAACAATAGAGTTGTTCATGAACCATCTTTGAACGTTGCTAGATAGATATGCCGTTCTAAAGGTATGATATCTGTTTGCTCTCGTGTTTATAGAGTTAACCTTAAACACGCTATTTTTGAACGTACCGCCATAAGCGTAACTAACAAGAACGTTTTGAGTATCACCACTAGAAGTATAATCGAAATAGCAGTTATCAACGATACCATAATGGTAGTTAACAAAGTTATTTGAAATAACGTTATCAGCAATAAATGCTAAGTTGTTTATTTTACCATTGTTACCGATAACGTTGAATAACGGTGCATTTAAGTTAGTAATTGCAAAGCCGTTACCTTCTATAGTTCCGTGGAAACCTATAGCGCCCCATTTACCGCCTTGAGCGACAACACTTGATTCGAGAACTGGAGCTACGCCAGACATATCGATATTTTTGGTTAGAACGAATTTTTCGCCAGCACCAATCTTATCGTAAGACGCACTGTCAACAGTAACCTTAGTAGGATTATTATAGCCAGCAAGCAATGAAATATATTTTACGTCGTCTTGACTGCTGATGTAAGCGGTAACTTTATCAATAGTAATTGAAGCAAACACGTCGCCATCCACGTCGCCAACTTTTACAACTTGAGCAAATTTACCAGTAGGTTGCGTCATAAGCGCTGAGTTAGTAACTGTAAATTCAGTGTCATCTATGTTTACAACAACGTTTTCTGCGTTAGCAACACGATCAGTATTGCCATCATTTAAGGTGTATGCAGCGAAAGAACCCGAACCGGTTTTAATAACTTTGTTGTAAAGGGTTGGGATATCGGTTTCGAAAGACCATTTATTGCTACTGAAATTTTCGTTACCAGCAAAAGAATCGTTTAAGCCGTAAATAGTAGGCATATTTTCTTCTGCAGGGGCTTTACCTTCTGCAAACACGTTAGGGTTATCAGTAAACACGTGAACGTTGTCAAACATACCGGTATCACATCTACCAAATACGGTAGAACCAATGTTATTAGTGCCTTTTACTCTAACAACAGTGTTCTCTACAGATGGAACAACAGCACCAGCAACGCCATCAACATTATAAGAATACATGTGTTCGAATACTACGCCAGTCCAAGCGTAGTTAGCGCTGATAGTTGCAGTTTCTAGAACTGAAATTTCGAAACGACAATCCATAATATAGCCGTAGTTAGCACGAGAAATTAAGCCCATAGAATTTTTAGCGCCGTTGTTAGGTGCGTTACCTATAACGGTTAGGTCTCTAATTTCACCAGTGTAGCCGATAATATCAAATAATCTAGAATTTAGGTTGTAAAGAACGTGGCCGTTACCATATAATTTACCACGGAAACCGTGAGAGGTATAAGAGCCATCGCCTGCAAGACCAGTTGATGACGTCCAGCCGTTATTATAACCAGTCATATCGATATCTTGGTCGATATCAAAGCATAAACCTTTAGCAAACGTGTAACCATCGTAAGGGCCGTATAGGTGAATATCTTCGATTTCGTCTTTAGTAGAAAGAACTGCGGTTATAGGACGAACGTAAATTTCGTAAACTTCAGTAGGGTGGTCAAAATTTTGAACTAAATGAGTATAGGCTTTATCAAGACCTTTAACTTCGTCATAAGTAAGAGTGAAAGTCTTGTCGCCAGAAAGTTCAAAATCGTATGATTCTGCAAAGTTTTCGTAACCACCTGCACCATTTAGTTTAACTAGTTCTATGGTTTTTGGATTTGCTTTGTTATTATAAGTTTGTTTTGCAGTAATATCAATAACGATTTTGGTTGAACCGTCTGCTTTAACACGGAGAGAACCTAAATCTTGGGTATCATCATAGTAATAGTATCTAGAATCTTTACCTAATTGAGATGCATAATCGTGTAAAGATGCTTTATAAGCAGATACGTCTATAACTTCACCAATTTTTGCAGTTGCATTGTCAGTAACTGCAACTTCTTTTCCTCCGTAAGATTGTACAATCTCGTAATCTACGATAACGTCTCCGCCGGCATTTTCGTATTCAGTAATAAAGCCCTCTAAAATTGCAGGCATGTCTGGGTCTTCTGCTACGTCAGGCTCGTCCATTTTAGTTACAACAACGTCTAATAGAGATTGTGCTTCTAAAGAAGTTGCTAGTAAATATTGTGTATCTTCTCCTTTTACGGCTTTAACGTATGCTTTAGCAACGTATTTAATATTCCAGTTGTCTTTGTTTATCATGTTAACAGATGCTTTAATCAATGAAGTACTTTGGCCTTCTGTTAAGTCAGCTGGAGCGTGGATAACCCAATATTTTTCGCTATCGCCTTGCGCATTACCCCATACGTATTTTGGATTTGCACCAAATAGGTTTTCTACGGTAAGTTCTGCGTGGAACTTCTGACTGCTAGGGTCTGCATAATAATCAGGCATGATAAAGGTACCGTAAGTTAAGGCGTAACCGTCTTTTTTTAAGCCTTCGATTACAGAATTTGAGATTTCTGAAACGAAACGGATACCTTTTTTGTCACCATCTTCCGGTTGACCTGCTCTGAGTTTAGTGGTAGAACCTGCAAAAGATGCGTCAGCAACAGGTGTAGAGTTGAAACTTAAAACGCCAACAAGTGCTACAGCGATGGTGAATAATAATACAAGTGACATTAAAATTTTATTTCTAATCGACTTATTCATATTACCCTCCTACTAATTCCATGGATTTGGATTGTCATCAACCCATGGGTCTTGCGTGCTTGCACCCAAAACGTCTTCCCCTAAATCGAGAACTTCGATTTCGGGCTTTTGATAATCTTTTAACACTTTAGAAAGATTATCGGTAATCTTTGTGTTTTTCATAGAAAACACCCTCCTTAAAATGATTTTCGAAAACACTAGACCGTTAGATTAGTTAACAATTCTTTGTTTTTTGTGCTATATATCTTATTTTGGGCATAATTAGCCTAATATAAAATATACCATATTTATTATATTATAAAAAATTTAATTTGTAAATGCTTTTTTAAAAGTTTTTTAACAATTTTACTTGTTTTTTAGTATTTATACAAAAAAATAAATTTTTGTTAGAGTGCGCTTTTTTGCTTTATTTTGCTTTTCGAATTACGTTGCGGTTTTTACATATTTGCTCCGCGCTTATATTGCGTTTATATTATGCTAAATTATTCTCGCCTTACTTATTAGTTTTCTTAATTTTTTGCGTTTTATAATCAAAAAACACTATCCTTTTTAGAATAGTGTTTTTAATTTGTATGATAGTTGGTTTATTATTAACCTTTTAATCCGCCGATTGCGATGTTGCCCATAATTTTGTTCCTGAATATTACGAATAATAATAAGGTTGGCGTTGCAACCATCATGGTTGCTGCAAGACGACGTGGTTCTGACGATAGTTCGTCCGCTTTGCTCTTGAACATGAACAAGCCTACTGCTAGGGTTGGCATGTTTGGCAAATATACAAGCGGAGTTTGATAGTTGTTCCATGCGGCAATGAAGTTTAGAATCAATACGCCGGTAATAGTGCTCCATGCTAGTGGAACCATTATTCTTATAAAGATTTTGAAGTGGCCTGCCCCGTCCATTTGCGCTGCTTCTGCGTAACTCCACGGAATTGCCTTAAAGCACGCGTAGAAGATTAGGAAGTGCATACCGCCAAAACCACCGAACGTGATTGCAAGTTCGCCCCAGTATTTGCCGTAAATTCCAAGTGCTTGCCTTACTTGTAAGCCAGAAGACATTGAACCTACGATTGGTAGCATCATGGTTACTAATACGATACTGTATACTACTTTACCAAATTTGAAGTTGTATTTTGCTACGATGTATGCGATTAAGCAGTGCATAAATATGCTTGCAGCGGTGAACGTTGCAGCATAGAATATACTGTTAAACGCTTGTTGATACATGTACACATTGCCTTTTTCGGTTGGAACGAACAAACGCGATAACGCGATTGAATAGTTTTCCCATTGCCATGCACGTGGCTCGAAAGAATATTCGTTACTTGGGAAACCAATTTTGTTCCACGTCCAGTCAAGACGGTGTTTGAAAGAACTGATAAACGCCCAAACTAGTGGGAAAATGATAATCAATGAAAATATTAGCATTACTACCATTGCTACGACGTTCATAGGAGTCCATTTTGAATCAAATTTTTTTCTCATAACGTTTTCCTCCTACTAGTCTTCGCTCGGGCCAAATCTTTCTAACAAGTATTTGATGCCAAAAGTGAACGGAACTGCTATTATCGTGAAGATTAAGCCTGCTGCCGCACCTTCTGGATATTGACCTACGTTTAGCGTGTTATTACTGAATACTAACCTAAAGTAGTAGTAACCAAGCGTACTTGCCGAAGGTTCTGCACCACCACCAAAGAAGTCGTATAACATAAGTTTTTCAGTAAAGAATTGTGAAGTTGTTACTATGATAAATGATATCATTGTTGGCCATACGTGTGGAAGAACTATGTGCCATAATTCACCAAACGAATTTAACCCGTCTAATTTACCGTATTCTACAACAGATGCATCCACGCTACTGATTGCGCCTAGATAGTATACTATATTACCACCTACACCAATTAGTATCGAGTAGATAAACACGGATATGAACTGCGTATTTGGATCGGCTAGCAATCTTAGTTTTGGGTTACCTACTATTAGTGGGATTATTTCGGTAAATATGTAACGGCCTATGGTTACATATACCATCGTTGATACGATTGAAGGTATAAAGATTACTACCCTAAAGAATCCGTTTAGCGGAATCTTTCTCCACATGTAATACGAGATTATTATTTGGAAAGGTTGGTTTATAAATATACCATATAGATATATTATAACTTGGTTACGCAAACCACGGGTTAACTCAAATTCGCTAGTTAGTAGACGGAACGTCTTTTTAAAGTTTACTAACAAATCATCTGCAAAAACGAATTTACCATTATCGTTTAGAGTTTTCATTGAAAGCATAATTGAGTTGAAGTTTACGTAAAGATAGAATATCGCAAAAATAATCATTGGATAGATTAGCGATAACGTGATGAATTTTATTTCAGAACGCCTTTTTGAGTTAAAAACGTTCTTAGCTGTCTTTTCCATCTTTTCACTCCTTGTTTTTAGGTGTTTTACAACATGGCGAAACTATCCCCACATTATATACACTACATCTTGTAAAATTATATCAAAATTTATCACACATGTCAATGGTTTAGAGTATATATTTTCAAATATTTTATAGAAATTTTCTGCTTTTTTTATTGAAGTTATCTTGACATTTTTTTAATTTTAATTATTGAAAAGAATTTAATTTTTTATAAAGATTTTTTGCGAATTATAGAAGTATTTTAGCGTGTTTTTACGAAATAATAATACTTGTTTTACAACTTTTGCTATTAAAAAAAGGCTAGAATTTTCTAGCCTTTTTAATTGTTTTTTATTATGCTACTGCAACGCTTCCGCTAACAGTTGTGTTGGTTGCGCCAACTTTATCAAGTTCTGCACTTGCAAGGTCGCCAAAGAAATACAAGTTACCATCGTTCATATCAATTTTAACGTTGGTTGCAACGATAGAACCTTTATCGTGTTCCTTAGAAACACCTGCTTGAACGTAAACATTGGTTGCGCTAGTTGCGTTTTTGATAACGATTTCGCAATCAGTCATGTTAAGCGCCATTCTTGCGCCACCGTCGGTAGTGAACAAGTAAACGTTTTCTAAACCAGTAGCGTCGATATCAAACTTAACGTTTTGCAACACAGCACCACTTGAACGTTGAGTTACAGTGCCTCCCTTATGGTTTTTGAAGGTTACGTTTTTGATAGTTCCAGCAAAGTTAGTGTGGATGAATAGTGGAACTTCTAGATTAGAAATAGTATGTCCGCATCCATCAAACACACCCTTGAAGCCCCATGAGCCAGCACTAGCCGTTGACTTAGAGTAAACTATATCGGTAACGCCTGTCATGTCTAGATCTGTGTTTAGCATAACAAGTTGACCGCCGTGACCTGGAGTGTAGTTATCTACGCCAGCAAGCGAAACCATTAGATTTTGCATATCTTGAACGTTGTTGATCGCTACGACGCAAAGCATAACAGTTACGTTATAGAACTTATTATCTGAACCTTTTAACATGGTTTTAACCGTATAGCCCGGAGAAATGTTCCAATCGTTATTATGGTTTTTAGTTAAAAGAATGTCGTCTGCTTCGTCCCAAGTAACGGTAACGCCAGGAGCAACGGTTGCAACGAACGGATAATAGTTTTCTACTCTTGCACCATCAACGGTTGTATATCTACCAAACCCGAAAGGAGTTTCAATTTCGCCACCATAAACAAAACTGTTAAAGGTTGGGAAGTTTCCTTCTTTGTTCCAGATTACGTCGTTAAACCCTTCTAGATCGCCTTGATATTTAGTGTTAGGCGCGATTAGAGTAGGTTTAGAAGTAACAGTTTCGTCGCCAAGAGTTACTTTAGCGCTATCGCCAATAACTATGGTATTCTTGAAGGTTAAGGTAGAAGTTCTGCCTTGATATGCTGGTTCGGGTCTAGTCATTGGGTTGATCTTGTTTACAACGCCAACAGGAGTTTCAGTGTTGTTAATAACTTCGATTACGGTGTTAGAAACAACAGCGTCGCGTGGGTAAGCATCACCAACAGAATCGCCTAATACGTGTTTGTATTCTTGTGCTGGATTACCAGTCGTGTAAATGCTATCGTAAACGAATTGGAAGTAACAATTATCGATAGTAACACCACCAAGAGCAGTTGCTAGTGGCTTAGTCATATTGATAAGTGATAGGTTTTTAATAGTACCAACCCAGTCGCCTAGTTGATAGAACATTTTATCGTTAAGGTTAAATACGGTATAGCCGTTACCATCAAGCGTACCGCTAAAGCCCCAACCAGGAGCATTATGAAGAGTACCTGGTTTACCGCATTTTGCCATTGATAGACCTTGCATATCGATGTTAGAAGTTAATACGTAGTAACCACTCCAACCTTGATTTGGTTTAGTATCTGCTGCAAGATATACCATATTAGCAAATTCTTTAGCAGTAGAGATTTTACCCGTTACAACTTGAACGTTTGCAGTAACTATTCTTTCATCGTTTCTCTCTAGAATAACCGAGGTAACGTTACCAGGAGTTACACTTGCTAAGGTTGAAGCAGGAATAGTATATTCGCCAACAACTAAATCAGCGGTGTTAGCAACTCTACCGTTATAAGTTTCGTTATGTTTATATAACGGATAAATTTCGTTATATATAATTTCTTCTGGACGAGTGTAATTAAATTTGAGAACGCCGTTATCGTTTTTAAAGCCACCGTGGTTAATGCCTTGTTGACCTAAGAAGGCTTTGATTTCGCTTGCAGTTACGTCGCCACCGATTAGGGTTGGAGCAACAGAAGCAGAAGCCGTGTTTGCACTAATTGCGGTTGATTTATCGTATTCGGTAGTAGCAACCATAGTGCCAGTCATGTCGGTATCGGCAATGTATTTACCAATTGCGTAAACGGTTTGCGTGCAGTTAGCGTCTACCCTAACGTTTACGAAACAATTAGTGAAAGAACCAACGGTAGAAGCACCATCTTTTTTATAGATGTCTGCCACTGCAGAAACTTCTTTACCTGCTTGAGAGGTTACGAAGAAATCAAAATAACAGTTTTCTACTTTACCATTGATGGTGTGTTCAGCAAGTATACCACCCTTAGAGATGTTGCCGTAAACACCTAGGTTTTTAATGGTTGCGGTGTTACTTACGAGAGCAAACAATCTATCAGAAACGTTATATACAGAGTGTCCGTTACCATCAAGAGTTCCTAAGAAACCCCAAGCGCTATAAGAAGAACTCGTAGAATATTGAGTAGACCAGTTATCTGCTTCGTATATAGATCTTAAACCGAAGAAATCGATATCGTTTTTAAGAACGAAGGTTTCGCCTTGGCCGTAAGAGAAAATCTTGCCAAATCTATCACCACCTGCAGTCCAAACAGCATTACAAGTAGGACAATGTATTTCACCATTTTCTCCAATCACGTCGTTAGAAGATGCCCAAACGTGAGAAGAATCCGCGGTACAATTACGGTTTTTCCAAGTGTTAACACCCTTAGCAACGTAGGTTAAGTTAGCAAGTTGTTCGCCGTTTTCGATAGCAACGGTTGCAACGCCAATTTTAACTTTTTCTACGCTATATTCGTTAACCTTAACGAATACGGTTTCAACTGTGCCAAGTTTTCTTGCAAGTAATTCGCTTGCTGAACGACTAATAACAACGTCGCCAATGCTAAACACTAATTCAGTAGCGTCGTTAGCAACGTATTCGTAAGTTTTTTCGCCAGTTTTGTTGATTGCTTTGTTTTTAAAGTAGTAGTTAATGTTTTCATTGTTAACGAAGTTTGCTTCTGGGCTAACGTAGTTAGAAGAACCAGCAAACAATACTCTATCGACGAATACAACGTTAGAATTAACGGTTTCTCCGCCAACAACAACTTTTACAGGGTATTTTTTACCAAATTCGATACCGTCGTAGTTTTGAACTGAAACCTTGTCATCTTCTTGAATGAAAGGTCTTTCTTCTCCGTTGTTAATAACGATAGAAGAAACAACTTCGTTGGTACGTAGTAATGGATTTGGGTTAGAGTTGCCTATACCAGAGTATAAAACTACTAGACCTAAATCGTTTGAAACGTGATAAACTTTATTACCATCTTTATTGTTTGCAGAAAGGTAAATCTCTTCGTTCCTTTCAAGAGAAGATAAAGTAGCGGTAGCATATTCGCCATTTACTACGTAATCACTTGAAGTAAGAGTGCTATCTTCGCCATTTATATATAATGTATAGTTAGAAACACCATTATAAAGTTTCCAAGTGATTGATTTAGATGCGTAGTTTATATCGGTATAAAGACTAGTAACGAAATCAATAGAGTCAGCATCGCCAGCCTTAAAATTTAAGCCGTCGCCTTTTGCTCTAACCATAAACGAGTACTTACCAGAAGGGTAATCCTCAGGTATTTCGTGAGTGGTAGTTCCAGAAACGTTTTCCCATCTAAAACCACCGTCAGTACTGAATTCATAGCCGTTAGCGTTTGCAACAGGCGCCCAAGAAATAACGTTGCCCGCGATAGAAGCGTCTACAGCGTTAAGTTTTTCTAGAGTGTCTGCCGTAACTGAAACCTCACATTCTGCATAGAAATCATTGATTTGCGCTCTAATGATTGCCGTGCCGATTGAAGCACCGGTTACGTATACTGCTGAATTATCTTCGTTTACAACGATGGTAACGCAAGTAGCGTTATCAACGATAGACCAAACTGCACCAGAAACGTCTAAATCGGTTACTAGTTTAACGGTTTGGGTAACGCCAACTTTTGTATTAAGGGTAATAGTGTCGAATTTAGCAGAAGTATTTTTGTTTGAATCTTGCGCGTGTGATGGCGCAGGAGCACTAACTTCTACATTCATAACGTCTTTAATAGTACCGTTTGACAAATAAACTTCAGTAGAACCAACTGCTAAGCCGATAACTGAACAAGTAGTTTTATCTGCTGATGGAACGATTTTTGCAACGTTTGCATCTTTTACTGACCAAACAAGGCTGTTAGTATCTACAAACTTAACGATTGAAGAAACGGTAGTAACACCGCCTACGGTAGTTTTTAGATAAGGAACAGCAATGCTTAAATCTGGATTACCAACAATTACGTCTTCGCCTTTTTCAGGTTCTGGAACGAAATTAGATTCTAAAACGGTAACCTTGAAAGAAGCAGTATTTGAGCCGATAGTTTGTGTAATTTCGCTAGAACCTACTTTAAGTGCAGATACTTTGCCGTTATCTTTTTGAACGGAGATAACGGTTTCGTCTGAAACGGTGATATCGTATGCTTTACCTTTTGAAATTGCATAGAAGTCAAGGTATTTAACTTCACCAACGTGCATAGAAATTTCAACGTCAGCAACCTTGGTAGGTTCTGGGTCTTTTTCTTTACCACACGCTACGCATAGAGAAAAAGATAGAAGCATCACGAAAGTAAGAGCGATTTGTAGGATTTTCCTAATATTACTCTTCATTTTTTCCTCCAATATATAGGTAAACCTAAGAATACCTATATTATACCCCCTGCCCTGCAAAATCGCAGGGCAAGAGAAAGTCCATATTTTTTAGATTGATACTTTAGATTAACCTAGGGCATCATAACGAACAGAATTCCAATAACGGAATTGACCGTTATAGTAATCCTCAACGTTTGCTTTACCTGGATGACTGATTAAGTATGACCATGGGTTGTTGGTTACGGTTCCGTCTGAAACTTTAGTATAGTGGAACCAAGTTAAGAAACGATCGTATTGATTGTAACGAGTTTTACAAGTAGAAAGTTCGTAACACATTTCGTAAGTTGATTCTGCTTTATAAGCGTAAACGTTTTGAGTTATTGGTGCAAGTTCAGCAAGTTGATCTTTGGTGAACTTGGTTGCAATAGTTCTTGGAGCACAAGAACCTTTAACGTTTAAGAAACAACCTTCGTTTGAGTTAAGATATTGATAGAATGCCTTAACTTCTGGTTTGCTAGCAGATTTAGCGTTTACGAAAATGAAAGCGTCTGAACCAGTAGAATACATGGTGGTTTTGCCGTAGTTCTTGGTTTCTGGAACACCTGAACTATCGTTGCCGTCAAATTTTGGTAAAGCCATGTAACGGAAATCACGTTTGCCGTAGCCGTAGTTAGGATTTAATTTTTCCATAGCAGCAAAAACAGGTCTTGCTTCGTTGTGCCAGTAAGCACCTTCCATGAACATTGCTACACGTTTGCCTTTATTTTGCATTTGAATAGATTGAATGAATTCTGCTTGAGCGTCGGTGTGGCCGTGGCCTCCTTTATAAGAAGCGTCAGAGAAGTTTTCTGGTTTAACGATTTCGTTAATCATGGTAAGAGCAGCAAGTCTGCCATATTGTTTTGCTAAGTATTTAAAGTTAGCAGTGTCAGGATTTGCGTTGATTTCGTAAATATCTTCGCCGTTATCACCTTTAACAGGAGTTTGAAGAGTGCCGTTGAACGAGAAGTTGATATCGAAGTCGTGTTTACCTTCGTATGCAGCAACGAAAGCATCGAACATACCTTTACGTACGTAATCGATATCTGATGCACAGAAAGGAACAAGACCAGCGCCCCTGATTTCATCTAGTAAATTAAGGAATTCTTTCCAAGTTCCTGGAAGACCGTCGTCGGTAGTGCCTTCTATTCCGTCTGGGCCGTTGCCATAGTTAAGAAGGTCTTCACCATCTGGTCCTAATAGGTCGTGATCGTACCAAATACCCCAAATACCTTCGTAGTAAGGAGTAGCATAGTAAGAACCATTGTGGTTATATAGAGTTTGATAAGATTCAGGCATTCTATCTTTGATAGAAACGGTACCGCCACTTGGAACTAGGTTGTAGTTTTCGTCGTAGCAAGGTTCGGTGATCCATTCGGTGATATCTGCAAGATAGCCAGAACCTGCGAACATTTTATAACTATCCCTTGCGTTTAGATATACGTCGAAATGAGAGTCTGCCATTTCTTCTAAATTTGCTTCACGATAGTTGGTATCTACCAAAAGTTGATATTCTGGGAACATTTTTTCGAAACCGGCTTTAATGTCGTATTTCATCCAGTCTATACCCATACCGTCGTTGATGATGGTAACCCAAACAGGTGTTCTATCTGGATCAACAGGTTCTTCTGGTGGTTTGTTTGGGCCTTCTGTTTCGCCACAACCCATGAACGCACCAAGCGCACATGAAAGGGCAAGAACTAGAACAAGAACTTTTTTAAGTAAACTTTTCATAATTTCTCCTTAAAATATTTATAAAATTTTTTATTTTTTTATTTAATTATAGAACAAGAGAAGTGTGGTTTGACATGCCAAATTTTTTGATGTTGTTAACGTATCTTATTTTTAACGCTTCGTATTCTTCTACAGAGAAGTTTATTTGACAGTCTTGTAATAAGAAAGATAAGTGTTGGTGAGCGTCAGTTTCAACTCTGCCCCTTAACGTTTCTTTCATTTCTTCGCTTAAATCACTTTCGTTAATACATCTGTGCGCTTCTTGAGTGATTGCTTCTAAATCCATAAGGATATCGTAATCCCAGTCACCCTTATCGTCGTAAACGAAGTTATTGTACCACGAGTCGATACAGCCGTTGTAGCCCTTCTTCTTGCTGATGGCGTTAAAGTTTGCCATAGTTAAATCGTAGTAAGCCTGCATTGCAGGTGCTGCAACTTTATAGTATTGAGCAAAGAATTTAGAAGATAATGAATCGTAATCGTATTCGTTATCGTAATACAACTTACCGCACATATAATCGAAATATTCACCAAAAGGTCTATCAGCCTCTCTCATTGAACCTTGCCAACGCGTTAAGGTGTATGGCACTTCTTCGAAATAATCTGCTTGTTCACGTAGCGCTTGGAATTTAGGGAACATTAGCGCAGTGCCTTGTCCGTGGAAAATGTAACCATAAGTCCAAAGAGACATATTATCGGTAATAGATGCCCAACCGTTAGCGTAGTGAACAGCGCTAAGGTTGTTCGTTTCGCAACGTGGATCACTCCAAGAGTGACCTTGGCAAGAACCGATAGGCGTGAAACGAACCATTACCCAATCGTCTACGAACACGTCTTCTGAAACAGTTTCGTATTCTTCGGTAATTTCGTTGTATTTAGTAGGTGGAGCTTCGTAAATGTTATACATTAAGCCCATTAGGTATACAACGGTATCAACGCCACGCGCTTGCAAGCCTTCTCTAACAATTTTAGCTGCAACGTTAAGCATATTTAAATATGCTTCAGCGTTGGTGTGAGTTTTATAGTATGCTTCACAATTATCGCATTTACATCTACCTTGGTCGTCAGGGTTACCTACTTCGTATATAACGACGTTATCGCCCTTTTGCATCATGTTACATTTAATTAAAATGTCTTCACCTACGGCTTTAAGTGCTTCTGGATTAGAGTAGCACAAGTGAATACCGTTAGGGAAAAAGTTTTTATTAGTATTACTTAGTATTTGAGTGCCTAGAGTGTGCGAATAGGTTCCAAGTAAGCTCTTACCATCAATAGTACCACCGCCAACGAACGTTTCGTACATCATTCTTTGACGTGCTCTAACGTTAGAAGGTTCGTCGATACCAGGGCCTTCAGATACTAGGTTAAATTGAACGTTTGGTAAATATTTGAAAATACCAAAGTTGTACATTGCTTGTGAATCTTTTTTATCGATATTGTATTCGTCTGAAGCAAATTGTTCAAAACCGAGTTGTTTTTCGATAAAGGTTACCATAGAAGCGTATGCGCCGTCTGCTTGAGTACCACTAAAGAATATGGTATTGCCCCATAGCGCAAGAAGTTGACCTACAATTTTTAGTTCATCAAATTTAGGAACTAGATTTGCGTTGGTTTTTTGTGCTTCTGCTAAAACAGTAGTTCTACCGATTGATAGGTAATATTGTTTATTATCCCCTAAAACAACACCTTCATTGTCGTAAACGATTGGAAGGGTTACACCAAGAGATTCTTTAGTAAATCTTTGTAGGTCGTTAGCGGCGTAAAGTTCACCTTTGGTTGGTTTTGCAGGAACGATAATCTTATAATTAGAAGTGCCATTTTCTGCAAGCATAAGAGTTTTAGAGGAATCGTTAGCGTCAGTTGCATAACCTAATTTTTCTAGGGTTAAGATAGCTGAATCTACCATGGTGCCGTCTGGCACGACAGTTTCAACAGTAGGAGGGGTAACCACTGGTGGTTCTTCTTCCTCTCCACAAGCCACTAGTGAAAAGCATACGGTTAATGCAAGAACTAGACAAAGGATTTTAGATAATAATTTTTTCATATTATACAGCCTCCACTATTACAGTTTTAAGAGAGCGGTTACCGTTTTGACCGATTGCAAAGTAGAAAATCTTGTAAATGCCAGCCTTTTCAAAATAGATTGGGTTGGTATACACGTCGTTATCAGCAAATAGATCGCGCGCACGGCCGTCGAAGATATAGAATATATTTATTCCGATTACTGAACCGGCTTTATCGGTTGCAGTTGCACTTGGTAGAGAAAGGATAGTACCAACTTCTACAACTGATGGAATTTCGCCGTTTATAGTGATTATAGGCGCAGACTGGTCTTTTACTATTACCCTCTTTTCAAGTTCAGATGATCTATTTGCATAGTCGGTAACTTTGAAGGTAATTAAGTAAGTGCCGTAGCCCTTATCAAACACGAATTTCATACCGCTCTTAGAAGCGTCTATCGTTTCGGTGTATTGTAGTTCACTATTTTCGTTGAAATATTGAATAGTTGCAATATTTTCTTTGATTGAGTTAAGAACGTCGTAAGTGTATGGAAGAACGATGTTGTATGAATCGCCCAAATCAGTTTCTTTATAGTCAGAAAGTTCTTTATCAAAGTAGAATACAGGTTTAATTAAGTCACGCTTAATGCTTAGGTTAAACGCTTGACCAGCAATATTAGATACGGTTACTTTGTTCGTTCCGCCGGTAAAACCGAAAGAAGTATAAACGTATTTGCTAGTAAATCCTGCAAACTCGAAGCCAGAAGCATAAGTAGTTGCTCTGCCAACGTAAATGTTACCATTGTAGAAATCACCGTTTGCTTTTACGTTAAAGTTGAAAGCAACAGAAGTGAAGTTGGTTGCTATGAAAGTTATAAATACTCTATCGCCGTTGTCTAAAACGTTATAAACTTCCATTCTATCGTCGCTTACTTGCAAGAAACCGAACACTACGGTTCTGTTAGGATCGCCAGCATCAGTAATAGCAACTTCAAACATTGAACCTAATTGGTTGCTTGCATCAAGTTGGAACATCAATCTATAGTAATTTAGATCAATAGCATTGATAAATTCTACTTTTTCGGCTTTCGTTGGGTTGGTTGCTACGAAAGGCGTATTTGATGATGAATAGCCTGCGTAGTCATATGATGATGGTAGCGTGAGATAATTAGTTAGGAATGGAATATCGTATTCTGGATCTTCCTCAGTTCCTACGTTCATTTTAAATCTTTCGCCGTTGTTTACTACTGGAATAGTATAAGACTTAGTAGCCGTTTTTTCGCCACTGGTTGCAGTATATACAACTTCTACGTTGCCACTTGCTGGAACGGTGAAGTATTTAGTAGTGCAATCCGTGCCGTTAGCCGTAATCTTAACGTCTGCTTTTGTTCCGTCTGCTAGAGTTGCCGTTGGCATTGGGAATAAGACTTTTGCTTCTGGAATTAAAGCCTTTTGAATAGCAATACTGCTAAACACTATACCAGTGTTTTCGGTTACGTTAATTTCGCGTTTTGCTAAGAAGGTTTTTTCGCCAGCAAAGTCTGTAACGCTATAATTTACCGTATACACGCCCACCTTATCAGCAGTGAAATAATCGTATGCGCCTTCTTTTATAGCAACAGGTTTACCAGAGAAGAACACTTCGGTAGTTACCTTGTAGAAAGGACTTTGCGCTACCGAAACAGGTGCTCCGCCAACAGTAAAGTCTAGCAAGCCGTCGAATAGCGTGATGTCTTCCCCTACGAACGCAGAAGTTGGAATAAGATTGCTTATTCTATAAGACACGTCGAAATCTAGATATTCCTTTGCAACTACGACTATCGTCTTTTTAACAGGGTCGCCGATAGAAGGGTCTGGATTTGCGGTGTATTCAATATAATATTTACCAGTTTTCGTTACAGGGAAACTGCCGTTTATAATTGGTAAACGGTTTGCTTCGGTTTTAGAATCAAAGTATACTTTTGCGCTTGGGGTTGGTAAAACACCTTCTATATAGTTATGAGCGTAAGCGTCGTATACTGGGTAGAAACTATTTTTGCCAGCAACAACGTCTGGTAAGGCGTTTTCGTCTAAACCATTGGTATCAACGTAGATTTTGGTTTCATAGTTTTCTTCATCCCAAGTATCTAACATTTGTCCACCGATGTTAAATAGCATGAAATTAAGTTCGTTTCTGCCTTGTCCTGGGAAAGTCATTTCCATCTTGATCATACCAGATGGGAAGCCGTTAAACTTGTCGCCACGTTTAAAATCTTCGTAATCGTCAAAGTCCCAGTTACCATCGCTATAAAAATATCCGTTTGGAACGTATTTATGCCATGGACTTGGATTGTCTCTTACAGGTTTATCGAACTGTTCTTGTGGGTAACCACCTGATTCTGAAATGTAGATTGCTTCGTTAGGGAACGAATAAGCAGCGTTAGTGCCAGCATCGTAACGAAGGTGAAGCGAACTGGTTGCAGGACGGTGCCCGCCAGATGGTAAAATATCCGTTTGAACAACGCCAGGCCATTCACCACCAGTGTTCGCGTCCGTATTAAACGCACCGTATGCAGAACACAAAGTATAGCAAGAACCTGCGCCGGTGTCTTTATTAATGAAACGGTTACCTAGCCAAACGCCAGATTCGTTTTCGTTTGCTCTAACTGATACAGGCACGTTACGACGATGGTAAGAAGATAATTTAAATTCTAGATGGATGTCAGGATATGCTGCATCGTAGAATTTAACGATTACGCTATCTTGCAATTCTTTAACACCTTGTTTATTAGTTGCGTCGTATACTGCAGGGGTAAACATCATTTCGATAAGGTCTTCGTGAACGTTTATTTTAGACGCGTCTATAACACCGTCGTATCTTAGAACGGCGTTTTCATCTGCTGCAGTAAACTTGATACCTTTGGTAGAACCAACGTAACCAACTGACGCATCTAATGGAGATGGCGTTACGTTTTGAATCCAGTCAGGTAGTTCGGCGTTAGGAGTTACGGTAATACCTTCTGACGAGGAGAATAACGATTCAGAAGCGTTTGCTACTGAAAACTCGTCTTCCATTTCGTAGGTGTTAGTACCGTCGGTGAAAGAATACGTGATTACGTAGTCACCTAGTTCGCTTAACACAATTTGCGAGCCCGTAGTGGTTTTGCCACTTGGGTAAGTTACAGTCGTGGTAAGAGAATAGTCCGCACCGTTGAGTGTTGCCTTATTTCCTTCCGGAATTGCTAGCACGCTTTGCCTTGCTAATACCTTAGAATAAGCAGTGCTGTTGATGCTCCACGTTGGCTCTGAAGCCATTGCGGTTGCAAATACGGTAGAAAGTGAAATACATAGCGCTGATAATGCAACTACGCATAAAGGCAATATCGTTTGTAATAATGTCTTTTTTCTCATCACTAGCCTCCAGGGTATAATTACCCATTTATAGTTTTCAATACTAATACATTATCATTATATATGATTTATTTTAATTTGTCCATTATTTTTTTGACGTCTTTTTATTTTTTTCTATAAATTTTTGATATTTTATATATTTTTTTTAAAAAACATTTAAAAATTATCTTGTAAAAAATTTTTTTAAACTTTTTTGGCGGGTTTTGTAGATAGCGATTCTTATTAGTTTTTACCAGTTTTTAGTATTTTATATATAAATATATAAACTGAAACTTTTTGAATTTAAATCGCACGCTTGTACTTTTATATTTTGTGTTTTTAATTTATTATCACCCGTTATTTATTATACGAAGTTTTTAGGAAAATATGAGCGATCAAAACCCTAGATGATTTTAAGATATTTCTTTGTAAAAATAAGTCGAATTTTAGCCTATTATATGTGTCGAATTTTAGTCTATTATATATAATGTTTTAAAACAGGGAAATTGCGTTGTAAAATTTCGGGCGCTTTTTTATTCGAAACGCAAAAAAATCGGGCAGTTTTCGTTTGCCCGATTTTCGTTTTATTTAGCGTTATTAGTTTCGTCTTTATTTTGTTTGTTCTATTTTTACGTTTGCAGTGCCTTTTTAATATTTAGACACAAACAATAAGACGGATTTACTCGTGCAGAGCATACAAAAGAGAGATTATACGTCAAGGGTATAATACTTCTCTTTTAAGTCTGGTTTTAAGATATTAAAAATCAGTATATATTTTAGTGGATTAAACCTTGCGTGCCCTTTAAGCATTATTGATTTATCGCCTATGTTTACGGCAAGTTTCGTTCCGCCTATCACCGAGAGTGAAGTTATATCGTTTACTAACACGTTTAAGTCACCTATCGTTAAACTGGTTTTCGTTAACGTTAGTTTCCCCCTAGCAAGAACCTTTCTTACCGCGGTGGTCTTATCAATTGCAACGATAGGCTCGTCTTGATAAATTACTTCTTCCCCTTCCTTTAATTCGTAGTTCTTGATATAGTCTAGTTGAAATTTATACCAGTCTACTAGTTTAGCGAAGGTAAATGCCTTGTTGTCGGATTTTAGTTTTAGATCTTCGGTATATTCTACTTTTAGCCCACAAGCAGTGCAAGTTAGGTAGTTACCCTTAGAAACAAGCGCGTGTTCTTTTTTGCAGACTGGGCAAACGAAGAGTTCACGTTCTAAATACTCTGCCCTTACTTTCGATTTGTAAGATTTTCCGCTTTCGCTATCAATAACGCGCAAACCTTCTACGATCGTTTTGTAAAGTTCATCGTCGGTCATGGCTTTGATTTCTTCTAAAGAAAACACTTTTTTAATTTTACCAGTGAACTCACCTTTCCTAAGTTTATTGCCCCAACGCGGGTTCACGCCGTATCCGCCGTTTAGATTATACAAAATTAGCGGTAGTTTTAACATGCGAACAAGTTTTACGATAGACCTATCTATATAAAACTGAAAATCCGCCCAAGACCTATTGCCTTCGGGATAGATTAAAACGTTTCCACCAGATTTTGCAACGCTAACACAATCTACTATAAAAGAGATGTCTGCCGTGGCTTTTTTCTTTTTTATAGGGCCAAAACAATGTTGCATCGCGCGCGACGGAATTGATTTATTGAATATATGGTCACTTGCGACTATGTAGAGAGGTCTGTTAAAACTAAGAGCCATTAAAGCAGGGTCTAACATAGTTTGATGGTTAGACATTATTAAATAACCCTTGCCCTTCTTCATTTTAAATTTTTCCGCCTTAAAGCCGTGGGTTATTGAAAAATATTTGGCGATAGGCTTTGCCAACTTAAAGTACGCGGTATGACGTTTTTTTACAATGTTCTTCTTTCTCATAACACTTTTCTTTTATTAAACAAAATTTAGGCTATTATACCATATACTATTGAATTTTTCAATAGAATTTCAAAAATTTTGACTGCGCTTTTCACTTCTCTATTTGACATTATACCTTTACGGGTGTATAATTCTTATATACTAATTCAAGGAGTTTTGTATGAAAAAGATTTTACTTATAGGCGATTCGATTAGAATGGGCTACGACAAATACGTTAAAGAAGCGTTAGACGGCGTTGCAGAAGTTTATTACCCAAAAGAAAACTGCAAAATGGCCGTTTACGTTTTAAGATTTTTACAAGAGTGGATGGAATTTGAAAAGTGGGATAACGATTTCGATTTAGTGCATATTAACTTTGGGCTATGGGACGTGCTTGAACTTTACGGTGACGAACCGCTTACCCCTATCAACGTTTACGCTGATTACGTTAAGCGCATTGATAAACGTATTAGGTTATTATTCCCTAAGGCAAAGGTGGTTTTTGCAACCTCTACGCCGGTTAACGAAGAAAAATGCCTAGACTGGTTTTCTAGAAAGAACGCAACGATTAAAGCGTACAATCAAACTGCGATAAACGCGCTTAAAGAAATTGACTCTGATACTGTTGTTAACGACCTTTATGCGCTTTGTGAAACTTTCCCAGACGAATACCACTCAGACGCGGTGCATTTTTACACACCCGAAGCAACTGATAAAATCGGCAAGCAAGTTTTAAGTTATATTTGCACTATTTTAGATATTCCTGCTAAAAACGTTAACGTTAAAGACTTTAAGCCGGAAAACTACACCAAACAAAACATTGGTGGTTAAACTTTATTCTTATAAAACGCTAAAAAACCTTTTGCTATTTTGCAAAAGGTTTTTTTGTTTTTCCGTTTTATAGATACTCTACGGTATCCGTTATAGGTTTTCTTGATTTAACACGGGTTTTATTATCACTTTTTCCAACGGCGATTACTATGCTTGCGCTTTCGCTGTTAGGTAAGTTTAATGCCGTTTTTAATTTTTCACTATTAACCCAACCTATTATGCAAGAATCTAGGTCTTGTTCTTTTAGGGCTAGCGTTAAGTACGCCGTTAGTTCGCCTATATCGTATTTTACGAATTTATCCGTGCTGAAACGCTTTTTAACGTCTTCTTTCATAACGGCGTCTGTTTCGGCAAGCACCAAAAAGGCTTTGGCTTTTTTTAGAAACAAGTTTCTATCGCCTTCGGTTAGCGCGTCTAATACTTCCGCCATTTTTTCGCCAGTGGTAACGCAGTAAATTTTCCATGGTTGACTATTGCACGCCGACGGCGCTAAAAGCCCCGTGCTTATTGCTGTTTTTAGTTTTTCGATACAGATAGGTTCGTCGTTAAAATCTCTACACGCTTGCCTTGATAGCGCAAGGCTTAAAAAGTTTTCGTATTCCATAATTATGCTCCTTTATTTTATTTTAGCAAAGGGCGAAAGTTTTGTCAATATAGTAAAAAGACAATCAAATTGCTAGGTTAAGAGTTTTCAAACGCCTTTTCTTTTTTATAGCGTTCTAGGGCTTTTAGGTAATTTTCAGAAAGTTCTAACGTATAGCGTTGTTTTTCTTCGTAACTGAGCGAATCAAAATACGCTCTATCGGTTAAAACGCCTATAACGTTAGAAATTTCACCCTCGTTATCTAATATGCTTTTTACTTTTTGGTAAAAACTCTCTTCGAACGGCTTTACCGCTCTTATATTATGCGACACTTTTTTTGAATAGTACTCTTTTACCTTAGAAGGACTAACGCCGTGGTTTTTTGCACGGGCTAATTCTTCGTTTAGATTTTTATAGTGCTCTTCCCAAAAACCAGTTTTCAATCTTTTTTTTGCTTCTTTGCAATAGTCTTTAAGAGTTTTAATCTTATCTTGCATAATATCACCTTTTTCTACAATATTTTACTTTTTTCTCTTGTAAAGAAAAAACCTACCAAAGTTATCTTTGGTAGGTAATCGTTTTAGCCTTTAACACTTCTTTTTCTAGCCGCTTCGGCTTTCTTCTTACGTTTTACTGATGGGCTTTCGTAGAATTCTTTTTTACGAAGGTCGCCAATAATACCGTCACGAGAGCATTTTCTCTTAAAACGTCTTAAAGCGCTGTCTAGATTTTCGTTTTCGCCAACTCTTACTATACTCATTGAAATTCGCCTCCTTCACCCTACGGCCGTTAGTTTGTTTACGTATTTAGTATATTAAAACCAATAGTTTTTGTCAATTGTTTTTATTATAATATTTCAAATTTTTTGTAGTTTTTGGTCTTTTTTACGCTTTTTTCTCTAATTCGATTTCATCAGCGTTTTCACCCGTTTCGCATTTTCTTAAAAGCGTGAAATATATAACCATACATATTGCCATTATTGCCACGGCAACGATTACTAATCCTAACCCGTTAGAACTATACGCTCTAACGCCGTTCTTTTTAGGAAATATTATATCGATAATACCGAACACTTCTACTACTGCAATCAAAACTGGCGTTATAAATTTAACCATAAACGCAAATACTTTTTGGAATTTGCCTAGGTTAAAGCCTTCTTCTTTAAGTGTGCCGTCTAATAGTTTTGGGCTGAACGCTTGCTTTTTGCTTTGATATTTCGTTAAGCCGTAACCAACCATTAAACAAGCGCCTAGCGCACCTATCGGCATTAGCACTACGTTTGCTATAAGATCTAAAAAGTCTAAGTAGTTTTGACCGAATATTTGCATCTCGCCACTTTCGATTATTGCCTTTCCTAACGATATAGAAATAGGAATAGACAACAAGAAACAAACGATAGAAACGAGCAATATTGCAATTTTACGTTTGATTTTGAATTTTTGGATAGCGAACTGCGTTACTACTTCAAAAAGAGAAATAACCGAAGTTAACGCCGCAATAGTTACCATTGCGTAGAAGAATAAAGAAACTACCTTGCCAAACCCGCCAAGACTTGTAAAAATCTTTGGCAAAATCTCGAACATAAGCGTCATACCGTTAAGTTTAGTAGCGTCTATATTTGAATCGAAGTGGAAAGCCGACGGAAATATAATTAAACCGCCAAGCAAGGCAACCATCGTGTCGAACAGACATATATACCCGATAGATCTGCCAACCTTTACCTCTTTACCTGCGTAAGAGCCGTAACTTACCATTATTCCCATGCCTAGCGAAAGCGAGAAAAATGCTTGGCTCATTGCGGCAAGCACGCCTTCGAAACCTAGTTTAGAAAAGTTTGGGTTTAGAAAGAAGTTTAACCCTTCTTTTACGCCACTACCTAGGCAGTTAGCGTAGATTGCAAGGGCAACTAAAATCAAAAACAATGCAGGCATAAGAATTTTAGAGGCGTTTTCAATACCCTTTTTTACCCCGCCCATTACGACTAGAACGGCTAGCAGTATAAAAATAAAAGTAAATATTATTACGCCAAGACTATTAGAGGCAAAGGATTGCATTATACCACTAGTGCCACTTATTGAAGACGTCGTGTATTTAATAGTATAGCCACCAAGTATTGAATAGTAGCACACGATTAAAAAAGGAATTACTATTGCGATAAGTCCCAAAAAGCCAAACCTATCGTTTGTTTTTTTATAACAAGTTATAGGGTTTGCCTTACTGCGTCTGCCGATGTGGAATTCGCAAAACATTACCACGATACCTATAAGCAAAACGCTTATTAGATACATAAAAACGAACGCTGCGCCACCGTATTTTGCCGTTTTATACGGAAAACTCCATAAATTCCCTAGTCCTATTGCCGAACCTGCCGAAGCAAGTATAAAACCTATACCGCTTTGAAAGCCGTTCGTCTTTTGTTTTTCTTGCATAATTTACTCCTTATATCCCTACAAGAGTTCTTGTTTTAAGAACTTAAAATCTTCTAAATTTTCCATCGCGCGATTCACCGCAAGATAAACGGCAGTGGTATCGTAACGCGCATCGTGAAATAATAAGTTTTTTTCAAACAACCTTTTTGTTTCTATGCTAATTTCTTGATCACTAACGCCAAAAAACGCCGTTAGTTCGCATAGTTTTGGATATTTATAGCCAAGACTGTTAGCACGTTTTAGTTTAAGTACGGGCGTAAACTTTTTCATACTACAAAAGTCGTTTTTATATCTAAACAGCCTGCCCGTTTCTTCGAATTCTTTTCTTAAAAACGAAAAGTCGAAAGCAGTGTTATGCGCAATTATTAGGCTTGCCGATAAAAAATCTTCTTCTATTTCGATAACGTTATCTATAAATTTTTTACCGCACGATAGTTCTTTAAGTTTTTCTACTGAAAAGCCGTGCACTGCTTGCGCGCTTGGTTCTACGTAAGCAACGCTAAAAAAGAAATTTTTAGATTTAACTTCGGTTGCCGTTTGCATCACGTAGGATAGTTGGCAAATTTTGCCCGGTCTTAAAGAAGACGTTTCGGTGTCTAAATAAATAATCATAATTCGCACTAGAAAAGGGCAAGGACGTCTTGCCCTGCCCTTCGTTGTTTTGTTTTTTTATATTAGCCGATTAAAGAATCAAACACTTCGCTATCTATTACAACGCCACCTACTTCGTCGTATAAATATCTGTTTAACACGTTATTTCTAGTAGAATCTACTTCGTTGTTGATTTTGTTAGCAACTAGGCTGTTTGCTAGATAGAATAGATAATTGTTTTCTTCGCTAAAATCATCCCATTTTTTTACTTGTTCGTTAAAGTATTCTGCCCAAGTTTGACCTTCTGGTTTGTCGATATCTAAGGTGCTTAAATAATCGTCTAACGTTGGATAGTCATAGTTTACGCTTAACGTTTCAGAATAGAACATTAGGTGGTAGCCGTAGTCTGATGCAACTACTACGTAGCCAGAACCTTTAGAGATAAGTTCTCTGCCAGCATCGCCAAAAGTTTTAACGAACTCTTCGTTATCTGCGCCGTCTACCGGTGGTTTAATTAAATAGCCTTTGTATTTGTTTAGCGAGCCTGGGTCGGTAGAGAACGCGAATAATAGTTCTTCTATCTTGCCGTCGTATTCGCTAACTTCCTTTTTAAGTTCTTTAGCAACGTATACGTTATGGCTTTCAAATTTTATACCATAAGTTGTAGGCTCGAAAATTTCCGTGGTAGGTTCGGAAGTTCCAGCGATATATTTTTCTACCATATCGATAAATTCTGCTAGGGTAAATTCATCAACGGTGGTAACACCGTATTTTGCTTTTTCAGTAACTATACCAAATTCATCTTTAACTTCGTCTTTAACCTTAACGGCAGTGCCCTTAAACTTCAAACTATTTTCTGGGTTTTTTACTAGCGTGTAGTCGCCAGTGAATTTTTCGCCATCGAAATCGTATCCGCTTTGAATCCAACTAGTTCTTAAATCTTTAACAGTAGTTTTTGCAAGTATTTCTGCTCTTTTTTCAGCAAACAATTCGTCGGTTATATTTTTATTGTCGGTTTTAATTTTTGCAATATCGTCGGTTTGAGTGGTGTTTGCACCAAGCAAGATATTGTAAACGTAGCCGTAAGTTCCGTTGTTGTGAACTAGTATAGGTTCGGTAGCGCTTTGAGAACCAAGTGCAGTTACGAATTCGGTGTTAGTCATTTCTTTTTGAGCGTTGTATTTTTCTTCGTATAAAGGCTTAACGTCGTTTTCATAACTTAAAGTGCTAACGATAGAATTTTTGATATAATCTTCGAAATACGTTATCATTAACGATTCTTGATTGTTCTTTAAGTTGTCGATAAAATAGGTTGATTTAGCAAGGTCTCCGTTAAAGTCGCCAAGAAGTGAATATCCGTCTAGTAGGTCTACTACTTTGTTATAGGCTTTTCTTCTTTCTGCCGTGCTCTTTACGTCAAACCCTTCGGCTTTGTATTTTTCTACGTATGCTTTCTTCTCGTCAAGGGTTAGTTCGTAAACCTCGTTAGTAGCGCCTGTTGGAACAGTACGAACTTCGCCAATAATGGTATCTTGTTTAGTGTCGTCGTGCCCGTCTTCGTGGTCGTGCGTGTAAGAATCAAGTAAATCGTTTACCGCTTTATAAGCGTTGTATTCACTTTCGATAATATCGTTTACACCATTTGCTTCGTCTACTTTAAGGAATCTTTCTACGCCCGTCTTCGTCTCGTCGATTTTAACGCCGTATTTAGTTGGATTTTTAGCAAATTCACTTTCTACGTGTTGAATTAGAATTTTGTTTTGAAGCATGCTATCTAAAATCATGTTGTAAACTTTTTCTACTGTATAGCCGTAGTAGTTTACGTAGTAGTAGCCGTAGTTCATGTATTGCATAACCATATCGCGTTTAGTAATTTTTTCTTCGCGCGTTACGTTTACGGTTGCAACTACCCTATTCATATCTTTATCGGTATTCGTGGTAACCAAGTTACAGCCCGTTGCCCCTACGCTTATTAACGTTGCAACGATTAGAGATATTATTTTAATAAATCTTTTTTTCATTTTTACTCCGTGCCAAAAAATACAGTTTGATTAGTAATTTTCGTTTATTTATAATTATACTTTTCTAGTATAACTTAAAACGGAAAAAATTGCAATCGTTTTTCGTTTTTTTGTATTGTTTTTTTGAAAAATATTATCATATTTTTATACTTTCTAAAAATTTACGCATAACGACTAGCATTAAAGAGTTGTCTTCTCCGTTTCTCTTGAACTCTATTCTTGCCTTGTTGCCCATAGAAATATACGCCTTGCCCATAGATTTATCTACCGCTTCTAATAGTTCGCTTTTCATGAAACTCTTATAATCGTTAAACTCGAAAAACGCCCTATTTTTATCAATCGTAACGTTACTTACACCGAATTTTGCACCTGTGTTTTTAACCATCGCAACGTTTATTAAATTTATTACTTCTATCGGTATTTCGCCGTAGTTTTCTTTGGTTCTCGTTATAAACTCCGTTTCTTCTTCTAGGGTAGAAATTTCGGCAATCTCTTTATAAGTATCCATGCGCGCGGAATTGCCTTCGATATATTTTTCGGGTATATAAGCAGAAAGCCTTACGTCTAAATCCGGGGTTTCCACAACCTTTTCATCTAGTTCTTCTTTTAGAAGTTTAGAATAAAGTTCGTAGCCGATTTTATCCATGTGCCCGTGTTGTTCTGCGCCCAAAATATTGCCTGCACCCCTAATTTCTAGGTCTCGCATCGCTATCTTTATTCCGCTTCCCATTTCGGTAAATTCTATTATCGCGTTTAGCCTATCGAAAGCAGTCTGGGTTAAAATTTTATCCTTTCTAAAAGTGAAGTAAGCATACGCTAACCTATCACTTCTACCAACTCTGCCTTTTAGTTGGTAAAGAGTAGATAGCCCTAGCCTATCTGCATCAATAACGATTAAGGTGTTGGCTTTTGGCAAGTCTATGCCGTTTTCGATTATCGTTGTTGAAATTAAAACGTCGGTTTCTCCGCGATAGAAAGACATAACGTTGTTTTCCATAGCGCGTTCTTCCATCTGGCCGTGAACGACGGTTATTTTTAATTCAGGAATAAGACTTTGTATCTTTTCCTTAAAAGTCATAATACTCTCTACGCGATTGTAAAGAATAAACGCTTGTCCGCCACGGTTCACTTCTCTCGTGATAGCGTCTATTATAAGCGTATCGCTCTCTTCGGTAACGTAGGTTTGAACGGGTAGCCTTTTTTTAGGTGGCGTTACGATAGTGCTTATTTCTCTTATGCCAGACAGCGACATATGTAGCGTTCTTGGAATAGGCGTTGCCGTTAGCGTTAGAGTATCTACGTTGGTTTTTAAGAGTTTGATTTTTTCTTTATGTTCTACGCCAAAGCGTTGTTCTTCGTCTAGCACTAGTAAGCCTAGGTCGTAAAAGCCCACGTCTTTACTGATTAGCCTATGCGTGCCTATAACGAAGTCGATTTTGCCTTGTTTTAAGTCTTCGATTATCTGTTTTTGTTGTTTCGGCGTTCTAAACCTATTAAGGCAAGCAATTTTAACGCCAAAACCCTTAAACCTTTCTATCGCCGTGTTGTAGTGCTGTTCAGTAAGGATAGTGGTAGGCGCAAGCATAGCAACTTGCTTGCCGTTAGTAACAGCCCTAAACACCGCTCTAAAAGCCACTTCAGTTTTTCCAAACCCCACGTCGCCACAGATAAGCCTATCCATAACTTTTGCGCTTAGCATGTCTTTTTTAACTGCTTTTTCGCTTTCTAGTTGGTCGGGCGTTTCTTCAAACGGAAAGGCTAGATTAAAAGCGCGTTCTTCGTTTTCGTCGCAAGAAAAGGCAAAGCCTTCCCTTTGGTTTCTTTCGTTATATAATTTTTTAAGGTCGAAAGACATTTTTTTAATGCTTTCTATCGCTTGACGTTTTACCCTTTCAAAGTCTGCCCCACCGATTTTAGATAGTCTTGGGTGCTTTTCGCTACCAAGATATCTAGTCAATAGGTCCATTTGTTCTACGGGTACGTAAAGCAAATCACTGCCGGCGTATTCAACGGCAATATAATCTTTCGTGCTTTCGGTAGAAGATATGCGCTTTGTGCCGATAACTTTTCCAACACCGTGCGTTTCGTGAACGCAATAGTCCCCAACTTCTGGCGCGGTAAAGAAAGTTGCTTTGGCTTTTTTCTTGGTTTTAAATTGCGCGTTTTGGTTAGAAGTGTAAAGGTTTCCACTACCGATAACGGCTAGTTTTTTCTCGTGGAAAATAAAACCGCTAGAAAGGGGCTCGGATAAAATTTCTACGCCGATAAGTTTTAATTCGCCGTCTATTTTAGATGCGATGCCGTGTGAAGATAATTCGCCTGATAAATATTCAGATCTTTTTTGGTTATTAGTGCAAATTATTACTGAATAACCCGTTTTTAGCCAGTTATCTATATCGCGATATATTTGCCCGAAATCTAGTTTGTAGTTAACCACACCACCAACTGATGGATTAACGATTTTAAGTGGCGAAAACAAACTTAGCGAAGATGACATTAAAGATAGCGTTGCCTTTTTGAAGTTTTTAAGGCGTTCTACAATTCGCTCTTTAAAAACAAATCCGTTCTTTTGAAATTTGAACGCCTCGCCACCCTTATATAGCGTTTTATGTCTTTCCAGAAATTCTGTTTCTAAAAGCGAAATGGTTTCGCTAACTTTTTTTTCTTCGTCAAAGATTATTGCCGTGTTCTCATTTAATATATCAAATAGCGTAACGGAGTTTTTAGAGAGCGGGTAAAGCATATCAAGGCTTTCAAAATCGCCAACTTCGCTAGCAGACACTAAATCGTTGTAAACGCTTTTTAGTTTTTCACGCCTGTCGGCGCTAGCGTCTTGACACTCTAATTTTACCTTTGCTAAAAATTCGGTTATCTCTTCGTTTGAAAAAGAAAATTCCACCAAAGACAGTATTTTAACGCTATTTATAAAGCCTTGGTTTTTACGCGTTTCTACGTCGTATTTTTTTATGTTTTCGATTTGGTCGCCAAAAAAATCTATTCTAACGGGACAATCTTGGTCTACTAAAAACACGTCTATAATATCGCCCCTTACGGCAAAACTACCCTTGCTATCCACGCTTTCTACGCGTTTATAACCCATAGAAATCAAATTTTTAGAAACGCAAGATAGTGAAATTTCTTGCTCTTTTTTTAAGGTTATCGTTTTAACGCTTTTTGGGTATAGCGTGGTAAGTGCTTCGGGCGTTACCACTAAAACGTCCGTTTTCCGTAGGTTTTCTAGTGCTGAAAGCCTTGAATAAAGCCCGTCTTTTGAAAAGGCACGCACGAACGAAAAGTTTTGGTCTTTACAAGGCATATAAGTTACGCTTTTGCCGGAAAACTCTTTAATGGCTTTAACTGCCGAAAAAGCCGAAACGGTATCTTTTGCAACGTATAAAACGGGGCAATCTAGCGTGCCGACTAAAAAATTCTTAAAACTATCCGAAACGCCGAAAACCGCCGTAGGAACACCTAGGCGGACGCTTTCAGTAAACTCTTTAACCGAGCCGAAATTATTTAGTAGTTGGTTGAGTTTATTTAGCATAAAATACCTTTTGGGGTAGATTATTTTTTATTTTATTCCGTTGTATTTAGAGCCGATTTTAATTATATCCGCCCCGTTAATATATTCGATAAGCGCGTCTGCCGTTTTGTTTACGGCGTTTTCGTAAAGGGGCTTATCTTCTTTTTGTATGCCCGATAAAACGTAGTTAATTAGTGGAATATTAAATTCGCCCTCGGGCTTAAAACCTATTCTTATACGGCTAAAATCTTCGCTACCGAGTTCTTTAACGATATTGCGCATACCGTTATGCGTTCCGCTAGAACCCTTTTCGCGTATTCGAAGCGCACCTTTTTTTAGGTCGAAATCGTCGTAGATAACTACTAGGTCTTTAAGGTCTATTTTGTAGAAGTTAACTAGTTCTCTAACGCTTTCGCCACTTAAATTCATGTAAGTTAATGGCTTGGCAATTAAAACTTTTTTTGCGCCCGAGCCACTTTCAGCGATAAGTGCACGGCACTTGGTTTTAGAAAACTCTGCGCCAAGTTTTTCAGCAAGGCGTTCTACCGCCATAAAGCCAAGGTTATGATAGGTGTTAAGATATTCTTTATCTGGGTTGCCCAGTCCTACAATAAGTTTCATAATTAAAAAAGTAAAAGCCGTTTTTAACTAACGGCTTTTGTTTATCAAATAAATTAGTCTTCGTAAACCGCTGAAAGCGAGGTTTCCATAAATACCGTGTTAATTGCACGTGCAAGCGTTTTTGCAACAGGAAGAATTTTGATTTTTGGATTGTTTTTAACGCTTTCTGGCATATCAATCGTGTCTAAAACGATTAGTTTTTTAATTGGGGATGCGGTAATTCTATCCATTGCAGGACCAGAGAATACGCCGTGAGTACAGCAAGCGTAAACTTCTTTCGCGCCGTTTTTAACAAGCGCTTCTGCACCTTGGCAAATAGTTCCTGCGGTGTCGATCATATCGTCTACCATAAGGCAGGTTTTACCAGCAACGTCGCCAATAACGTTCATAACTTCGATAGCGTTTGCCTTAGGGCGACGTTTATCAACGATTGCAAGTGATGCGTTTACGCGTGATGCGAAGTTTCTTGCCCTACCAACAGAGCCAACGTCTGGTGAAACTACTACCCAGTTTTCGTCCATTTTATTTTTGAAATATTTAGCAAGTAAAGGCGCGCCGTAAAGGTGGTCTACTGGAATATCGAAAAAGCCTTGAATTTGCGCTGCGTGAAGGTCCATAGTCATAACCCTGTCTGCGCCCGCGCTAGTTAAAATATCAGCAACTAATTTTGCAGTGATTGGGTCTCTTGGTCTTGCTTTTCTATCTTGTCTAGCGTAACCGAAGTAAGGGATAACTGCGGTTATTCTACCAGCAGAAGCGCGACGGCAAGCGTCAATCATAATAAGAATTTCCATTAAGTTATCGTTAACGGGATTAGAAGTGCTTTGGATAATGAATATATCCTTACCCCTAACGGTTTGTGGAAGGGTAACGCTAATTTCCCCGTCTGAAAACTTGGTAACTTCTGCTTCTGAAAGTGGAAGCCCCAGTTCTTTTGCAACAGCCTCTGCAAGAGGTCTGTTAGAGTTGCCTGATAAAATCTCTATCATTGTGCCGTGTGTAATCATTTTGTTTTTCTCCTAATGTAACTTTTTGTACATCTAGTACCTACGCTTATTTTAACTCTAATAAAGAAAATAGTCAAGGGTTTTTCGTTTTTGTTTTAAATATAAACCTAAATTTATTTGGGTTTTTATAGCCCCATAACGCTTGACTTAAATTTTAGGTTATTGTAAAATAATACTAATTGATTAAATTTTAGAGGTTTTTTATGGAAAACAGCAAAGCAACTATGGAAAAAATCGTAAATCTTTGCAAAAACAGGGGCTTTATTTTCCCTGGTAGCGAAATTTACGGCGGACTTGCAAACACTTGGGACTACGGTCCACTAGGCGTAGAACTTAAAAACAACGTTAAAAAAGCGTGGTGGAAAAAGTTCGTGCAAGAAAACAAATATAACGTTGGGCTAGACGCGGCTATACTTATGAACTCTCAAACTTGGGTGGCTTCTGGGCACCTTGCAGGGTTTTCTGATCCACTTATGGATTGCAGAAGTTGCCACGAAAGATTTAGAGCGGATAAACTTATCGAAGACTGGGTTCAAGAAAATAATTACGCGCTAGAAAAACCTATCGACGCAATGACGCACGCTGAAATGAAAGCGTTTGTAGACGAGCACAATATCCCTTGCCCTACTTGCGGTAAACACGACTTTACTGATATTAGGCAATTTAACTTAATGTTCAAAACCTTCCAAGGCGTTACCGAAGACGCGAAGAACGTTGTTTATCTTCGCCCAGAAACTGCGCAAGGTATTTTTACTAACTTTACTAACGTGCAAAGAACTACTAGAAAGAAAATGCCGTTCGGTATCGGTCAAATCGGTAAATCGTTCCGTAACGAAATCACCCCAGGAAACTTTATTTTTAGGGTTAGAGAATTTGAACAAATGGAACTTGAATTCTTCTGTAAGCCCGGCACTGATTTAGAGTGGTTTAACTACTGGCGTTCTTTCTGCCACAAGTGGTTACTTGATATCGGCATTAAAGAAGAAAGATTAAGACTAAGAGACCACAGCCCAGAAGAACTTTGCTTTTACTCTAAGGCAACTACCGACTTTGAATATTTATTCCCATTTGGTTGGGGCGAACTTTGGGGTATTGCAGACAGAACTGATTACGACCTTACTCAACACCAAAACGTTTCTAAAAAAGACCTTACTTACTTCGACCAAGAAACTGGCGAAAGATATATCCCTTACGTTGTTGAACCATCGCTTGGCGTAGAAAGAACGGTGCTAACCGTACTCTGCAACGCTTACGACGAAGAAACCGTTGGCGAAAACGATACTAGGGTAGTTATGCACTTCCACCCTGCTCTTGCTCCGTTTAAGGCTGCCGTTTTACCGCTTTCTAAAAAACTAAGCGAAAAGGCAGGCGCTATTTACGAAGAACTTGCTAAATACTTCTCAGTAGACTTCGACGAATCAGGCTCTATCGGCAAACGTTATCGTAGAGAAGATGAAATCGGCACGCCACTTTGCATCACTTACGACTTTGATAGCGAAACCGATGGTTGCGTTACCGTTCGCGATAGAGATACTATGGCGCAAGTTCGTATTCCTATTGGTGAACTTAAAGCGTATATCGAAGATAAAATTAAATTCTAGTTTTTAATTAGATAAAAAAATTAAAGCCACTGAAATCAGTGGCTTTTTTGTTTTGCACGTGTTTTATGGGTTAGTTCCCCGTGTATCCCCATACAACTGGGCGGTTAGAATCGTTCCAACTATAATTCCATCCACTTGGCTTAGAAGTTGCTTCGCAGTAGATAGTGAGTGAGTAGCAATATTCGAACGCAGCATAACCTATACTTGTTACGCTGTTTGGTATCGTTACGCTTGTGAGCGAGGTGCAATTATAGAACGCGTAACCACCTATACTTGTTACGCTGTTTGGGATTGTTATGCTTGTGAGTGAGTCGCAAGAATAGAACGCATCATCACCTATACTTGTTACGCTATTAGGGATCGTTATACTTTTGAGCGAAGAACAATCATAGAACGCATAATCACCTATACTTGTTACGCTGTTTGGGATAGTTATGCTTTTGAGCGAGTAGCAGTTATAGAACGCTTCTGAGCCTATACTTGTTACGCTATAAGTTTTATTTTTATAGGTTACGCTAGACGAGATATTAGCAGTTGATATATTACTTGATTGTCTTAAAACAGTTGCAACACCGTCTTTTATTCCGTATCTTGTTTCGTTAAATATGGTGTGGATATATCCGTCTTCTGCCACGTCGTTATTATTGCAATCCCATACTACTGGGCAGTTAGAATAGTTCCAACCACTATTCCAGCCACTTGGCTTAGAAGTTGCTTCGCAGTAGATTGTGAGCGAGGTGCAATTATAGAACGCATAAGAACCTATACTAGTTACGCTGTTTGGGATAGTTATGCTTGTGAGTGAGTCGCAAGAATAGAACGCATCATAACCTATACTAGTTACGCCACTACCTATCGTTACGCTTGTGAGTGAGTCGCAATTAGAGAACGCATAAGAACCTATACTTGTTACGCTATTACCTATCGTTACGCTTGTGAGTGAGTCGCAATCAGAGAACGCATAACTATTTATTTTAGTTGCCGTGGTTATATTCGCTTGGGTTACTAATTCACCATTTATATATAACTTTTTAGCATAATATATTGGATTAGAAATATAATCGCTAAACACTATTTGTGCCCATTGGTCTATAGTGCCTGTATAGTTTACACTTGTTAATTTATTGCAATTTTCGAACGCATAATAACCTATACTAGTTACACTGTTTGGTATTGTTACGCTTGTGAGCGAGTCGCAATTATAGAACGCATAATCACCTATACTTGTTACGCTATTTGGTATTGTTACGCTTGTTAGCGAGTAGCAATAATAGAACGCACTATCACCTATACTTGTTACGCTATTACCTATCGTTATGCTTGTGAGCGAGTAGCAATTATAGAACGCACTTTCACCTATACTTGTTACGCTATTTGGGATAGTTATACTTGTTAGCGAGCGACAACCAGAGAACGCACCATCACCTATACTTGTTACGCTATAAGTTTTATTTTTATAGGTTACGCTAGACGAGATATTTGCGGTAGTTATATTACTTGATTGTCTTAAAACAGTTGCAACACCGTCTTTTATTCCGTATCTTGTTTCGTTAAATATGGTGTGGATATATCCGTCTTCTGCCACGTCGTTATTATTGCAATCCCATACTACTGGCGTTTCAGCATTCCAACTACTACTCCATCCACTTGGCTTAGAAGTTGCTTCGCAATAGATTGTGAGCAAGTCGCAATTATAGAACGCTTCTGAACCTATACTTGTTACGCTATTAGGGATCGTTATGCTTGTGAGCGAGTCGCAAATAGAGAACGCAGAAGAACCTATACTTGTTACGCTATTAGGGATCGTTATGCTTGTGAGCGAGTAGCAATCTGAGAACGCAGAAGAACCTATACTTGTTACGCTGTTTGGGATCGTTATGCTTGTTAGCGAGTTACAATAACGGAACGCAGAAGAACCTATACTAGTTACGCTATTTGGGATAGTTATACTTGTTAGCGAGCGACAACCAGAGAACGCACTTTCACCTATACTTGTTACGCTATAAGTTTTATTTTTATAAGTTACGCTAGACGGGATATTAGCAGTAGTTAAATCTTTAGATTGTCGTAAAAAAGTTGCAACACCGTCTTTTATTCCGTATCTTGTTTCGTTAAATATGGTGTGGATATATCCGTCTTCTGCCACGTCGTTATTATTGCAGTCCCATACAACTGGGCAGTTAAAATAGTTCCAACCACTAGTCCATCCACTTGGCTTAGAAGTTGCTTCGCAATAGATTGTTAGTAAGTCGCAATAATAGAACGCTTCTGAGCCTATACTTGTTACGCTGTTTGGGATAGTTATGCTTGTAAGCGAGTCGCAATTAGAGAACGCTCTATCATCTATACTTGTTACGCTATAAGTTTTATTTTTATAAGTTACGCTAGACGGGATATTTGCGGTAGTTAAATTTTTAGATTGTCTTACTACGTTTGCAACGCCGTCTTTTAGCGAGAACCTTATTCCGTCAATTATCCTGTAAACGTATCCGTCTTCTGCCACGTCGTTATTATTGCAGTCCCACACCACTGGCGTTTCAGCATTCCAACTGGTATCCCAGTCGGTTGGGATTGATTGCGCCTCGCAATAAATCGTGAGTGTGTCGCAATATGCGAACGCATATTTACCTATACTAGTAACGCTGTTTGGGATAGTTATGCTTGTGAGTGAGTCGCATTCAGCGAACGCGTATTCTCCTATACTTGTTATGGTGTTAGGGATTTCTACGCTAGTTATTATTTCGTTACAGCAAAAGCCTGCATCATCTCCGCCAAGAATACTAGTTACTTTATAGCCGTTAAAGGTTTCGGGTATAACGACTTCTTCGCTATCGCCTATGTAACTGGTTACTGCTAATTCTGCGCCGTTTTCGCCTGAAACAAACGAATACACTAAACCTTTAGTGCCAGTAAAAGTTTCTACGACAGGTTCATCTTCTTTATCGCCACATGCGGTTAAGCCAAGAACTAGCGAACACGCTAGCAACGCTGATAAAACGAGTAATAAAAATTTTTTTCTCATAAAGTTTCTCCTTTCTTTCACATAAGTAAAGCAACGTTATTATAGCACTAATTTAAAAGTTAATCAACTAAATAAAAAAGATGTGTAAAAGTTTATATAAATATTGTTTATCCGTTTTTAGCGTTTACTGATATTACGCCCGAGATTATGCCGATTATCGTGCAAAAAAGAAGTTCTAAAATAAAACCCAGAAAGTTTGAATAACCGCCACCTATAACCTTGAATAGTAGGCTAACTAAAAGGCTATAAAGCACGCCGAGAAAAACGCCTTTAACTAGGCCTTTGTTTTCTTTAATAGAAAACAACGCGCCTAAAAAAATCGATATGATTTTTATAAACTGGTTAACGCTTTTTATTGCTGTTTCGGAAAGACTAGTTAGTTTTACGATAAGTGCGAAAAATAAAACGCCTATAGTGGTGCAAAACACGCCCACTACCGCGCCCTTTATAATTTGTTTTATTAAACCTGTATTTTGAATATTTTTTGACATAAAAAACCCCGATACCTTTTTAGTTTAAGATATGCGGGGTTTATGTTTTTTAGTATTAGTTTTACAAACTACTTATAAACTATTCTTTATCAGCGGTTTCTTCTTTAACGTCTTCTTTAACGTCTTCTTGGGTTTCAACCACTACTTCTTTTTTTGCTTTTTTGCCTTTTGATTTAACGGAAGTTTTAACTTCTACGTTTTCTACGGGTTTAGTTTCTTCAGTAGTTTCTTCTTTTACTTCTTCTGCTTTTGGTTTTGGATTAGCGTAACCTTCTTTTGGTGCAGTTTGGTAAATAGCGGCTTTATCAAATTTGATATAACTTTTATTGTCGCCCGTGCCGGTTTCTAAAACGAAAGTGTTTTCTGCATCATAGATTTCTACTACGAAACCACAAATACCACCGATGGTTTTTACCCTGTCGCCTTTTTTAAGGCCAGATAGCATATTTTGTGCTTCTTTTCTTTTTTTCTTGTTAGAAATAGTTGACCAAATAAGCATGCCCACAACGATAACGATTAAAGGGATCATTAAACCTAGTCCACCGCCACCGTTTGCTTCGCCTTCTAGTAATAAACGTAACATTTATTTATCTCCTTAATTTTTAGTTTACTAAATTATTATATATTAAAACACGTTCTTTTGCAAGTGTTTTTTTGTTTTTTAATTGCCTATCGATTTTTTTAGTATCTTTTATACGTTTTTCCCGTTTTTTCGTAAAATTCTTCTACGAATTCGCTAAACCTATCTTCTAAAATAGCGTTCCTTATATCTGACATTAGTTTGTTTAGGTAGGTTATGTTATGCAAACTTATTAGCATTCCGCCAAGCATTTCGCCCGCGTTTATCATGTGCCTTAAATACGCCTTAGAATAGTTCTTGCAGGCGTAACAATCACACTCTGGGTCTAGCGCGGTAAAATCATTTTTGTATTTTGCGTTTCTTACCACCACTTTGCCGTTAGAAGTGAGTGCCGTGCCGTTTCTTGCTATTCTTGTTGATAGCACGCAGTCGAACATATCTATGCCACGCTTAACGCCTTCTACTAAGCAGTCAGGACTACCTACGCCCATTAGATATCTAGGAACGTGCGTTGGGTAAAACTCTAAAAGGTCGTCTAACACGTCGTACATAATCTCTTTGGGTTCGCCAACTGATAGCCCACCTATGCCCATGCCGTATTTTACGTATGGCAAAGTTTCTTTTAGACTTATTCTTCTTAAATCCTTAAACACGTTGCCTTGAACTATCGGAAAGAGCGCTTGGTTTGGGTTTTTGTGGTGATTATAACACCTATCAAGCCATTTAAGCGTTCTGTTCATAGCGTTTTTGCTAGCGTTATAATCAGCGCCGTATTCGCTACATTGATCGAACGCCATTATTATATCTGCACCTAGGTTGTTTTCTATATCAATGGCTTTTTCGGGCGAGATAAAATGCAAACTTCCGTCTATATGAGAGTTAAAGTAAACCCCGTCGTCTTTAATCTTGTTTAGTTTTGCAAGCGAGAACACTTGAAACCCACCGCTATCGGTTAATATCGGTTTGTTCCAGTTCATAAACTTGTGTAGCCCACCCGCTTCCCTTACTAGTTCGTCGCCAGGGCGCATATAAAGATGGTATGTGTTCGACAAAATTATTTGAGATTTTGCTTCCAGTAAATCCCTAGGTAGCACGCCTTTAACCGTGGCTTGCGTGCCAACGGGCATATAAGTTGGCGTTAAAATATCGCCGTGCGGAGTGTGTAATATCCCCGCCCTTGCGCCCGTTTTTTTGTCTTGTTTAATTGTTTCGTAGTAAAATTTTTCCATAATAGTTTTTGTTTATTTTTGTTGTATTTTTAGCGCAGTCAATAAACGCAGTATTGCGATGCTTATAAAAACAACCTTTGATTTTTTGTTTGGTTTTAGAAGCAAGCAAGACAAGGCTCGACTGCTCAAAAAGATGAGATAGACCGCCTGGTCATCGAAGTTTTTTGAGCAAGGCAGTTAACGCAGTATTGCGACGCTTATAAAAACAAACACGCGTCGCCAAAAGAAAAGAAACGATATCTTTCTTCTACGGCAGTTTTATAAATATCTAAAATTTTATCTTTGCCGACAAGGCACGCCACTAACATTATTAGGGTTGATTTAGGCAAATGAAAATTTGTTATCAATCCGTCTGCTATCTTAAACTTATAAGGTGGATACAAAAAGATTTCGGTGTTGCCTTTTTGCGGTACGAGTTCGCCGTTTTCGTTTACGGCGCTTTCTAGTGTTCTAACACTAGTTGTGCCAACGGCTATAACTCTTCTGCCTTCTTTTTTGGCGGTGTTTATAATATCGCACGCTTCTTTGCTTATTTCGAAATATTCAGAGTGCATGTGATGTTTAGTTACGTCTTCTTCTTTAACCGGCCTAAAAGTGCCAAGCCCTACGTGCAACAAAACGTCTACGATTATAACGCCTTTTTCTTTTAGTTTTTCTAGAAGTTCGGGCGTAAAATGTAGCCCCGCGGTTGGCGCTGCTGCCGAGCCGTCTGTTTTTGAATATACCGTTTGGTAGCGTTCTTTATCTTTTAGTTTTTCGGTGATATAAGGCGGAAGTGGCATTTCGCCTAGTCTACTTATAATATCTTCGAAAACGCCTTCGTAGATAAACTCTACTTTTCTACTGCCAGACTCTTCTATATTACCTATAACTTTTAGTTTAAGTTCGTTAGAGATTGTTAGAGTTTTGCCCGTCCTTGCTTTTTTACCGGGTTTTACTAAAACTTCCCACGTTTTTAGGTCGAATCGTTTAAGCAGTAAAATTTCTACTTTTCCGCCGTTTTCGGTGTAAGCAAACATTCTTGCAGGCAAAACGCGCGTGTTGTTTCTAACTAAAACGTCGCCTTTTTTTAGGTAGGATAAAATATCCTTAAAATGCGCGTGCGTTAGTTCTTCGGTTTCTTTTTGATATATTAATAGTCTTGAATTGTCCCTTGGCTCGATAGGCGTTTGCGCTATGAGTTCTTCGGGTAAAAAATAGTCGAAATCGCTTGTTTTCATATGGCTAGTTTTCCGTTTAGTCTAAAAGTCCTTCGGGTACGGGTTTTCCTATATGTTCGTAGCCCTTTTTAAGTAGCACCCTGCCCCTTGGCGTTCTTGCTATAAATCCAATTTGTAGTAAATATGGTTCGTAAACGTCTTCTATGGTGTTTGCATCTTCGTTAATGGTTGCGGCAAGCGTGTCTAGGCCACAAGGAATTCCCTTAAAGTTTTCTGCCATAGAGATTAAAATTTTTCTGTCTATTCCGTCTAGACCTAGTTCGTCTACGTCGAGCATTTTTAGTGCGCCTACGGCGTCGCTTTTAAGCACTACTTCGTGCCCTTTTACTATGGCGTAGTCCCTTACTCTGCGAAGAAGCCTGTTCGCAATTCTAGGCGTGCCACGGCTACGTCTTCCTACTTCGTAAGCAGCATCTTTTTCGATTTTTATATTAAGCATTTGGCTAGCGCGTTCTACTATTTCCGTCAGTTCGTTTTCGGTATAGTTTTCTAGCCTACATATAAGCCCGAACCTATCGCGTAGTGGCGAAGACAACATACCCGCTTTGGTGGTTGCGCCGATTAGCGTGAATTTAGGAAGTGGTATTTGCACGTTTTGTGCCGACGGGCCTTTACCGAAAATTAGGTCTAGAAAAAAGTCTTCCATCGCAGGATATAAAATCTCTTCTATATTCCTATTTAGCCTATGAATTTCGTCTATAAACAACACGTCCCCGTCGTTTAGGTTGGTGAGTATTGCGGCAAGGTCGCCTTGATGTGCGATTGCAGGACCACTAGTTACTTTTATTTGAGAGCCTAGTTCGTTTGCGATAATGTGCGCAAGCGTGGTTTTACCTAGCCCCGGTGGGCCGTAAAGTAAAACGTGGTCCATTGCTTCTTTGCGCATTTTACTAGAAGCGATAGATATTGCGAGATTATCTTTAATTTTTTCTTGGCCAACGTAGCCTTCCATTGATTTTGGGCGAAGTATATTCTCTACGTCGGTTTCTACGTCAGAAACGGTGCTAGTTACAATTCTTTCTTCTTCCATACTAGTCCTTTTTACCTAATATTTTTTAGTGCAAACGCTATGATTGCTTGTACGCCTAAAACGTTTTCAGCCTTTGCTCTGCTTAACACCTTAACACACTCTGCCTTGTCAAAGCCAAGCCCTAAAAGCGCCATCATTGCGTCTTGATAATCTTTGTCGTTTAAGTCTAGACCGCTAGTCGTGGTTTTATCTTTAGAAGTTGTGTCGATTTCTTCGGACATTTTTTCGCGAAGTTCTAAGATAATTCTTTCTGCGGTTTTCTTGCCTAGACCTTTGATTTTTGAAAGCGATTTAACGTCGCTCGTGGCGATTGCCGTGGCGAGTTCTTTAAGCGAAGTTTGAGATAAAACGGTAATGCCCATTTTAGGTCCAACGCCAGATACCGTTATTAGTTTTAGAAACATCCTTTTTTCTTCTATACTGATAAACCCGTATAAAGAAACCCCGTCTTCACGAACGGCAAGGTAAGTATACACTTCGCCACCGCGATTATCTATTACGCTTTTTAGAGCAGAAGACGATAGGGTTAGTTCGTACCCCACGCCGTTAACTTCTAATACGGCAACGTTTTCTTCGGTATATAAAAGTTTTCCTTTAAGATATCCTATCATAATTCACCTATATTCTAAATAGAGAGCCCAGTTTGCTTGTTCTAGAATGGCATAGTGCGACTGCCAAAGCGTCCGCAGCATCGTCTGGCTTAGGAACGGCTTTAAGAGAGAGAAAAGTTTTTACCATTTGTTGAATTTGGTTTTTATCTGCTCTGCCATAGCCCGTTAGCGCTTGCTTGATTTGTAGCGGTGTGTATTCGTAAAGTTTACCGCATTCTTTTATTGCGGTAAGAAGTATCACTCCCCTTGCGTGCGCAACGGCAATTGCCGTTTTTACGTTTTTCGCAAAAAATAGTTCTTCTATCGCAATTTCATCTGGCTTAAACTTATCAATTATTTGTTTAACGCCTTTTTCTAGCATTGTTAGCCTTGACGGAAGGTCTAGTTCTTTTGGGGTGGAAATTATGCCGTAATCAAGCATTTCGGGTTTGCGCTTTGGGTCGGTTTTTATTACGCCGTAACCAAGCGTTGCTAGCCCTGGGTCGAATCCTACTATAATCATACATAGTTATTATACTTTATATAGTAAAAAAAGTCAATAAAAAAAGACTTTTCTAAGGCGCGCCTTTTAAGTCTTTTTAGTAAGTTATTATTAAACCGTAAAACACGTAGGTTATTCCGCCGT
This sequence comes from Christensenellaceae bacterium, assembly GCA_045613505.1. Lineage (GTDB taxonomy): Bacteria > Bacillota > Clostridia > Christensenellales > Borkfalkiaceae > UBA1259. The sequence goes on from JAZLBC010000031.1 coordinate 68,716, forward strand.
TAAGATACGAAAGCCGTTCGACCGAAGAACCTAGTTTTTTAGAGATAGACTCTAACGTATCGCATGGGTTTACCCTGTAAGCGTTCTGCCCAACGTTTACTATAAGCACGTCGCCCACTTCGATTTCGGATTTAAGGCGGTTATCTTGCGCTAAGCAAAGGGTTGGAACTAAAAACGCGTTAGATACCGAAAGCAAAGTGTCGCCTTCTTTAACGCGGTAAAAAAACTTTTTCATACCAATATTATATTTACTGAATTTTGCGAATAGAATATTTTTAGTTTAACTTTTAAGGTGAGATTGTGAGAAGATTTTTTAAGACCGTTTTAATAGTAACCGTTTTTTCTATTTGCGAAAAATTTTTGGGCTTTTTATACCGAATTTATTTATCTAGAACGATCGGTGCAGAGGGTGTTGGGCTTTATCAGGTATCCCTTTCGGTATTCGCTTTTTTGTTAACGATTTGCTGTTCGGGAACACCTATTACCGTTTCTAGACTAATGACTAAATATCAATCTCAAAACCAAAACGATAGAACGCGAAAGGTTGTTACTGCGGGAATAGTTTTTACCGCTTTAATTGCCAGTGTGATTTGCCTTTTAGGGTTTGTTTTTAAGGGCTATCTTAAACTGATTTTTGCCGACGATAGATGCAATAGTATTTTTTTAGTGGTTTTGCCAGGTATTATTTTTACTTCGGTATACGCCGTTCTTCGCGGAGTGTTTTGGGGAAACAAAGATTTTTTGCCTTATAGCGTTATAGAACTTTTAGAAGAAATTTGCATGATACTCGTTGGCGTTTTGCTGATAAATCGCGCAAGTGGAGTGTTCGAAGGCGCGTTTAGAGCAGGCGTTGCCGTTCTGGTTTCTTACGTGTTTTCGTTCTCGGTGGCAACCACGGTGTTCTTTATTAGAAAAAACAAACTAGCAAACCCCGTTAGCGAACTTAAACCTTTGCTTAGTTCGGCTATGCCCGTTACTGCTATGCGAACGGTTAATTCGCTTGCAGTTTCGCTGGTTTCGATAATACTTCCGTTAAGGCTTATTGCAAGCGGACTTAACGAGAGTGAGGCAATGAGTTTGTTTGGTTCGGCTCTTGGGCAAGCGATTCCACTTTTGTTTATACCAACCACCTTAATTGGCTCGTTTACGCTTGTTATCGTGCCCGAAATTGCTGAAAATTACTATAAAAAACGCAGTGATTTTTTAAGAAAAGACGTAGAAAAAACCGTTAAATTTACGCTATTTTTAACCTGTCTTTTCGTGCCCGTTTTCTTCGTTTTAGGCAACCAAATAGGCGTTATGATTTTTGGGAGCACAGATTGTGGAAAGTACGTTAGGGCGTCTTCTTATCTTATGATTTTTATCGGGCTATCTAACATTACCACCAGTATACTTAACTCTATTGGGCAAGAAAACAAGGCTCTCGTTTTTTGTATGATTAGCGGGGCGTTTATGCTTTTAAGTATTTGGTTCTTGCCGAAGATTATTGGAATATACGCGTTACTGGTTGGATTTTCTTTCGTTTACGGGCTAACCACTCTTCTTAACATAATGCTTTTATACAAAAAAATGCCTATTAAACCCAAGATTTTTAAGTTTAGTTTTAGCAGTATTTTACTTTTATTACCTACAATTTTCCTTGGCGAAATGTTAAAGAGATTACTGCTTTCATACCTTGGCGCGTTTCTTACCGTTACGATAGTTTCTAGCGTGTTAGTTTTGTTTTTAGGCGCGTGCTTTTTTGGGTTTAATCTCGTCGAATTTAATATGGTTAAATCCACCTTCTTTTCCAAGAAGAAAAAGAAACAAGATAGCCTTTCTTACGCATAAAAAACCGCCCTTTGCAAAAAGCAAGGGGCGTTTTTACTTGTTCTAGTTTTTATTGTTTTTCTAATTTTTTTATCTGTTTTAGTTTTATTCTTTTTTCTAGTTTTTTTATTTATTCTAATTCTTTCAAAGAGTGCATCACTATTGCCGTTAGGGCTATGCAAGCCGTTTCAGCGCGAAGTATGCGCTTGCCTAAATACACGGTTGTAAAGCCTTTTTCGAGCGCTAGGTCGCTTTCTCGTTTAGAAAAACCACCTTCGCTACCAACCACTATTGCCGTGCTACCCTTAAGCGAAGAAAAATCCGCTTTGTTTTCGGTTGCAAATTCACACGCGAAAAGTTTATTCTCGCAATCGTTTACGGCGTTTAATGCAGAAATAAAATCTTCTTTATAAACAACTTCGGGAGCGACGGCGCGCTTGCATTGTTTAGACGCCTCTTGCGAAACTTTATTAAGCCTTAAAAGTTTGTTCTCGTTTATATACGCAGAAGAAAATTCCGAACTAAAAACGATAATTTTATTAACGCCAAGTTCTACTGCTTTTTGAACGACTAGTTCGGTTTTATCGCCTTTTAGATAGCCTGCAACTAGCACCACGTTGGTTTTAGGCTCGTTTTCGCTGGCGCGTTTATCGTAAACCTTTGCAGTTAAACTTTTTTTTGTTATAGAACTAATTTTAGCAAAATATTCTAGCCCTGAATTATCTAGCAAAATAACGTCTTCCCCTTCGCGTATTCTTAAAACGCTAACGGCGTGCCTAAATTCTTCGCCTTCGATAATCACTTCTTCGCTAATTTTATCAATAAAAAATCTTCTTAAATCGCTCATACGCTAATATTCCGTAATATTTAATGTAAATTTTAGGTTATTATAACATTTTTTAGCAAGCAAATCAAGTTAGATATTATACTTTTTTTCTAACTGCACTTATAAATGCTTGCAATTTGAATTTGATTGTGCTATTATAGTTCCATAATTTGTTGCTTATAACTACTTTTTGAACAAGAATTTTTATTTTTTATACGTTTTAGTTAGGTTTTACTAAAATTCGCGTTCAATCGTATACGTTAAAGCATAAAAATCGAACAAAGGAAAACTATTATGCTTACAAGAAAACAATTTGACGTTTTAGTTGCGTTAAACGAAAAAAAGACTTCGCAAAGAGAACTAGAAGAAAAAACGGGTTATTCGCTAGGCAGTATAAACAAGGTAGTTAAAGAACTAACTACGCTAGGTTACCTAAACGCCGGCGCGATAACCGAAAAAGGCGTTAGCGCATTAGAGCCTTACAAAGTAAAACGCGCCGTGTTTATTGCCGCAGGGTTCGGTTCTAGACTCGTGCCCGTAACGCTAAATACGCCAAAGCCGTTAGTAAGGGTGCTTGGCGAAAGAATTATTGATAGGCTAATCGATGCGTGCCTTAAAGCAGATATTAACGAAATTTATATCGTTAGGGGTTATCTTGCAGAACAATTCGACCAACTTCTTTATAAGTTCCCTATGATTAAATTTATCGAAAACCCTTACTATAACGAAGCAAACAATATTTCTTCGGCGTTAAAAGCCAAAGACTTACTTTGCAACGCTTACGTGTTCGAAGCAGACTTACTTTTATATAATCCTAGTATTATAACCAAATATCATTATCAATCAGACTTTTTGGCAATTAAAAAAGACCGTACCGACGACTGGTGCTTTGAAGTAAAAGACGGTATTATTACCAAGCAAAAAATCGGTGGTTTAGATTGTTGGCAAATGGCTGGTATTTCTTACTGGAACGAAGAGGACGGAAAAAAACTTGCAATCGACATTGAAGAAGTTTATAACATGCCTGGTGGCAAAGAAAAGTATTGGGAACAAGTCCCCCTTGCCGTTTGCAAAAAGAATTACAAGGTAGAAATCAGACCTTGCTTAGATTCGGACATTGTGGAAATAGATACTTTTAGAGAGTTAAAAGCAATAGATAAATCTTACGACGTGTAAAGGATAAACAAAAATGGAAAACAAACAATTAGGTCTTAAAAAACAACTAAACCCAATGAGTCTTTGGGCGCTAGCCTTTGGGTGCGTTATCGGTTGGGGTTCTTTTATTAACCCCGGCAAAAAGTTCTTGCCAAACTCTGGTGTTGCCGGAACTGCCATCGCAATGGTGTTGGGCGCGCTCGTTATGGTTATTATAGCGTTTTCTTACGCTTATATGGTTCCTAAATGTCCAAAAGCAGGTGGCGAATTTAGTTATACCAAAATGTGCTTTGGCAAAACTATGGCGTTTATTTGCGGGTGGTTTTTAATCGCGGCGTATCTAACTAACGTGCCTATGAACTCTACTGCAATCGGCTTGATTGTAGACGGAATTTTCGGACCCGTGCTTAAATGGGGTTTCCATTATACTATTGCGGGTTTTGAAGTTTGGCTTGGCGAAATTTTACTTGCTTCGTTTATACTTATCCTTTTTGGTTTACTTAATATTTGGGGCGTTAAAAAAGCAGGCTACGTTCAAACCGTGCTTGCATCTCTTTTAATCGTTTCGGTGTTTACGCTTTTTGTTTCGGCGTTGGTTTCTCCTTATGCTACGCTAGAAAACATGAGCCCTATTTGGGGTTTTGATAAATCGCAAGCGATAACGGCTGGTGGATACGACGCTTCGCACGCCGTTAAAGATTCCGGCATTGCAAGCAGTATTTTAGCGACCTTTGCCATTGCGCCTTGGGCGTTCGTTGGGTTTGATACTATCCCCCAAGCCGCCGAAGAATTTAAGTGCTCTTATAAAAAAGTTATATTTATAATGGTAATTGCAATAGCGTTCGGGTGCTTTGTATACGTTTCAAACAACACCATTGCTGCGGCTGCGCTTGAAAACTGGCCAGACCTTATAGTTAACGCTGAAGGAACGCCTTGGTTACTTTTAACTGCGGCGGAAAAACTTTTAGGGCCGTTCGGTAAAGTTTTAGTAGGCGTTGCCGTTAGTTGCGCCGTGCTCTCAGGCATAATGGGTTTTTACCTTGCATCTTCTAGGCTAATGTATTCTATGAGTAAAGAAGGATATTTACCTAAAATTTTCGGCAAAATTAACGAAAAAACTAGAACGCCTAAAAATGCAATCATTTTCTGTATGATTATATCGCTTAGCGGGCCCGTTCTTGGCAGAGAAGCGCTTGGTTGGTTTGTGGATATGAGTGCGATTGGCGCATCTATTGGGTTTATGTTTACTTGCCTTTCTACTTTCGTTACGATGAAGCGCGACGGCGATGGAACGACCACTCTTAAAATACTTTCACTTATGGGCGCAGTCTTTTCGATAGCGTTTATGATATTACAACTAATTCCTATCCCCGGGCTAGACGGCGTGCATTTTGGTTGGCAAAGTTATATTATGCTTGGCGTTTGGGTGCTTATCGGCGTGGTGTTTTATCTAGTTAAGCGCAAAACCATACACGCTAAAAATATAGAAGAATAAACCTAAACTTTGCAAAAATCTAAACTAATTTAAAACAAAAAACGTGGCATAATTGCCACGTTTTTATTTCTTTCTTATACTACATTTGTTGTCCGCCGGTAACGTTGATTGCTTGACCAGTCATGTAAGAAGAATAGTCAGACGCTAAAAATAACATAGCGTTTTCGATATCTTCGTATTCGCAAGAACGTTTCATAGGAACTTGATTGATATATTTTTCTCTAACTTGCGCTTCGGTAATGCCTTGGTTTTGAGCGTATTGCTTAAATAGGCTGTTTACCCATAGTGGAGAATTTAGTAGGTTTCCTGGGCAAATGCAGTTTACTCTTACACCGCTTTCTGCAAATTCAAGAGCAAGGCTTTGGGTTAGACCTACGCCACCAAATTTACTTGATGCGTATGCGCCGTTTTTGAAACTTCCTTTTCTGCCTGATTTAGAGTTGATTTGAATAATGCTACCACTTTTTGCTTGTAGCATATAAGGAGCGAACGCTTTAACGGTGTTGAAATAGCCGTTTAAGTTGATGTTAGTAACAAGTGCAAACGCTTCTGGTGAAAGGCTGAATATATCGCCACTCTTTACGATTGCAGCGTTAGAAATTAAAATATCTACTTTGCCCCATTTTTCGATAACGGTTTTAGCGGCAAGTTCAAGTTGGTCGTATTTAGTAACGTCTACTGCGATTGCTATGGCGTTTTTAAGCTTATTTGCAACAGCCATTGCGCCTTCGTAGTTAATGTCGCACACAGCAACCATACAACCTTCGCTGTCTAAACGTTTTGCAAGCGCTTCGCCAAGACCTTGGCTTGCACCAGTAACTACTGCAACTTTGCCTTGTAAATTAAAATTACTCATTTTGTTTTCTCCTATATTTTCTTTTATAATTTTTTTTGTTATTTTATAGTGTTTCTGCCGATTGATGCAAAAATTTCTATCCTTTCTTTTAGGCAAGGCGTTTCTTTTACGGTTTTAGTAGAAAACATACCGCAGTCTTCGCCCTTGTTTTGAACAACGTTTTCGTGCCCGATAAGTGCCCAAGTAGAAGATATTAGATGTGAAAATTCTGGAAGCGCAAGTGATGCGCACGCAAATTTTTGGCGCGGTGAATTTATATCTTCACCACTAATTTCGAAAAAGCCGTGTTCTTTGCAAAGCGCTTTAACCCTTTCTAGTTGCTTTAAGGTGTTTCTGGTTGGCATATACGCGATTGCTTGGTATCCTGCTTTTTTAAGTTCTATCATAAGTTCGTCTAAAAAATCGTCTTCAAACTTTTGCGCTTTTTTATCGCCCGTAACCGAATCGCCCACGTCCCCTAAATAAGCGTATGCAGGGATTGCGCCCATTTTTTTAGCCATACTAATAAACTCTAACGCGTCTGGCATTTCTTCGTCTGCATTTATATAAAAGAACGCCGTGTCGGCTTTAAGCACGCCCAAAAGGTCGTATAAAAAGTGTGGATTTTCTTTGTCAAGTAAATATGACGAAATTTTTTCAGAAACTTTTAAATTTAGGTCGTTTTGTAAAAATTCGATAAGCGCATCAGTTCTGCCAAACCTATCGCCTAGTTTTTTAGCAAGCGCGAAAAGAAGGTGCCTTTCGGTAACGCTACCGCCCTCGCTAGAACAAGATAGCGGAAGAACGTCTTTATCAAAATCTAATTCTAGCCCGAACTTGCCGTATTTTTCAGAAATCTTTCGGCACATTTTAGCGTTTCTTTCGTTTCGTTTTTTACGATAGAAATCAAGGTACGCGTTAAACTCGTCTACGTTTTTTAGTGGAACGCCGTGCGCCGCCATATAAACACAATTCGCTTGGTCTGGGTGGTTGATTTTGCCAAAACCTTTATCAAACTTTACCCTAACTTCTACGCCTACGGTAGAGCCAAGCCCTAAAATTTCGCAAGCAGACTTAAACTCTTTTGCACCGGAGAGTGAATCGTGGTCCATTATACCTGCGCTGGTTAGCCCCGCCCTATACGCCATATACGCTGCTTTGGTTGGCGTGTATGGTGAAAAAGAATAAACGGTGTGGATATGGTTGTTTGCATCGTTTTCTCTTTTTATAGGTTTTTCTTCTAGTTTAACGAGTTCTCTTAAAGCAGATAACCTTACTTCTACGTTTTTATCGTTTAAGTTTTCGATTAGATTTTTTATCGTTTTTTCCATAGCGATTTAATTATACAACTTTTACGCTTTGTAGTCAAACTATTTTTTCTTTTAAAAAGCAAAAATCAGTCCGTTTTTCGAACTGATTTTTTTGTTTTTTCTTATTTGCCTTTTACTCTGCCTAGCGTTACGTTATCCGTTTTTCTATCTCTTAAAGTTTTTTCTACGCTAGGGGCTTTTTCGAATCTATAATCTTCGCCGTGCTTTTTAATATATTTATCAATAACAAGGTGCGACGCCACCGTGTTTTCGTTGCCGTTAACTGTTTTTTGATATTTAAAAAAGTCTGCCGTATTAGGAATTTTGTTTATATCAAAAAGGTCTTCTTTAACGGCAGTTAGTCGAACACTCTTCATTATATCCCTAACGTAATCTATATTAGATTGTAGTTTAATAAGAGTTGGGAAATCCGAACCCGTAACGAAAAGTTGTTCCCAATTTCTACCTTCGTATTTATAAAGGATATCACTTGCTATTCTTAAATGCGTTAGTTCTTGCTCGTAATGTTCTAGCCAAATATCTTTAATGCGCTCGTCGCTTTCTTCCATATAGCACGAATAATATAGGTAGCACTCTATATATTCGTGCAATACCCAACGTTCTAGCATAGTGCAAGACGGGTCTATTAAAGAACCGTAGCCCGTAACGTGTTGTTCTTCTATCATAGCAATTTCGGAATATAGTTTTCTGCCGATATCGCTAGTATAAAAAGAGCCTACGTTCATATAATAGTTCATCGTTTGTTGCTCTGCCGCGGTTATAATGTTTACGTGCAGTCTTGTTATCAAAGAATCTTGCCAGTCGTTAATATATCTTCTTATATCGTCGTTGGGGTGGCGATGTTCGGATATAGTTGGTCTTCCTGGGGTAATTTCGGTGTATTTGCCAACCAAGGTTTCGCCTTTTATTCCGTGCTCGTTTAATAGTAAGTCGGAATACCTATAAAGGTGATCAAAGTCTTCTAACAAGGCAAAGTCTAGTTGCGATTTTACAAACAGGTTTGGCTCGTTTTGAGCGATATTTGCAGTTAAATCTACGGCTAGTTGCTCGTAGGCAATAGTGGTTTCTAAAATGCTCTCGTTTATAGGTTTAAGTGCCGAAATACGCTTTTGTTGTTGCTGTTCTTGGCGTCTTACTTCGGCTACGACTCTGCGAATTTCGTTGTTTAGGCAAGACCTATTTAGGTTATGCAGAAACCAGTTGGCTTCAAATTCCGTGCCGTTCATTAAAATAATGCGCGTTTTTGTGTAAGGCGAAGTGGCGTTTTTGTCGTAAGATTTAGGCGCTAGCCATTTCCAGTTTTTTAGTTCTACTTTCTTTTTTGGGTTAATCTCTTTAAAAGGGTTCATAAATTTTCCTCCTGTTTTTAAGAAGATTATTGCCAACTGAAAAATTTTATATACAAAAACGCTAGCCGTTTTTCGACTAGCGTTTTATTTACTTCGTGTTTAGTTTATTTTTCGTTTAGTTTTTCTAGTATTTTATCTTTTATTAGTTCAATCGGAAGCCCTATAACGTTGTTTTTACTGCCGACAAACTCTTTTACTAAATCGTAGCCGTCTTGAATACCGTAACTTCCCGCTTTATCTAACGGCTTGCCCGATTTAACGTAAGCAAGAATAAGTTCTTCCGTTAGGTCGTTAAAGGTTACTTGGCTTTCTATAAAGCCGTTTACTTCGCCCGAACTGCTTATTATAGAATAGCCCGTTATTACAGAGTGTGTTTTGTTTGAAAGCGATTTTAAGGTTAGAACTGCGTCTTGCTCGTTTTTGGGTTTGCCTAAAATATTACCTTCTAAAACCACTATGGTGTCTGCGCCAAGCACTACTGCGCGCGCTTTGTCTTTAAGGCTGTTAAAAACGCTTTTTGCTTTACTGCTAGCGAAGTTTACGGCAAGGTCTTTTGGGGATAAATTAGCGCTTAAAGTTTCTTCGTAGTCGCTAACGATAACCGAAAAGTTAAAGCCAAAACTTTTTAGCAATTCTTTTCTTCTTGGAGAGGCGCTTGCAAGTATTAGTTCTTTCGGGGCTTTTATTAGTTCGTTTTTATTTTCTTTAAGTAATTTATAAAGCGCGTACCCTATGGCGAAAATATTTAACGTATCCGACACAACGCCGACGTAAGAGCCTGCAAACACGCCGTATACCACCCACATAGGCGACCCGATTATCGATAAAATTAGTATAGTTTTTTTAGAAGAACAGAAATTCCCTACCGTTAATATAACCGTTCCTACGATAGAAATAATATCGTACCAGTTGTTAAAAGTTAAAATGCAGAAAGTTAATATTATTGCTAAAAAAACGTATAGCCACGCGTGGCTATTTGCCCATTTATGCTTTTCTTTTTGGCTAAACACTAAATTACGTATAACGTTAAAAAAGTTCATAGCCATACCGATAAACGCGCCAAGCATTAAAAAATATAGCACCCAAAACGCACTGCAAACGCTTTGCACGATTAAAAGTTTGGTTCTCCCCTTGCATTGATAGGCTATTATTGCTAAAACTACGGCAACGATACCCACGCCGTAGGTTATGAAAACGTATGATGCGCCAAGCAACGCTTTTAAGGAATTTGCAACGCCGTTTAGGGCGTTTATAGAAAATTCTAGCATTTATCTCTCTCTTCGGTTTTTTTTAATTTTAACATAGTTTCGTGTGCTTTGCAAACGTTTAACGTCTTTTTTAGCCTTTACCTTTTTATATCGAAAATATCGGCAAAGGGTATCACCGTTTTTATTATGGTAATCTTTCTAAAAGTATAGTCTATATTGCTAACCACTCCCGTGAAATCTATATACGCGCCGTTATGATAATATTTTACCGTTATTATATCGCCCTTGTTTACCGCCGTTATTTGCCTAGATAAAAATTCGGCTTGCTCTTCAGAGAGTTCTTTGCGTTCTTCTAGCGTTTTTTTATTCGCGCTAATCAGATTGTCATAGCCGTCTAGTGGCGAAAAAGGCATAAATTGCCTTGCCCTATCTAGCCTACTCATCTTCTCCCGCATTGTGCCCTCCTATCATTTTACTTCTTTCTCTTTGCGTGGCTTTATCAAGATAACTAACGCCTTTAAGCAGAGCGTTTTTGCCGTATTTTTTTTGCACGCTAACCGTGGTTTCTAAAAGCGCGTGTTCTTTATCTAAACTCTCTACGTCGGTAAACATATCAAAGGTCGAGTACTCTGGTTGCCTTACACCGCCAAACGCTACGTTTATTCTTCTAATTTTCTTCGTTGTATCTACTATACTATAAAAAAGTTCTGTAAACCTTTGTGATAGCACGTTAAAAGACGCCGTTTCCTGTCCCAAACGCCTAGAAACACTATCAATCCCGACCGTTCTGTCTGCATAGCCGATTGCAAGGGATATAGAACTAGTTACCGTTTTGGTTTTAACAAGTTTTAAGGTTAGGTTAAAAACCATTTCTTTAAGCACTATTTCTGCGTCTTTAACTTCGTAATCGGAAAACAATACCTGCCCCGATGATATAGAACAATTTTTGGTTCTATACTCTTTTATATCTTTGATAGTGCAACTCTCTTTTCCCCAAGCGTGGTCGATTAAAAACTCTGCGTTAACACCAAACTCTTTATACAAAACTTCTTCGGGCATTTGCGCAACGCCTTGCATGGTGGTTACCCCGTACCTTAAAAGGCGTTTAACAGTGCCGTTTCCAACGTTCCAAAAGTCCGTTAGGGGCTTATGTTTCCACAGCGTTTTTTTGTATAATTCTTCGTCTAGATAACCTATAAAATCAGGCGAGTGCTTTGCCGTTATATCAAGTGCGATTTTGGCAAGATACATATTCGTGCCTATACCAACGGTTGCGCATATGCCCGTTTCTTGCATAACTGCGTTCGTTAGCGTTTTAGCAAGCGTTATAGCATCAGTGTTATATAACTTTATATAGTCGGTAAGGTCTATAAAACACTCGTCTATCGAATAAACGTGCATATCATCAGGACTAACGTATCTAAGATAAATTGCATTTATTTCTGCCGACTTTTGCATATAAAGTTTCATTTTGGGCTTTGCCATTATATACTTTATATTTTTAGGAATTTCAAATAGCCTACACCTATTAGAAACGCCCAGTTTCTTCATTGCGGGCGTAACGGCAAGACAAATAGTGCCCTTTCCCCTTTCCGGGTCGGCAACCACTAGATTAGTAGTAAACGGGTCTAGCCCCCTTTCTGCACACTCGCAAGACGCGAAAAAACTTTTTAAGTCTATAACCGCGTAAATTCTTTGTTCCATTACTACCCCTTTGCCTTTATATACTTTTAGCCTTATTATTGCCCACGCTACAACTTAAATACATTATAACACAATTATAAACATTTGTTTAGCATTTTTTAAAAGTTTTTGAAAAAATTTTTTATAATCAGGTTAATAGTGCGATTTTTCTTTAAGTTTTGAAAAAATAATGGTATAATATGGTTATGGAAAAGATTATTAAGCCTATAGGAATAATAGAGAACGATTTTAGTGAAAAGTTTGGTTTGCCTAGGCAGGCGCTTAAAGCACCGTCTTTGATATCTAAAATTACTTTTTTACCTGAATACGCAGTTGATAGCGCGTTTCGCGCGTTAGAAGGTTTTTCGCATATATGGGTGCTATTCGATTTTTCGCTAGCAAATAATACAAAGTTTAGCCCTACGGTGCGCCCACCAAGGCTTGGCGGTAACAAAAGAGTTGGGGTGTTTGCATCGCGCTCTCCGTTTAGGCCTAACGGGATAGGGCTATCTCTTGTTAAACTTGTTAAGATAGAACGAGATAGTGAAAACAAGGTTAGTTTGATAGTTAGTGGCGCTGATATCGTTAGCGGAACGCCCGTTTACGATATTAAACCTTACGTAAAGCACGCTGATTGCGTTATAGACGCTGTTTCAGGTTATGCAGACGAAGTGGTTGACTATAAAATCAAGGTGGAATTTACCGGCGATTTACTATCTAAAATTCCCCAAGAAAAACGTTCTGCACTAATAGAGTGTTTAGAAAACGACCCAAGGCCTTCTTATCAAGAAGACGATAGAGAATACGGCATGTCTTACGCTGGGCTAAATATTAAATTTAAGGTTAGTGGCAACACGCTTACCGTTTTTGATATAGAGTAAAAATTAAATCAGGTTAAAATTAAAAAAGATAGCATTTTTTGCTATCTTTTTTTTGTTGTTTTTATTAGTCTTTAACGCTATATAAAATGTCTTCGTAACTTGGGAACGGATAAAAATCTTTACCGATTATTAGTTCGATTTCATCAACGAAAGAACGAACGGCGTTCATATTCGTTAAAATTACGTCTCTACAATAAACGGCTTTATCGTAATTCGATTTAGAGGCGTCGTATGTTTTTAGGTTTGCATCTAACTCGTCGATTGCGAGATATAGGTCGCCAGATAATCTAGAAATTTTTTCGATTAGGTTTTCTTCTAGCCTACAATCGAACGAAGAAGAAAGTTTTTTCTTTTCTTTTAGTTCTTTAAGTAGGAAAGATTGATACTTAATTATTGCAGGAACGATTTCTTTTCTAGCCATGTCTAAGGCAGTTATACCTTCTATATGAACGATATTAGAATAGTTTTCAAGTAAGATTTCTGTTCTTGATAAAATTTCGTTTTTAGAGAGTATTTTTAGGCTTTCGAATAATTCTACGTTTTTATCACTAGCGTATAGTGGAAGCGCGTCTACCGTGGTTTTTAGGTTCAAAAGTCCCCTTCTTTCTGCTTCGATTTCCCATTCTTTAGAGTAGTTGTTGCCAGAGAAGATTATGCGCTTATGGTTTTTAACGGTATCTCTAAGTAATTCGTCTAACGTTTTTTCGAAATCTTGCGCGTTTTCTAAAATATCGGCAAACTTTTTAAGTTCGCTTGCAACAATTGCGTTTATAATAAAGTTAGGGCAAGCAATATTGGTTGAAGAACCAACCATTCTAAATTCGAACTTATTACCAGTAAACGCGAACGGAGAAGTTCTGTTTCTATCCGTTGAGTCTTTTGGAATAGTAGGCAACACTTTTGCGCCCATTTTTAAGTTGGTTTTTTCTTTTTTAACGTAACTTTCGCCCTTTTCGATTGCTTTTAAAACGCCTTCGATTTCTTCGCCAAGATAAATAGAAATTATCGCAGGTGGGGCTTCTGATGCGCCAAGACGTAAGTCGTTGCCAGCAGACGCTACTGATATGCGTAGCAAATCTTGATGCTCGTCTACTGCTTTGATTACTGCTAACAAGAAAAGTAAAAATCTTGCGTTCTTTTCGGGGGTTTCACCTGGTTCTAATAAGTTTTCGTTCGTGTCGGTTGAAATTGACCAGTTGTTGTGTTTGCCACTACCCGATACTGATGCGAAAGGCTTTTCTGAGAGTAGGCACACTAGCCCGTGCTTGCTTGCAACCTTTTTCATAATTTCCATCGTTAGTTGGTTTTGGTCGGTTGCGGTGTTTGCCGAAGTGTAAACGCACGCTAGTTCGTGTTGACCTGGCGCAACTTCGTTATGTTTGGTTTTTGCATAAACGCCCAAACGCCAAAGTTCTTCGTCTACTTCTTTCATAAATTCAGAAACGCGTGGTTTAATTGCGCCGTAGTAATGGTCTTCTAATTCTTGACCTTTAGCAGGGCGCGCACCGAAAAGCGTTCTTGAGCAATGGAGTAGGTCTAACCTTTTTTCGTAAACTGATTTATCGATTAAAAAATACTCTTGTTCTGCGCCAACGGTTGGGATTACTTTCTTCGCCTTGTCGTTGCCAAACAATCTTAAAATCCTGAGCGCTTGTTTATTAAACGCGTCCATAGAGCGAAGAAGCGGAGTTTTTTTATCAAGCGCTTCGCCACCGTAAGAACAAAAAGCCGTTGGGATATATAAACTATTATCTTTTATAAATGCGAAAGACGTTGGGTCCCAAGCGGTATAGCCCCTTGCTTCGAAAGTGGCACGTAGCCCGCCAGACGGAAAACTAGAAGCATCTGATTCGCCTTTAACAAGCGATTTAGCAGAAAACTTCATTATAACGTCGCCTTCGCCGTAAGGTTCGATAAAACTATCGTGTTTTTCTGCGGTAATCCCCGTCATTGGTTGGAACCAGTGTGTAAAATGCGTTGCGCCGTTTTCGATTGCCCAGTCTTTCATTGCTTCGGCAACTTTAATAGCGTTTTCAGTGTTAAGTGGGCACTCGCCGTTAATTGCGCATTCTACGGCAAGATACACGTCTTTAGGTAAACGCTCTTTCATAACTTTTTTATTAAACACTTTTGAACCAAAAATTTCGGGTATTGAAGTTTTGCTCATAACTTCTCCTTTCGTTAGTTTATAAAAATACAAAATAAATTTTAGCATTTATAATCGCGTTTGTCAATCTTATTCTTTTTAGTTTGAATATTTTTAATGGCGCATAAGGGGTTTTTTGCGAATTTTTAATAAATTTTTAATAATTTTTATTAAAAGCACAAAAAATTCCTGTTAAAAATTATTGATAAACGACAAAAATGTGATACAATATTATCGTAAAAAACTTTTGGAGAATTACTTATGAACGCTAACGCTAATATTAGACCTACTACAATGAAAAGAATTGTAAACAAAAAACTCGCTAACGCTTTTATCGAAGAACAAATTAAAATCGTTAGAGAACAAGTTAAAGATAAAAAAGTTTTACTCGCTTTGTCTGGTGGCGTAGACTCTTCCGTAGTTGCCGCACTACTCGTTAAAGCCATTGGCAAGCAACTAGTTTGCGTACACGTTAACCACGGTCTTCTTCGCAAAGGCGAACCAGAACAAGTTATAAAAGTGTTCCGCGACGAAATGAACGCTAACCTTATCTACGCTGATATGGCTGATAGGTTCTTAGACAAACTAAAAGGCGTTTCCGACCCTGAACAAAAACGCAAAATTATCGGCGCTGAATTTATTAAAGTTTTTGAAGAAGAAGCAAGAAAACTTGAAGGCATAGAATTTTTAGCGCAAGGCACTATTTACCCTGATATTATAGAAAGCAAAGGCGTTAAGGCACACCATAACGTTGGTGGACTTCCAGAAGACCTTAAATTTGAACTTTGCGAACCTATTAAACTACTTTATAAAGACGAAGTTAGAGAAGTTGGCAGAGCGCTAGGCTTACCTTCTAGTATGGTTGACCGTCAACCGTTCCCTGGTCCTGGTCTTGGCGTTAGATGTCTTGGCGCGATTACCAAAGAAAGACTAGAAGCAGTTAGAGAATCAGACGCGATTTTACGCGAAGAATTCGATAACTTTAAACTAACTTCAAAGGTATGGCAATTCTTTACAGCCGTTCCAGACTTTAAGTCGGTTGGCGTTAAAAACGACAAAAGGTTCGACGGCTATCCCGTTATTATCCGCGCCGTAAACACCGTAGACGCGATGACGGCTACCGTGCCTGAAATTCCTTACAAGGTGCTTAAAAAAATCACCGATAGAATTTTAAGCGAAGTAGAAGGCGTTAACCGCGTGCTATTCGATATGTCGCCAAAGCCTGTTGCTACTATCGAGTGGGAATAAGATTTAGAAAAATTAAAAACCTTTGCAATATCCTTTTGCAAAGGTTTTTTTATTTATACGTTTTATATTAGATTATAGTTTTTTTGGTTTAGTTTATTTTTTGATTAGTTCGGCGTAAATTTCTTTAAGTATTTCTGTGTGTATGCCTAGATATCTTTTGTTCCACGATAAAATATTCATACCCATAACTACCGAAATTCCGCTCGTTGGGTCTGATAGCCAAAAAGAACCGCAAGCGCCGTCCCAACCAAATTCGCCTTTATTAAGGCCAAAATCGTTATCCACTAACCTTACCCTTACGCCTAAGCCGTAGCCGTATTCGTTACCTTGCCAGTTAAAACTATGTTTTACGAATTCGTTAGAAAGTGGTGATTTAGTTAACGCATCAATACTTTCTTTGCTTAGTATTCTTTGTCCGTTTTCCGCCACGCCACCATTAGTTAGGGCCTTTACTAGTTTTGAATAGTCTTCTACGTTAGATATAAGCCCCGCGCCACCGCTAATATAATTTTTAGAAAACAATAATGCGTTTTCTAGCGTGGTGGGAACTACCGATAAATCGTCTTTGCACTCGTACTTTTCATAAACGTTAGTAAAGTCGTTTTTAAACGTTGCGCTTTGCGTTTCTAGTTTGTCGAATATATTTTTCCTAACGTATTCGTCAAAACTCATACCCGAAACAATTTCTACAATGCCCGCCAAAACGTCGTGCGAGAGTCCGTAGGTATAACTTGTGCCTGGCTTAAACGCTAGCGGACTGCCAACGAAAGCAGGTATAAAATCTTTAAGAGTGGCCGTTTCGTACGCGCTTTCTCTAAGGGCTTTAATACGTGGTGTTTCCGTGTCGTAAGTAAGCCCCGAAGTCATCATTAAAAGGTGCTTTATAGTTGTTTTAGCCCTGTTTTTCTTGATTTTTTCACCTTTTAGATACGTGGTTTTCTTAAAGCACGGAAAGAATTTTTCTACCTTGTCTTTAAGTGAAAGTTTGCCTTGTTCTATAAGTTGCATAATAGACACTACTGTAAAAATCTTACTCATAGAATACATTTGCAATCTTTCAAGTCCCGTGGCGTTTTCGGTGTTATATTTAAGCACCAAGTCGTACCCCTTAAACACCCTAACGCTAAGGTATGGTAATTCGTGCGCTTTAACTATTTTCTTTATATTACTTTCAAAACTCATTTTATTACTTCCTATTAGTACCTTCTATCTTATTCGCCTTTTATTGCAGAAACGTATTTTTTTGCAAGTTCGGTTATACCTTTCCAGTCTTCGTTTTCTATCATTTTTTTATCGGTTATATTAGAGCCAACGCCAAAGCCCGAAACACCCGCTTTTAGATAGTCTTTAACGTTGTTTTCGTTTATACCACCAACGGCTAAAAACTTAATATGTGAAAGCGGTGCTTTAACTGCTTTTACGTAGCCCGTTCCTAAATTAGTTATAGGGAAAAGTTTAACAAAGTCTGCGCCTGCCCTATTTGCAGTTTGTATTTCGCTAGGGGTTAACGCGCCGGGCATAGAAACCATTTCTAGTTCTTTGGTCTTTTTTATAACGTTTTCGTAAGTGTCTGGCGAAATTATAAAACAACCACCTGCCGATTTAGTTAGTTCTACTTGGCTTTCTTTTATAACCGTGCCTGCACCGATATACATTTTTCCATCAAATTCTTTAACAAGGCTAGCAATCATTTCAGCCGTATCTTCATCAGACACTTTGCCGTTTGCTGAATAGGTTACTTCAAGTAGCCTAACGCCACCGTCGTACATTGCTTTTGCTAGTGGAATTAGTTTGTCTTTTGCAATGCCCCTTACTATTACGATTAGTTTTTCTTGCTCGATTGTTTTAATAACTTCGTTCATCATAATTGCTCCCTTTTATTTGTTTTCTTCCCATATAGATTTTAAGTTGTATCTAGTTACTTTTATAGGTTTATCGCTCTTAACGTTAACTTCGGTTACCCTTGTATCTACGTAATAAGTTAAACTTATTTCGTCTGCGATAAAGAACTCTATGCTCTTTGTATCGGCAAACATCCTAACTTTTATTTCGCCGTCGGTGATAATTTCATATTCTTTATAATACCTAGTGTCTGAAATGATTTTTCTGTTTTTAGCATCAAAAATTAGTTTTTCGCCGTTTATCGTAAACTCTACGTCAAATTCTCCTAGCGTAAACACGTATTCGCAAGGTGTTTTTAATAGTTGAGAAGACTTAAACTCGATTTCTTCGCTATCTTTTCTAAGTGTTAAAAGCGCATCTATCGGTTTTTTGAACACCCTATAACCTAGTTTTGTTTTTACTAGCGATAGTTCGGTTGCAAGGCTCATTGATGAGTTAAAACCTTCTATTCCGTAGCCTTGACCTTCTAGGTAAGTACATCGCATATTACTATCTACTAGCCAAGCAAGGTATATGCGTTTTTTGCTTGATGGATAGTTGCAAAACGTTTGACCTGCGTAAATAGAGTTCCAACCACCATAGTCTAAATATAGGTCTTGCTCTATTGCCGTAAACTTAAAGTTTTCGAACGTGCCGATGCTATATTTGCCGTTTCCACCATACATAACGTAAAATTTTTCATCGGCGTTAACTACGTCTAATTCAAAAAAATCTGGGCATTCGTGAAATTTTTCACCACTAGAAACCTTTTTCCAGTTTTTTCCGTCTTCGGTAACGTAAAAAGAAGTGCTAGGCTCTTCGCTAACGGGTTCGAATACTAAAATATAAATCTTGCCGTTATGTTCAAAGATTTTAGGGTCTCGCCAGTCGTAGCCGTCTGGCACGGGAATTATCGGGTTAAAATCAAAGCGTGTAAACGTCATACCATTATCAGTGCTGTAATACAGGTTTTGCCCTTCGTCTTGTGTGATTTTTGGTCTGCCGTTATACTGATGCGATTGTAGATAAGTGCAAGCCGAAATTATTGCGCCCTTGCCTTTGCCAAAAAAGTTATTATTATCAACGAAAGAACTGCCCGATGCGATAAAGCATCTGCTACTTATCGGCATAATTGCATCTGGATATTCTTCGTAATGCACAAGGTCGGTGGTAATTGCGTGCCCCCAAGATACGTTGATAAAGCCGTTTCTACTGCCAAAAGGGTTATGTTGAAAATAAACGTTAAACTTTCCGTCTTTATAAAAAAGTCCGTTAAGGTCGTTCATCCAACCACGGCGCGATGAAAAGTGAATTTGTTGGCGCGATGGTTCTTTATATAAGTTTGGGTATAAATCTTTTTGTTTTTCAGGCGTATCGCCGTAAATAAACCCGTCGAATATGCCATTTGCGTTTTGATACTCGCAAACGAAAGTAATTTCGTTTTCTTTATAGTTAGCAAGGTTTAGCGCAACGTAAAAATCGGGCTCTACGCCTATTGCAACGTTAAAGTAAAACTCGTGAACAAGTTGTTCGCCATCGTAAACTTTTATGTATTTACCCACGCTTGGATTATCATCTCTAATAGGTATATGTAAAAATTTTTTTGTATTAGCAAAAACGCGCTTTTCCATAATCTCATTTCCTTTATATTGCGTTTAGTTTATTATACACTAATTTACTAAATAAATCTATAATAACTAAAAACTTTTTACAAAATTTTTAGGTTAAAGTTTTATTTTGTGCAAAAGAGAAACCGAAAGTTTTACTTTCGGTTTTTATGCTATATTTCTTTCTAAACGTTGTGCTCTACCGTAATAACGGCGCAATATTTATCGTTTATTTCTTTTATTTTTTTAGTTATTATGTCTATAATTTCTGTTTTAGTTAGTTTTTCGCCGTAAGGAATTACCACATCAAACAACACGTTAGTTCGCCTTTCGCCCACAACTAATCTAAAATCGTGCAAAGAGAACTCTGGGTTTAAATCTTTTACTATCTTTACAACTTTTTCTTTCAAGAAGTTCGCTTCTTCGTTGTCTGTAACGATTGGGTCTAGATGTCCCGTTAAAATAACGTTGGTATTATTTAAAAAGTCTTTTTCGATATCGTCTATAAGTTCATGTGATACTAAAACGTCTACTTTTGCATCTACTTCGATATGCACGCTGGCGTAGTATTTATTAGGGCCGTAACTATAAACCCATAAATCGTGCACGTCTAAAACGCCGTCGTAAGAAAGTATTTTTTGTTTAATTTCTTTTAGCATGCTCTCGTCAGGCGCTTTACCGATTAAAGTAGAAAAAATCTCTCTAAGCACGTTTATGCCAGACCAAGCGATAAAGAGCGCCACAAGCACACCCGCATACCCGTCTAGGTTAAAGCCCGAAAGATGCGTTATTAAAAAGGTTACGCCTACTACGGTAGTAGAAATGCAATCGGTAAGGCAATCTACTGCGCTTGCTTTAAGTATTGAAGAATCAATCTTTTTGGCAACCTTGGTATAGTAGAAATATAGTAAAATTTTAATTAGTATTGATAATGCTAACGCAAGCACTACCCAAACTGAAAAAGATACTGCGCTTGGCGAAATTATTTTTGAAACGCCGTCTTTAACGGTATCAAACGCGACAAGCAAAATCAAAAACGCCACTATAAGTGAAAAAATATATTCAATTCTTTCGTGCCCAAAAGGGTGTTCTTTATCCGCGGGACGAGAAGACAACTTAAAAGACACTATCGATATAACGCTACTGCCACAGTCGGTTAGATTATTAAGCCCGTCTGCAAGAACGGATACAACGCCAAAAATACTGCCAACTGCAATTTTTGCGCCGGCTAAAAATAGATTTAACACTATACCTATAATACTCGCCGTCTTGCCCAATTTTTCTCTTTTAATAGCGTCTTTCTTTTGCATAGTTTCTCCCCAAACATATTTTTTACAAACTAATTAAAAATCTCTTTTTATTATTATATCACAACATCATTATTTTTCAAGTCAAAAAAAACGCAATCTTTTTTTAGATTATGCCTTTTTTAAATTGCATTTTATAATAAAAATTCAAAAAAACGTGATAAAGTATCACGCTTTTTTATAAGCCTATTCTATTAAATAGTTCTCTTGTTTTATCAACTTGTTCTTTTGTGGTGGTTTTAGTGTTTTTTATAGTAGATTTTGTGTACGTTCTAGACTTTTTGTTAAATGCTAGGTCGAACCACCTATATATCTGATAGAAAGGAAACAAAATTTTACATTTTTTTAGCGACGGATACTTTATTGATAGCTCTTTATAATTAACAAAAATCCTAGACAATATATATCTAAATTTTCCACCTTTTTTCGTTTGCTCTACGACAACACGATTCTCTATCGTTCCGTAAACGCCACCAGTTAAAACGTATTCTTCGAAAGTTTTAAGCGGTTCTTCTAATTCTTCACCGAAAAACCACGTTTTAAGTAGTTTTATAGACGCCGTTTCAAACGCTTTTAGCCCACCCTTAACTAGCAATTCTTGGGTTTTTTCTCGCGAGAAATCCATTTTTTCTGCGAGCAATGCTAAATCGATAAAAGGTTTTACACCACATCCACCAGTGCGCATATGCACAGCCATATGAACGATATGATAAACGTAAATCATTTCGTTAGACATGGCGTAGTGATAAGCCTTGCCATCTAACGTTTTATCCCAAACGGCGCAAAATAAATCTTGCCATTTTTGATCTTCTGTTAGGCTAAAATGAAGTTCCAAACTAATACCGCTTGGCGAGGTTAAATTTACGTCGTGCGAGCCGTTATTGCCTTTTTTATACGACAATTCTGCGCATAAAACTTCTATTGCACGCGCTACGTCTTGCTCTTTAACCAAAACGTCTATATCGCAACTAGTGCGCATCCAGGGCTCGTTATAATACTTTCTAATAAGACTGCCTTTTAATGGCATAAACGGAATTTTTGACTTTTCTAAAACGGCGCAAATTTGCTCTAATTCATACTCTAAAAGTTCGTGGCGATAATATGCCGTGTTGCGCGACTTTATAAAGCGTTTCACGATGGTTTCTTCGCCAACAAGCACACCGTTTTTATCAAGCGAATCGCATACTAGATGTGCCAAATCGTGCTTTTTAGAAAGATTATACAGACTTGGCAAAATTTCAGGCGTTATTAAATTTTTTGTTTCGCCTAGGTCAAAACCAAAAACGGCGTTTCTAACCAAAGCAAAAAATACGTTAAGCAGTGTATTTTTCATACCGCCCCTTGTGTTTATAGTTTTTATTCCTTTTCTAAAATGTCTGCAATTCGCTTACATGCAAAGCCGTCGCCGTAAGGGTTGCTTGCCTTTGCCATTTTTTCGTAAGCGTCTTTGTCTTCTAGTAATAACTTAAAGTTTTTATATATAACTTCTTCGTTCGTTCCGACAAGTTTAAGCGTTCCTGCCTTAATCCCTTCTGGGCGTTCGGTAGTATCACGCATAACTAGAACGGGTTTGCCAAGCGACGGCGCTTCTTCTTGAATACCGCCACTATCGGTTAAAATTAGATAACTGCGCGCCAAAAAGTTATGGAAGTCTAAAACTTCTAGCGGTTCGATTATTCGTATTCTATCAAAACCGCCTAGTTCTTCTTCGGCGGCTTTTCTAACTACTGGGTTCATGTGTATAGGATAAATGGCTTTAAGGTCTTTGTGTTCTTCCATTACCCTACGAATAGCCCTAAACATATTGTGCATAGGCTTTCCTTGATTTTCACGCCTATGCGCCGTTATCATAATCAAACGGCTATCTTTTGCCCACTCTAGTTCGGGGTGTGTATAGTCTTTGCGAACGGTGGTTTTTAGCGCGTCTATCGCGGTGTTCCCCGTTACGAAAATGCTATCCTTATCTCTACCTTCTTTTATAAGATTATCGCGCGAAAGATTGGTTGGCGCAAAATTGTATTTAGAAATTACCGACACTGCTTGGCGGTTAAATTCTTCTGGATAAGGGCTATAAATGTTATAGGTGCGTAGCCCCGCTTCTACGTGGCCGACAGGGATTTGCAAGTAAAAACATGCAAGCGCCGTTACGAAGGTGGTAGACGTATCGCCATGAACTAACACAACGTCTGGCTTTACTTCTTCTAACACTTCTTTTATTCTATTTAAAATATTCGTAGTGATGTCAAATAAGGTTTGCTTATCTTTCATAATAGATAAGTCGTAGTCTGGCGTTACTGAAAACGCTTCTAAAACTTGGTCTAACATTTGACGATGTTGCCCCGTAACGCAAACTATCGTTTTAACGTTCTTTCTAGTTTTTAGTTCGTTAACTAACGGACACATTTTTATTGCTTCGGGTCTTGTACCGAACACAAGCATAACTTTTTTCATAAATACACACTTCCTTTTATTTTAGTAGGTTGTTTCGCCGTTATGAGTAATTAAAGAAACAGCGCAAACATATTCAATTTTCTCTAAATCTTGAACTATCGTATTATTATCTGGAACACGCACCTCAATCACCAAAGAATACGAGTCTTTAGATAAATTTTTTGATTTAATCTTATATTTTAGCGACTTGCTGTTTAAATATTGCACGATTTTTTCTTCAATAGAAGAACTCGTGCCATTTACGACCAAGATTTGCGGTGATCTTACTTCTTTAACCTTTGATAAAACAACTATCACTATGGTTAAAACTACTGATAATATAATTGCAAATTCAGCAAAACCTGCACCGCAAATTATACCGACAGATATCGACCAGAATAGATAAACTAAATCCATCGGGTCTTTTATTGCCGTTCTAAATCTCACGATTGATAGCGCACCAACCATACCTAAAGAAATTACTATGCTTGATTGAACGGTAAAAATAATAGAAGCAGTTATAAGAGCCGTTGCAACTAAAGAAATACTAAAACTTAATGAATAGAATATTTTTTTAGTTGTTACTCTATAAATCAAGAAAATGTAACAGCCTATAAGCGCTGTTATTGCTAACGTTACTACTACAAATAATGTAGTTATGTCCGCAGGTTGATATCCTTCTAAAAATGTTTTCTTAAAAATTTCGCTAAACGTCATTTTTATTTCTCCTTAACAAAAATTTTGTTACGTATACTATTAGCACGACTATAAATATCACTGCAAAAATTAATTCTATAACAACTATGCTCACCTTTAATTTAAGCACGTTAAGAATTGATGTCGGCGTTTTTACCCAGGTCGCTTGCAGTGTGACATCTGACTCTATGGGCTTGCTAAAATCAAATGGAAGCCCACTTGCTTTATCTTTCCACCCATTAAAAACGTAGCCATCTCGAACGTATTGTGGCATCTGGCTTTCTAACATTGTTTCGCCAGGTTTTAGATAAAAATACACCTTATTCTGCCACTCACTCTCTATAGTAACGTTAAAATACTTGTTTCCTGAAAGCCACTGTTCGCTTAAAAAAGAAACTCTTTCTCGCATCCAGATTTTAATGTCTTCGCAACTTTTATAAAAGTCTTCTCTATCCCACCTGACTTCGTCTATAACGCTAGAAGCCAAATTAGTATTGTATAAAGCATCGAACTTTGTATTTAAAAGTTCATTAATAAGTGGCAAAAGCAAGTTTTTATACGCAATTTTTACACCTTCGTTAAATTCGGTATGGGTTAAAAGTCTTTCATACCAATCAGTACTATAATCATTAGCATTCAACTTAGTTATATATTTAGAATTTCCCTTAAAAGCACCCTCGAAGTCCCAACCCGGTCCAGCCGTTAATTTATCGTTAACGTCTTTATAATAATACGCGCTAGAACGCCCTGCATCATTAAAATTTAAGAACTCTTCTATTACATATTTTATAATAAAAGAATCTAAATCTAAATATTCGGTATAATGTTTTCCCGTCTTAGTATTATAGCCACTTTTATTAGAAATAGCGTCATAAGTTTCTTGCATATAACTGTGGATATAATCGACTTCGCGTTTTCCGGCATGTTTTGGGCCTTTAATAACGAAATGGTCCCCTGAATTAAGAATAAAACCTGAAACTTCGTCTTTATAATATTCAGGAACGTCGCGTTCTAAAAAGAATCCACCAGTAACGTTTTCAGGCTCGTTTATCCAAAGAACGCCCTTAGACATGCCGTCTTCTGCTTGATATTTCTTTACTTCGTTTATTTTTTGATTAGGGTTTAATTGTGCATTTATATCTTGTAGGTTAGTTATATTTATACTATTTTTACTAACCGTTATTTGCTCGCACAATATATAGTTACCCACACAATCACCATTTAGGTATAAATCAACGTGCCTGCAATTAGGAACATATTTTACGCCCATATTTTGAGACAACCAAAATGCGATCGTGTTTGATAAATAGTTACTTCTTGCATTTGCTATCAAAAGATAAGTGTTAGAAGGTTTTAAATCTAGCATCGTTATTTCTTGGTCGAATTCTAATTTATAACCTTTTTTCTCACAACCCGTCCAAGAAGTGTTGCCTCTTCCTTGCATACGAAGATCACCCTTGATTGATTGCCCATTCCCTTCTAAAAGAGAAAAAACTCCCTTTTCAGAATTACCCTTTACGGCATGCACATATTCCATAGAGCCACTTTTTGTGTTTATAAAGAGCGAAGGTATTTCTTTTGATTGCATAAATATAAATTTACTTTCTATAAGTTTATTTTTATATTTAACTCTAAAATCATATTCTTGTTCCAACGATATATCGCTAATCTGATAACGCACGCCGACCTGTAAATCATTTATTTCCGCTTCTACGTTTTGATTGCTAGTTAACGTTAAACTTTTAATATTCGATGGTAAAAACACGTAAACAGCATTTTCTTTTTCATAACACTTAATGTTTTCTGTAAAACCATCTGTTTCAATTTCAACACCAACCAAATCACTAATCTTCGCTTCTTGCTTCTGAAAAAGCAAAACCGCAACGAATAAAAGTATCGAAAATATTACGATACCTAGCGTTGCCAATATTAACGATTTGTTGATTTTACTATTTTTCATAAACAAAAAGTGTCTCCAAGGGTTGAAAACTTTTTACACAAATAAAATTTAGAAAAGCTCGTTCGGTTGCCCGTAACAGATTTAATTACGTTTTCTATATGTTTTGGCAAAAACTCGTCGTATTTAACCTCTAAAACAAGCATGTCTTGTTGCAAGATTGGCTTTTTAGCATATATTTTATCAAAAAAACCACCAAAATCCCGCGAAGAAGAAACGTTAACGTCAAAAGTAATGCGCACATTACCTAAAGCAAACGTATACGGCACACGATCGTAATCAACTATCACGTCTGGTTTCAATAATTTGGTTTGACGTACTATTTCAAATTTTTTTAAAAGAGGCGGAAGTTGATTAAAACAATCCAAAAGTTCTCCTGCCATTATTTTTTTGTATTGCCCTAAAGACAGCTCGCACTGAAACTTTTGCGTCATAGACTTTTCTTTGCGTTTTAATTCCAAGCGAATAAAATCACTATTTCCATCGTAGATACGTATCCTGAATTTTTCTCTGGGGTCAACACCGTTCTCATTCTCGTAATAGCAAGTATTATAATAATCGTCGAAATAAATACTTCTTATATTGTAACTATCGCCCCTTAGGTGCTTATCTTTTTGCATCAGCCCTAACAAAGAATTCTCTATTGTTATCCTTTGCTGATTGCTTATAATAAATTTTAATTCATGGCGAAATTTCGATTGTTTCTCCATTACTTTTCCCCTTGAGAATCTGCCAACTTGCGGATCAATTTTGCAGGATTACCCGCAATAACGCAATTGCCTTCTGGAAAAGATTTCGTTACTACCGAACCTGCCCCTACAACCGTATGATCGCCAAGTTCTACGCCAGGCAATATCACGCTGTTCATGCCTATCCAACATTTTTTTCCTATTTTTACGTCTTTACCGGATGCCGGTTTGGTTAAATCATTAAAATCGTGATTAGCGGTAATTATACCAACGTTTACTGCTATAAAGGTTCCCTTCCCTATATAGATATGCGCATCTGAAGCAGCTTGAAAATATCCTGGCTTTGTAAAAAGTGAAATATCGTTTATATCAAAATGGATGTTTTCCCAATTCAAAAGTTTCATTTGCGGGTCGCACGGGAAAGGCAGATGACGTTGATTACCTAAAACTTTTTGTCTAAAAAAAGTATGAACAACAAATCTCCAACCGGCACTATATTTGTATTTATGAAAATGAACGCCTTTTAGATATTTTCTTTTATAAAAAATGTGCCCGATAAGCCATGCTATTTGTCGTTTTAAAAAACTAATACCCCCGCGAAATATTCTCTTTAATCTACGCTTTCTCTGTTTCCTCATCAACCGAATCCTCCACACCTTCTTTAGTGCTTAAATGCTTCCACGAGCATTTTATTGTCTTTTTATTTACAAATAAATAAGCAAGCGCCCATACTATACCAAGTCCTATGGAAATCAAAATCGAAATTGTTCTGTCGTCCGTAGTAAAAAGATACTTCTTTATCAAATAAAACGCACAACCAAATAAAAGCGTTTCTAAAATAAAAATACCCAAATTCTTCCAAGGAAAAATCTTTACAATAGAAATCTTTAGTAGACTACAAGTTACGAACAACTGCGCGAACGCCATAATGTTTATTACTGTTAAACTTGCCCATGCAGGCCCAGTAAAACCAAACAAGTAGTAGAACCCAATATTAAATATACAATTAAGCAAAAGCGTTAAAATCGAACTATAAAATATAAACCTCGTTTTACCTAGCGCGTTTAACACTATTCCCCAGTAAGTTGATTTAAATAGTAAAATTAGAGTATATATTCTAAAAACGGCAACTCCATCTGAAGTAACATATTTTTCGGAGTAAAAAAGCGACATAACGTCCGGTGCAAAAACTACAAATCCCCCGACGATTAAGCACATTACGCAAAACGAAATATTTATCGAACTATCCCATAAACTAACGGCTTGTTCATTATTACCACCCTTTAATAGTCTTACAAATTTTGGCAATAAAACGGTGGATAAAGATGTTGCTAAAACAGTAACTGGTAGAGTTTTAGCCGCATTTGCAAAAATAGCGTATTGTTCCGTAGTAAAAAACTTACCTATTATAAGCTTATCAAGCTCACCATTAAGCGTTCCAACCGATGATGCAAGCCCGATAGGGATAGCAAACGTGAATATGTTTTTTAATAATTTTCTATCTATAATTAGTTTTAGCCCGTGGGCAATTTTAACTATCCAACACACCGCAAAAATTGCAAAAATAAGCATAGAAGCCATATACATTGCGGTGTAAATTTTAAAATTACACGATAAAAACTGAGCAACTAAAAGAATTACTAGGTTTACAACTGCATGTACAACGTTAAATAAAAGTAGTTTACTAGATTTACCATAAACGACACACACGTTAGATAAACTATTTATCATTATACTCGCCCAAGGATAAATTGCAAATATATAAGCAAACGTAGTGATATACGGGTTATTAAAATAAGATTTTATAAGAGGCAAGCAAATAAATAATATTCCGCCGATTAGGGCCGTAAGTAGAGTGCTTAATACTAAATATAAAGTGATAAATTTTTGTTTTTCTTCTTCTGTATCGGCTTTTGCAACGAAATAATTAACGCTACTTGGAAGTCCTAAAAGCAAAATAGTAGAAACAAGGTCGGTAATCATTATTATTTGCGAAAAAGTCCCGTACTCGTTAAGCGTTCTAAAGCGTGCTAAAAGCATAGACGTTATTACGCCTATTACTGAAACCATAAAATTTGAAATTGTAAGAGTAACAGCGTCTTTAGCAACTGAAGACGCGCTTTTCCTCATCTTTTTGATCACGCTTATTACCTAATTTGTTTTTATTTTATTTTTTAAAAGTCTTTAAAAATCTCTTTTTTATTTTTTTAGGACACAACTTTAATATTGCCCTAGCGATAACTTGTTTTTTGTTTATTTTCTTTACGACTGGCGAAGTTGTATATTTTAGTATTGTGTTCTCTCCACCTAAAGTTTTGTAATCGTTAAAAAACACTTCTCTATTACTAGCCTTACCAGTTTGCCTAAAAAATAGCGGATTGTATTTCTTTACGTGTTCTATGTCATATTCTTTTATAATTGCATATTTCTTCATGTTTTCTAACACTACTTCACCTTTTTTCGTGTTAGTAACAACGGTTGAATAATTGTAATTACTACCAATTAATTCTGGAAAAATTGATTGAACGTTTTTACAGTCTGCAATAGTTAAATCACCTTTTCTGTTGCTCGTTCTGTATATGCAATTTTGCGCACAGGATGGTCTTAAACAATCTTGATTTAAAAATAGTTGCATATATCTTTCGTCCACCACGTAAAGTTTTTTATTATTGCTAAAAGATAGTTTAACAAGATACGGCGTCTCGTACATTATTCTCTTTGCTCTAAATTCGTATTCAACGACCTTTGCATTGAAATCTTTTTCAGCAATATCAATACAATCAGTAAAAACTTTAGGACTACCCTCTCCGTGGCAGATTAAATCTATCAATAAAAGATTTTCATAATCTTTACCCAAGAAAGCCTTTAACCCTGCAACTTGACAAGGCGTGCCACAAAAAATGGCTTTTTTGCCATCTAAAAGCGCCTCCTTAATGATTTTATAGCAATCGTTTACGTTGCTTGCAACGTATTTAGACTTTCTTAGCGGTGCGATGTTTTCAACGCCTTTAACTACGACATGTTCTACGTTAAACCCATTAAAAACAGCGCCTGATATCATGGTGTTAGCATCGCCGTATGCGTTGCAAATCTCTGAAAATGCGCCACCTGAAGCGCTTTTTTTCCAAACCCTTTTGCTCTTACTTAGAACACAATATGCTTTTTGTGTAACCGTTGGCACGCTAACAACTTTATTTAAAGACGGACAAATCCTTTCGCATTTTCCGCATTTTCCACATGAGTCTAATACCCTAGGATACAAAAAGCCCTCTTCGTCTTTTTCCATAACTATGCTATTAGTAGGACAAGCCGAATAACAGGCCGAACACCCAGTACATTTAGTTTTATCTAAATCTGTTAACATCTATTCTCCCAACGCATCAAACAAAAACGATAGAGATTTCTCTCTTAATTCTTTTAGTTTGTCTTGTACTTTTTGATAATTAAGCGGTGGCACGTCGAAACTTTTCACGTCGCCACTTACAATTCTGTCGCCTATAGAAAAATAATCAACTAATTGATAAATCCTTGAATTTTGATTTACGGGGTCGTTTTCGCTAAATCTTTCATAAGTGATAAAGCGTTTTTCATACAAAGTAGAAAAAATAGTTGCGTGGTAAGAATCTGTAACAACGGTATGCGCTTTACTTATTAACCATAAAAATTCTCTTGGTCCAATATATTTAGTCACATCGTACATGTAAGTAGCGTCGTCTGTTTTAAGAGAGTACCCAATAATTTGTAAGCCATTTCTCTTTGCATAATCAATCACGCTTTTTTGGTAATTGTTTTGCGAGTTAAGAAAATAGCAGAAAATAAATGGTTTTTCAAAATCAAAATCTAAATCAGTAGGTTTTCTTTGAATTTTCTTCCAATCTAAAACGTCTAACATTAAGGTTGGATCTGCAACCACGGTTGAAGATATCTTACATTCTTTATCTAAAAGTTCCCTTCCCTTTTCTTCTCTAACGGACACTGCACTAAAATCACTTAAAAGGTCGTGATAAGACGTTTTTAGTTCTTCTTTAATATAGTTTAATCCTATGCTAGCCGCATACGAAATTTTTTTTACGTTTTTTGGTACAAAATCTAAAAAGTAAACGGGGTCAAAAACACTTGGCGCCCAAATTTGATCACTTCCACATATTATTGCATCAAACTTCTTCGCAACTTTTTTTAGTTTTTCTTTCGAAGTAAAACTTTTACCTAGATTAAGATAGTCATTATGAAATCTTAAAAATGGATATGTAATTCTTCGACCTAAAAACTTACCTTTTTTTGAAAACAAGTAAGAAACCACTAATCTACAATTATTCCTAAATGCGTTAGGTTTTCCGTGCCTTGCGCTTCTATAATTTATAATGCGAACTTTTGCTTTTTTCCCTTTGCAATTCTTTATAGTTTGTCTTAAAGCATACGATTGTAACGCACTCCCAAAATTTAGATAGTAATGCCAAGTTAATATGCCTATCTTCATTATTTTTTACCATTAACCTTTTGAATTACTTTTTTCCACCTATTTTTCCACGATTCATAAGAAAATCCTTGCTTTACCGTTTCATAGGCGTTGTCTGCAATAGTTTTTCTAACGTTTTCGTTTTCTATAAGGTAAGAAATTTTTTCTTCTAACTCTTCTGAATTTCTTTCGGTAAACAAGCCGTTAAAACCATCTAATACAATGTTCGATAGCCCTCCTGCGTCCGTGCAAATTACAGCGCACCTAGCAGACATTGCTTCTAATAAAGAAAGTGAAGTACCTTCAGAACCTATAGTTGGAACTAATGCTATATGCATATCTTTATGAACGGATAAAGATTCGTTTGTTTTATAACGAACGAATTTAACCCTATTTTCATATCCTTTTAGAATTTCTCTTAAATATTCTTCATCTGGTCCATCGCCTGCAATAGTTACTTCTACGTTAGAATATTTTTGTAGCACGTTAAGTATTGCTGGCCCAAAAATGCGCGTTCCACGATACGAAAAGAATCGGCGTGCAAATATAATGTTTATAGTTTCGCTAGGTTTTTCACACCTTGGCGCAATCTTCGTAAAGTTGGGGATAACCATACAAGAAGTGTCGCATTTTATTGCAGTAGAGCGTAACCAGTTAGGAAAATTATGGTCTACACATACTAAGGTTTTTACGCCGTTTAGGCGTTTAATAATTTTAAATGAATTCTTCGCTTTAATAAAATAGTGCGCAATATTTCTAATTTTTGAAAGTTTTTTATCGTAAAGATAATCCCAAGATATGCCGTGTTGTATAGCAATAGATTTAGATGCGTTATTGTCGCAAATAATTTCATTTGCCAAAAAAATCAATAAATCGTTATCATCATTATAAATTCTTTCTATACTGTCATAAACGGATTGTATCTTTTTACTTCTCGTTTTATATTTACTCGTATCGACTTGGCAAACGCTTACTTTATTAGATAGTTCTATGGTGTTGTTTTTATCACCAGTTTGATAAATTTTGCAGGTATACCCTTCTTCTACTAAAACATCACAAAGTCCTTCAATATAAGTTTGCACCCCACCGATAGTTAATCTAGCGTTTTCAAAGTCGTAATACTTTGTATATATTAAATATGCGCTTTTCATTAAATTCTCCGAATTATAGCTTATAACACTTTACGTTCTTGCAGATATTTCTTGTATCTAAAACGATTTTTCCTTGTAGTTTATCTAGGTTATTCTTAATTTCGTCGTGACTAACCATAACTACAACAAAATCAACAGCACCTAAAAACTCATCTAACGAGTGATATTGATTGCTAACTACGTCTTCTGTTATATATGGGTCGTAAACTTTAAGGCCTGTTGCTAGGTGACGTTCTTGGCTTTCCAAAAGTTGTAAAGATGGAGATTCACGCATATCGTCTACGTTTTCTTTATAAGTTAGCCCGTATAGACCTACTCTCGTGATGTCAGTTAAGCCTTCTTTTTTCATTATTTCGTATATGCGATTAAGCACAAAATCTGGCATACCATCGTTAGTGCGCATAGATTCGTCGATAACCTTTGCAAGACTTGGATAGTCACCAACTAAAAACCATGGGTCTACGCTTATGCAATGCCCGCCAACACCTGGACCTGGTTGCAATATATTTACTCTTGGATGCATATTGCAGATACGGATAATTTCGTAAACGTCCATATCGTCGTGTCGGCAGATCTTTGCAAGTTCGTTAGCGAACGCGATATTTACTGCACGAAAAGTGTTTTCTACAACCTTAGTCATTTCTGCAGTACGGATATCGGTTACAACAATTTCGCCTTGGCAAAAAGATGCGTAAATATCTTTAATTTTTTCGCCGATTTCTTTGCTATCAGCACCGATAGTGCGGTTATTGTGTAGTAGTTCGTGTACCATATTCCCTGGAATTATTCTTTCAGGCGCGTGAACAATGTGTAAATCTTCGCCTAAAACGTACCCCGCTTCTAAAATAACAGGGCGAATATACTTATCCATCGTTCCTGGTGAAACGGTTGATTCAACAACTACAATCGCACCCTTTTGGCAAACCTTCATTACTTCCTTAACTGCGCTGATTACATAAGACGGGTCTACTTTTTTGCTAAATTTATCGTAAGGCGTTGGCACTGATACGATGTAAACATCAGTTTCTTTATATTCAGTAGTAAATTTAATACCTTTATTTAGTGCAGACGCAAACAATTCGTCTAACCCCTTTTCCTTAAAAGTGGTTTTGCCAGCGTTTAGCGTTTCTACAAGTTTTTTATTATAGTCCGTGCCGATAACTTCTACACCATGTGATGCTAACATCAATGCCGTTGGCAAGCCTATGTATCCTAATCCTATTACGTTTACCATGTTTTTTCTCCTTCTATAAAGTTAATGTATTTTTTACTTATATTTTCATAGCTATATAAAGCTACTTTGCTTTTTTCTGTAATTTCTTTGTTGAATAGTTTTTCTACATATTTTTTTAACTCTAATTTATCTTCTTCAACCATTTCTTCTACTGCAACGCCTGCGTTCGTTTTTCTAATTATAGTAGACACCTCGCTACCACTAACGTCCCCCGTGATTAACGCAATAATCGGCACGTTTACCGACATGTATTCAAACAATTTCCCTGGGATAACACCTTTATAGTTGCTTTCATTCCACGTAAGTAATAAAAGTGCCGAGGCGTTCTTTTGCAAAGATATAGATTCTTCGCGAGACACGAAACCGTGGCTTACTGCAGAGCTTTCTAAACCGTAACAAGACAGTTGTGAAACAAGTTCGTCATAATCTGAACCAGCATAGTGAAAAGCAAAAGAGTCTTTCTTTATTTTACCACTTTCTATTAGGTCTTGTAAAACGTTTGCAAGCATATCAACGCATCTTTTTCCATGATACAACGTCCCTGCATAAACGAAATTGACCTTTTCACTGTCAAAATTTACGGATGTATTACTACTTTTAACGTCGTCCAAATCAAATCCGTTAGTTATAACGGTTATAGGTTTAGTAAATTTTTTATATTCATCCACTATTCCATCTAATATACCTTGCGAAACGCACACGAGTTTATCTGCGCTTTTAACAATGTTATTTAAACATTTTTTATCAAATTTTGATTCTACTTTTCTATCTCTGAAACCAGGGTTATAAAGTGGATCTCTAAAATCTGCAATTAGTTTTTTTGCAAAGCCTTTCTTCTTGAGCCACGCACCCATTTTGAAAGCTCCATTTGTTGGGTACGTTGCAATAACCACGTCGAATTGTTTGTTTGCAGATTTTTTAAATTCTTTTTTTAGCCCCTTAAACATGCAAACGTCTTCTTGTTTTGCGATGGTAAAGTAAAAGAGCCAAGATAGATAACTTTTTACTTTTGACTTTAGCGATTTTTTTTGTGTTGCGCGGTGCTCTTTTGTTTGATTTTGCGACCGATTAGTAATTTTTGCAAGTCCTTTTTGTTTGCGCTTCAACAAATAATTTTGTATAAACGCCCAACGCCTTACTTGTGGCGCATAAATTTCGGTTATATTCTCATCTTTTTGCGGAGTAACATAACTTTTTGTCCACGTATCTATTTGGTTGGAAGTAAGAACGGTTACTTCATGTCCTAGTTTAGAAAAATATTTAGCAAGCTTTATTGGGCGAACGGACGCCATAGCGTTTTTATGCTTATAATAATAAGTAATTAAAAGAATTTTCATCGTAAATAAATTTATTTTCTACTTAATAATTTTTTTCTTTATATTCTTGTTCATTTTATCCCACGTTTTACCAAATACTTTTTTCATTATTTTAGAAGTAGGAACGATAAAGATCTTCCAAGCAAAAGATTTTTCTCTTTTTTTAGTGGCTTCACTTTTCCAAGACCCCGCAAAGTAATGGATTGTTGCGGTATCTTTCATATACTTTTTGTTTTTTAGTTTTTTATGTAGTGGGCAGAAAACGTTTTGCTCGTAAAACGCCATGCCGTCTACTATTTGAAACTTTCCGTTAGGAATAAACCCTTTTGGCGAAAGTATACTAGTTATGATTTCTACGTTAGTCGTCATGTCTAGTGTTCCGTCTTCTTTAATAAATTTAGCCGTATCGTAATAGCTTAAAAGTTCATTAAAGAGCGGATTGCCCTTTTCGCTTGCCATTATCCCCGTTGGAATTTTGGTTTTGCTTTCAAACCCAGAAAACGCTTGGTGTTTTAAGTACTCGTCTAACGGTTTAAGCACCATAACGTCGGTATCCATATAAATACCACCCTCTGTGTATAACGCGTATAACCTTACGTAGTCGGTAACGAACGCGTATTTTTTTGATTCGTATGCTTCTTTTACGTATTGATTAGAGTTTATATCAAAATTTTGCTCGTTCCACTCTACGAGTTTGTAGCCCTTGCAAAACTTCTTCCAACTTTCAATACATTTTTTTGCTAGTTCTGGCTTTTCTTTACCCCCAAACCAACAATAATGAATAATTTTTTCTATCACGACAAGGTTTCCCCTTTATTAAATTTTGATAGGAATTTCTTTTTGTATAAGAGTGCCGGCAGAAAAGCAATCGTTAGCCAACCTTTCTTTTTAGTAAATTTTAATTCTTTTTTGTTCTTTGATAAAGACCTGTAAATTCTAACTAACATAGCGTATTTCACGTTTTGTTTCACGCCATTTGCCATAAGAAGTTGCAAGTAATACGAATATGCCGTGCCGTTAGGGTTGTTTTGTAGAAGTTGATGATATCTAGAAGTCAAACCGTCTGGTAGATATTCCGTTAGATATACTACTTTGTCTAGAAGTAGCATTTCACCATACTCGTCTATTTTGCAGTAAAGCGCAGTTTCAGGAATGAAACGTTCGCCACTAAAAGAAATAAACTTTTCTTTTTTTAGAATTTCCGTTTTGAAAAACAACGCCGTATCGCCGTAAAAGCCGTGTTTGTTACACAGGTCGAACATGGTAGAAGTGTCTAGGCTTTTATCCCATGAAGCACAAATAGGTTTTCTTTCTTTTATGTCCCCACGTTTTGCAAGTATGCCGATAACGCCTTTATCTTTGTTTTCTTCCCAAACGTTTTTTATAGTTTCAACAGCGTCTTCTGTTAGCATATCGTCTGAATCAAGGCACAAGAACAGTTCGCCGTTCGCAAGTTCTGCACCCCTATTGTGCGCAATATGTTTTCCGCCATTTTCTTGCTTAACGTATTTTATATCCAACTTGTTTTCTAAAATAAACGACTTAACAAGTTCTTCGGTATTGTCAGTAGAACCGTCGTCTACAACGATCCACTCGAAATCTTTAAGCGATTGCTTAGTTAAACTTTCGTAACATTTAGGCAAAATATACGCGCGATTATAGGTAGGTGTAATAATACTTAAAAACATTATTTTTTCTCCAATAACTTATACTGTTTTTTGCCTTGTTTCATCCACTTGTATGCTTGAAATATGCTAACACCCTTAAAGAGAGAACGTTTTTTAAGCAAGATAAAAACTAGTGCAAAGGGCGCAAATAATTTGCGATATATTCCGTAAAAAGCGCCACCTTTTTTAGTAAAATATTCTTGGTTAAACCCATCTTTCCATTTTTGCCTATCTATTGGGTCTGGTTTTAAGTAAACGATTGTGTAAGGCAAATACAATATTTTTAATCCTTTTTTTAATGCAGACGCTAAAAAGGCATTCTCCTCACCCGAGCCGAATTCCGCCCCCAAGCCAAGCAAAGTATCGAATTTAATATTTTTATCTATAACGGATTGCCTTTTAATAGTTATTTCTACAGATGCAATCTTGCTTATATTAAAAAGATTTAACTTCTTTGTCTTAGAAAATTGTTTTCTAGTTTCTTTATCAAGTTCTTGAGTAAATCTAAAACAAATAATATCTGCGCTAGGATACTTTTCGTATGCATCCGTTATAATTTTATCGTATCCGTCTAAATAAAAAATGTCATCGTCACCAAAAATCAAAATATCCCCGTCAGAGTTTTCAAGTAGCATATTGCGCGAATTAGAAAGCCCCCTTTGCATAGTAGTTATTACTTTTACAGAGCTGTTTTCTAATTCAAAATTTTCAGTTTTTTCTACGCTTGCTTGATTAACAACTAGAACGTCTTTTTTTATATTCATAGACGATAAAAAGTCGTAATTTTCTCGATGCATTGTAGATATTAAATGTTGTATTCTCATTTATTTTCGTCCCTACTTTGCTTGTAAAATTCATATAATATTCTTGAGCCAACTTCTAAATTGTAAATCGTTTTAGAAATAAAAACGTTATCTTTAATTCTTTCATCCGTAGTTTTAATAGATAATTTTACAATTTGTTCTCCCCATAATTTTGGGCTCGATAAACTAATAAACTGTGCGTTACCTATAATATCCATTTCTCTTGGCAACCCCTCTGCAAAAACACAAGGCAATCCGTTTGCCTGCGCCTCAACTGCAGACACGCTAAATGCCTCGCTAAAACTAGGCATCAAAAACACGTCTATTGCAGAAAGATATTTATAAACTTCTTGCTTATAACCTTCTAATATAACTCTTTCTTGTAATCCATACTGTTCTGCAAGAATTAAAAAATTATCTTTTAAGCTTCCCTCTCCCAACACTAGAAGTTTTACGTTTTCATCATTTATGTGTCGTAATACTTCAAGTGTAAATAAGGGGTTTTTCACTTGCTCTAACCTACCTACGTAGCCAAGCACGTAGTCGTTATCTTTTAAGCCTAGTTTTGTTCTTAACTCTGCTCTGATTCTTTCATCAAAAACATAATTTTGGGTTTCAATTGCATTTGGTATAATGGTAAATGGAGTTTTGTTCCAGAACCATTTTCCTGATACTTCTCCACAAGCAAAGTGATACGCGTTTATTCTTCTTAATCTAGAGATGTTTAAGTTGTGTAAAAGTTTTCTTAATACACCCTGCGCTTTCGACGTATGACAATGTACTATTGGCTTAACTTTTGCATCTTTACACGCAAGCACTGCGACCATATTTGCTGCAGTTTGAATATGAATATGCACAGCGTCGTATTTTTCGTTCCTTATAAAATTCGCCAAAGATTTTCTAGTTTTTAGTGGGTGTTTTTTGAAATTTTCAAAACCAATTACTCTACCACCCAAATCTTCAATGACGTTTTGATAAGCAATCCCTTCACCGTAAATATCTGCGAAATCAAAAATCACGTCTTCTTTACGCAGTGTTTTTAAGTAATTTAAGGCAAAACTCTCTATTCCACCTTTATTTTTGCTTAGACCTATATGTAATATTCGCATCATAATCCTAATAATATTTTCTTAACAAAAGGTATCTTTGAAAGCATATAAGAAATTATCAACGACACCAAATAAACTGAAAGCGTTTTTGCTATTAATATTATCACGTTCGCTTCGCCCGTAAAACCTAAATATTCTAATAGCGTTAACACTAGCATATGCACGTAAAACACGCCTATGGATAAATTAGAACCCGTATTTAGCAATTTAATTGGTTTTTCTTTATCGGTATATTTGGCGTTTTGAAAAAACAAGAACAACCCCACTACTGCAAGCACAACGAAAGGTGTAAGATACGTTTTATAAAAATAGCCTATATAAATCGTTCCGTTTTTTGCAGACACAACGTATTCTAGCACTGCGAATAAGCAAGTTAATAATAATCCAACCAGCCCTAGTAACAATGCTTTTTTAGAAGAAATTTCAGTGTGGTATTTTTTTAAGTAGTAGCCTAATATGAAAAATCCTATATAGCCTTCGCACACAACTAAGTCTGCGTGTTCTGATAATTTAATTGCAGGAATAAATCTATGTAATGCAGGGAATAAAGTAGAGAAAATCAACCACAAAATTAGCGCGTATTCTAAATGTTTTTTTTCTAGTTTAATAACTAACGCTTGCAAAATGGGTAAAAGTAGATATATAGCAAGCAAAGAATACATAAACCAAAACTGATAATATGCTGGTTTGCCAAGTAAATTTGTGAACGATGATAAACTAAAAGAAATCCTATTAGTAAAAATACCCACCATAATGTATATCACGCTCCATACTAAAAACGGAATTGCTTGTTTTAGTATTCTCTTAAAGAATAACGGCTTTAACGAAATCACTTCTTCCGTATCAAGAAGTAGCGCGCCCGAAACCATAAAAAATAATGGAACAGAAACTAGACAGACTGATGTTAATAACATAACTAAATACCAACCTGTCGTGCCCTGTACGCCAGATAGATAAGCAACGTTAGAATGAATTGCAACTACCATCAAGATAGATATAATCCTAACCAAATCGTACCCTAATTTTCTTTCTTTCATAAAACCCCTTACTTAAATCTTTTAGAATAGTAAAAATATAATAGGCCAACGCGTTTGCGCTTTATAAGATTATATTTAATTCTAGTTTTTAAGTCCTTGGCGTCAAATCTTAAAAAAGCTTTTTCAACAGCCTTATCGCAAACAATTTCGCGTATTTCCGACTTTATTTCTTTTTTTGATTTATTATTTTTTGCCCTGCACGCATTACCCACGCACTCGTTATAGTAGCATCTTTCAGTTACGGTAAGTCTATCTCTAAGTTCTTCTTCGCCCGTTTTTTTAATTATATCTTCTATATAAGAAACCAACGCACGTCTAGACTTAAACATACCTTTTTTATATGAGAAAAAGGAATTCATTATAGATTCTTCGTTTTGAACGTAGTGGTAAAGTGCTTTATCGCATATAACGGCTTTTTTTGCCGACAACAAATATCTTAAAACGAACACTAAATCTTCTGCAAAATATATGTCAGTTGGAAATTTTGCACCACTTTTTTCTATGATTTCTCGCCTAAACAAGCACCTAACAACGCTACCCCAAACGGGAACGCCTACGTCGTTATCCGAAAGATTGCCAATCATCTTCGCCATTAAATCATTGTAAATCTCTTGTCCGTTAAAAATTTTTCCATCTTCCCACGGAAACCCAAAATTATTTTCAGTCCTTTCAGAATATATGTCGCAAAAAGCAATATCTGCTTCTGCTTTAATTAGGTAATCGTGTAAGGTTTGATAAATATTTTCATCAATAATATCGTCTGAATCACAAAAGCCAATATAAGTGCCTGTAGCCTTACTTATACCAATATTTCTTGCGCTAGACGGCCCACCGTTCTCTACGCTAAAAAGTTTTATCCTGCTATCTTTTTTTGCAAATTCTTGGCAGATTAATAAAGAATTATCCTTAGAGCCATCGTCGATTAAAATAACTTCTAGATTTTCATACGTTTGAGAAAGTATCGAATTTAAGGTTTTTTTCAAGTATTTTTCCGCGTTATAAACGGGAACTATTACGCTAATTTTTTCCATTAAACACCTTCGAGCGGATCATCCCAACAGTGCCCCGCGTCTATTACTTGATACCCGAGTTTTGATAAGCGGTAAACTAAAACTTTCCCACAAGGTCCTGCTGAAATGGCGATAGTTACGCTTTTATTATTTAGCCCGTTGTTTTCTATAACGGCTAAAATATTATTTTCTAAGTCGTCTACGTTAGAAAACGCATCTTTTTTAAGACACGCTATAAAATAAACCTTTTTATCATAGGTGTTAGCAAAATTATCCGCATATTCTTTAGTGTTATGCACAAAAATAACGTTTTTCGGGCAATCTTCTCTGTCCCAAATTTTGCTATAAATTTCTTTGTTCTTCTTTTCGAATAAAAAAGAGTCTCCGTAAACGATTTTTCGGTTAAACGTTTTTTTAAACTGCAATCTACTCTCTGCCCAAGAAGAAACGTAAACGCGCTTTTTCATTAATTTAAAGCCGGAAATAGTCATAAACGATTTTGGAACGGCTAAAACGTACGGGCAGTTTTCTTTATTTTCTTCGTAATCTTTTTTGATTTTATCAAACTCTTCTTTTAGTTCTTCGCTCCACTTTTGATAGTGGATATCTTTACCGCGATAAATGCCAAACTCGCCATCACCAAAGCGTATTAAAGAACGGCCCTTTTTAAGTTCTTCTACCGTATCTTCGGCGTTTAGAATATTCGCTTTTACACCACCAATAGTAGCAAAGAGCGAGTATATTACTTTTAACCAAACGGCAATTCTTTTAGTCGCCTTCATATTTCTCCTTATTTACAGGCTTGATCATTTTTCTTTGTTTATACTTTCTATACCTTAAAAGTATAATACCCATAAACACTTGTGGAATTATTGCGCAAGTTTCCGTTCCTACCAAGAACAAATCACCACCATTTAATAAGAACATACCAATGAGTCCTAAAAAACACCCGAGTGCAATTTTATCGTTGTCTTCTTTAATAAGCGTGTATGCTCTTTCAAAAATCCTAATATAAATTAGGTATAATAAAATCGTTCCTAAATATCCATAAACGAATATCGACTGGTAGAACATATTATGTCCGTGATGGTCCAATATCCCTTCTCCAAAAATCTTAGTAAAAATGTCTAGTCGTTGAATTTTGAATTTTACTTCTTGCAAGAATTCTATTCTAGACTCCATTGTCCACGCTTTATCAGACACTGATTCAGTGTATTTAATTAACAAAGACGCAAGTTTTTCGTGGCTAAAAATCCACTCCATAATACTTGACGCAAAAATTGTATATAAAATAGTAACGATATAAATCACGCGGAAAAAGAATTTATTACCATAAGCGCGATTTGGTAAAAATAGCAATATCAACGTGAGAAGTAAAACAATCGCAACGTTTCTTGAGCCTGCGCCTACAGATAAAAAACTTGTGATTAATATTAAAATCAATGGCATTCTTTTCTTTTCAGAGATCTTAAACCAAACGAAACCCACAGATATTGCCATATAGCAATAAAAACCAAACGTGTTAGAGTTGATTGAACCTAAAATTCCGGTGGCAAACTGAACAATTATTACTATAAAACCAATAATAAAGCCGTAGTAAAACTCCTTTCCGTTTTTAGAAAAATCTATATCTAGAACAGATATTGCTATTGGCACTACGATAGATAGACT
This sequence comes from Christensenellaceae bacterium, assembly GCA_045613505.1. Taxonomy (GTDB): domain Bacteria; phylum Bacillota; class Clostridia; order Christensenellales; family Borkfalkiaceae; genus UBA1259. The sequence goes on from JAZLBC010000031.1 coordinate 110,703, forward strand.
AAGCAATATTACGCTCTTTATATCCCCGCGAACTATTCCGTTTAAGAAAGATATAATAGTTAAAACACCAAAAACTAACGAGATAAACTTATCGGACTTACTAACACCATAGAAAAATATTAAATAACAAAATATTGCAAGCGCTATTTCCATACCACCATAAAGTATAGTTCTTGAACTTGCATAAGTATAGGTTATAAATATAGATAGTATTGCAGATAAACACAAAAGCCATTTAGGTAGTGCAGTTCTTTTTATCGTTAACACTATTCTCGGTCTCCTTTCGCTAATCTTTTTTAGTTTTCGTTTATAAGTTCTAGTATCTTTTTATAAGTCGTTTTTCTATCGAATTTTTCTTCGGCAAGTTTTCTAGAATTTCTGCCCATCATAATTCGTTTTTCTTCGTTATTTATAAGTTCTAAAAGTGCATCTGCCACTTCTTCAACGCTTTCGGCGCCACAATTTATACCTGCATCATAATGCTCTATAAGCGCGCGATATTCTTGGCTTTCTTGCGTGTTAACTACGGCAAGTCCTGCGCCGGCGTAGTCGCCGTGTTTATTTATTATGCTTTGAGCAGCCCCTTTAACTATCGGATTAACCGCTATATCGCACTTAATAAGATTTGCAACCATTAGCGAATATTCTAGTCTTCCTAAAAAATCCACGCTAACCTTGCAGTCTTTTGCATAAGACTTAAATCTATCTAAATACGGTCCGTCGCCGTAAACCTTAAAAACCACTTTTTTGGTAAGTTTATCTGAAATCAAATTAAGCGCGTCGATGATTAGTTCTATATTATAACTGTGCCCAAGCGTTCCTGCATAACCTATCCAAATTTCATCGTTTGGTTTATCTACAACGTGCAACTTTGCCAATTTATCAAATTCATCAAGTTCTGTGCCTAAAAATACGCAAAGCCCGCTATCGTCTTTTTTATTTACCTTAAGGCCGCGATTCTTATAAGTTTCTGAAACTGCAACAATTTTGTCAGCATTTTTATACGCGTAGTTTGCTTTCCACGTCATCGGCGCAAAAATTATATCGCTAACTATAGGTAGCCTTAAAACCAACTTAAACGCCTCTGGCCACAAATCTTGAATATCTACTATAAACTTAACGCCGTTATTTTTGCAGTATTTAGCACAGATTTTAGCAACGTTAAGAGATGGAATTGCGCAGTACAATAAATCGGGCTTTTTCGTCTCTCCCAAATATTTTTTAACGTTTCTAGCAAAAACCCGATGACTTTTAAAGCGCCTTAAACATACGTTTTTTGGATAACCCGGCTCGAAGAGCAAAGTGGTTTTATAATCCAAACTTTCACTTTCCAACCTTTCGCGCTGTTTTTTTTCTCTGTGCGAAAAAGTAGAAGTAACTAGTTCTACGTTATGCCCGAAACTGCTAAGAAGCCATGCTAGATAGTTAAACCTATTATTTGTTTTTTCGCTTCCATAGTCGCAAAAGTTTGCAACGATTGCGATGTGTTTTTTACAATCTTCCACTTATTTCTCCACTATATTTTTCGAGCAGGAACACCAACGTAAACCCCGCTATCTTCAATATCTTTTACTGCAACTGCACCTGCGCCGATAACACAATCTTTAACGATAGAAATATTATTTATTACCATTGCGCCTATACCTATAAGCGTACGCTCGCCAACTTTAACCGTTCCTGCGATTCTAGCACCCACCGAAACGTGCACGAAGTCTGCTATCACCGAATCGTGATCTACTGATGCGCACGTGTTAACGATAACGCCTTTGCCGATTCTAGCGCAGGGGCTTACCACCGCCCCCGCCATAATGGCCGTACCAACGCCTATCTCTGCACCACAGCCAATAGATGCACTTGGGTGAATTAGGCTAGGAATACTTGCACCAAAAAGCAATAATTCTTTTATAAAACCTTCGCGCGTTTTATTATCGCCAATAGAAACGAAAATATCCGCTGTTTTTATGTATTTAACTATGTCAGTGGTTTTACCAACGACGCTTAGTCCCATAACCGATTTAACGTCTCCATCGTCTAAAAAAGCGATATTATTGTAAACGCCAAGTTTTTGCGCAATATCAGCGACAACTTTGCCGTTTCCACCAGCGCCTATAATAATCAAATCTTTCATTGCGTTTTAGTCCCCTTAAACTCTTCCATCGTAACAGACGTACTAGAACTTATTCCCTCTCTCTTAAACACCGAAAACACGGTTTTAATCAAAATAGAAAGGTCAAGCCAAAGCGTTATCTTGTTAACGTATTTAACGTCTAGTTCAAATTTATCTTCCCACGAGATAGCGTTTCTTCCGTTCACTTGCGCACTACCCGTAAGCCCCGGCCTAACCAAATGCCTGCGTCTTTGCTCTTTGTTATAAAGTGGCAAATAACGAACGAGTAGTGGGCGTGGGCCTACGATAGACATATTCCCTATAAAAATATTTATAAGCTCGGGCAGTTCATCAAGCGAAGTGCTACGCAAAAACTTGCCGTATTTAGTAAGTCTTTTCGCGTCTGGTAAAAGTTGCCCGTTTTCGTCTTTTTGGTTTGTCATCGTGCGGAATTTTATAAGTTTAAAAATCTTTTCTTCGCCCGTTTTTTTACTAATTTTTCCAGGTCTAGACTGAGTGAAAAACGGATTGCCTTTCATTTTAATAGTGCCAATCACTATCAATAACAGCATTATAGGAGAAAGCAGTATTAACGCAAGACTAGAAAGCACAACGTCGTAAAAACGCTTAAAAAAAACGCGGTAAAGGATTGCCGATAACGCTAGCCAAAAAGCCAACGCCACCAACGAGGTTACTAAAACTCCCCACCACGCTGAGGTTAATTGCGTTAAAAATTCTCTCATAATGTCCCCAAAACCGTATATTTCACCAAATTATGCGCGTTTTTCTGCCATTTTGCGCCCTAATTATAATTATACATATATATTATATCATAAAAAGTATAAAAGTCAATACCGACTTCTCTTAAAAAACTGCCAAAAATCGCGTTTTTGTGAGCGATTATCGCATAAAATTGCCAAATTCACCATCCGCCTGCTCATGACGATAACCTTACCTATTACGTATAGAAAATATAAAAAACACTAGACCAAAAGGCTAGTGTTTAGTATAGCAATATTATCTAATTTTTTACGTTAAAATTCAGGCTCGTAAGTTTCGTAGCATTTTTCCCACGCGATTTCACGAATTTCTATATCTTTAATTTTTAGAATAGTGCAGTACGGCGAAAAACCAACGTAACCTTCGGTTAGCCAATCTTTATACTCAATATGCTCGGAAACAATCTCGCCATCAATAAGCATAAACGTATGCCCTTCTACTGCCCCACAAGTCATTCTAATCTCTTTGCCAGGAACGTATTTATAAAGGCTGTTCAACGACCTAAAAGTCATCCTTCCACCACTTGCACCGCGTTCTATACCCGCTTTATCGGCAAACCACCCGTTTAGTCCACACACGTAAGAATCGCCTATATCGTCTCTCTCGTCATCCCAATGCGCGCAAAAAACGGCGTTTACGTCACGCGTGCAAGGCACTACGGTAGACGCCGTAAAAGAAATCATAACGGGCTTATCGAATTTCTTTTTATACCATAAAATTCCGCCCTTATTCCCCGTTTCTTTGCCGATTAGGTATCCGTCTTGGTAACTCCACTCGCCAGCCTTAACTTCCCAGTCTTTTAAGAAATTTTCGTCGGGCGAATATTTGTATATCACTTTGCTTTTATCCCAAAGTATCTTTCTGTGAACTAGTTGTATGTCTTTCATAATTTTTTAAGCCCCTTTTCTATGATTTCAGTTAGAAATTCGTTTATGCTATACGCATAATTTTGGTTTTCTTTTATATCGTTAACTATCGCACGAATTTTTTTGTAAGTCTTTTGCGTTAGCCTTAACGGATACGTTATTTTATCTACTGTTGGAGTTTTTGTTTTGTTCATTTTAACCCTCTTTTGCTCCTTTTCTAATTTTAATCAATAAGTTATCACTTTTCTAAATTTTAAGCAATTCACTATCAGTTTTTCTAATTTTAAATGAAAGAATTTTATTTAATTATGATATCATAATATCATGATGTTATGATATCATTTTAGATAATATAATAATAACATCTTATGATAAACGTGTCAAGTGGGTTAAGCATTATTTAGGGCCTTATCAATAAGAAACCTAGCCACAGGCTAGATATCTTTCACTATTATAATTTAAAAGAGAATTTGTGAAAGGGATTGTTAAGGGAAAACGACTTCGAAAAAGAGTATTCCCTTAACGCTTTAATCATACTATACATAATAGCACACCCCTATTTAGCAACACTTACTTTTGCGAATTTAACTTTATAATATTATTTTATGATGTCATGATATCATAGTTGGTGATTTTATGATAGAATTTTATAATAAAAGCATCATGCAATTTAAGATTTAAATAAATCTAAAACACCTGCAACTAGGCTGGTGTTTCCCTTAGGGATTTTAATTGAATAAATCATAAACCTCGTCTTTTAATAAGTCGAGTTTTCTTTTACCACTCAAAACAAATTGAATTAAATTTTATTTTATGTTATAATAAACTCAGCAATAAATAAGAATTTGTAGGTTAATTTTCACTCTACCAACGGTTGATTTCTCTCTACTAAACCATTGGTAGGTGTACTTTTATTGTAATATTGTTTATACTATATGCGAAAGGAAGTCGTCTATGGATCAATTGAAGATAGGAAGATTTATTGCCGAGTGCAGAAAGCAGAAAGATTTAACGCAAATGCAACTTTCTGAAAAGCTCGGTATCACAGACAAAGCAATATCCAAGTGGGAAAGAGGCATAGCAATGCCTGATTCTTCAATTATGCTTGAGCTTTGTGATATTCTCGGCATCAGCGTAAACGAATTATTAAGTGGGGAGAAAATCAACATGGAAAACAACAATCAAAAAAACGAACAGCTTTTGCTTGAAATGGCAAAAGAATTAGAGAATAAGAACAAAACGATTTGGTCTTCTATGTGGGCAATTATGATCATAAGCATAACAGCACTAATTGCAGGGATCTTTATTGCCGCATTCTTGATACCCGAAGGAGTGTGGCAGCTTGTCACCATTCTCGGTGTTTGTATTGTGTTTTTGATACCGTGCTTCTATGCGTTAAAGCTTGAAGTCAGTGTGGGTGCTTACAAGTGTAAAAACTGTGGGCACGAAATTGTACCTACCTACAAGCAGGCGCTTAATGCGATGCATAGAGGAACGACTCGGTACTTGAAGTGCCCTAAATGCAACAAACGCACTTGGTGTAAGAAAGTAATAAATAAATAAGATTTCAAATTGTGAGAGCGTAAAATTCCAATTTATCGAGTTGATATTTTTTGTGGGGAATTTTCAAAAGTGTAGCACACTATACTTTCAAAAGAAAGCCGTGTGTTTTGCAAAGCAAAAAGTAAAGGATAGCAAAATTTTGCTATCCTTTTATAATGTCTAAAAAATCCCTATGAGTGACGCACCTAGGCTGGTGTTTTTGTTGTATAAATACCATGCTACCACTTTTAAAGCATTTTTTTAAGGGATTGTTAAGAGAAAACGACTTCGAAAAAGAGTGTCCCCTTAACGAAAATGCAAAACTAATTTTTTTGCCACCAGTTTTTTGGTGGCTTTTTTATTACGCTTAAACATACGTTATAAATAAAAAAGCACTAGCCGTTTTGACTAGTGCTAATTTATTATTTAAGGTTAATTTTTAAGCCCCAACTATTTTTCGTTTTTGTAGATTTCTTTAAAGTATTTATAGGTATCAACTTTTAGTTCGCCACAAGCAGGTTCATCACAAACGATAATACCGTCTTTATGGAGTTGAAGCGCGCTAATAGTCCAAGCGTGGTCTACACCGCCTTCTACGCAGTGGCGTAAAGCCCTTGCTTTGTTGTGCCCGCTAATTAAAAGCATAACTTGTTTAGAATCACAAACCGTGCCAACGCCAACAGACAAGGCAGTTTTTGGAACTTTGTTTACGTCGTTACCAAAAAAGCGCGAGTTAACGATAAGCGTGTCTTCGGTAAGTGCACGAACGCCCGTTCTTGAATTAAGAGAAGTAAATGGTTCGTTAAATGCGATATGCCCGTCTACACCGCTACCGCCCATAAATAGGTCAATACCGCCGTAAGAAGCGATTTTTTCTTCGTAGCGTTTGCACTCTGCTTCTAAGTCTTTTGCCATACCATCTAAAATGTTAATGTTTTCTCTTGGGATATCAATGTGGTTAAAGAAATTGTCGTGCATGAAATACCAGTAACTTTGATCGTGGTCTTTAGGAAGGCCTACGTATTCGTCCATATTAAAGGTAACAACGTTCTTAAATGTTACTTCGCCAGCCTTGTTCATTTCGATAAGTTTTTTATAAACACCGAGTGGTGAAGAACCGGTTGGAAGCCCTAAAACGAAAGGACGATTTTCTTTATGGTTATTGATAGCGTCTGCGATATGTTTTGCAGCCCACTCACTCATTTTGTCGTAGTTGTCTTTGATAATTAGTTTCATATAAATTACTCCTTAAAGATATAGTATTGATTTACGTCTTTTATATTTTAGATGTATTTTTTTGCTTTGTCAAGTAAAATTTTTACACAAAAAACGCTAAAATTTGCAGTTTTGTACAATTTTACGTTGTTTTTTCAAATTCACGATTTTAAAATTTAGAGTACTTTTTGCGCTAAAAACTGATATTAGTATATTATAACCAAATAAAAGTAAAACGTGACTATTTTTAAGGCAGAACTTCTTAATATAAAAAATTTTTTTAATTTTTAAATTTTTATTGCGTTTTTTGATGGATAGTTAGAAAAAACACCAACGCCACGTTGGTGTTTTTGTTATTTTTAATTGCTCTTGTCAACTATATCTTTCCAGGCTTTAACAATACTTAGCGCCTTATCCATACCTTCTCTGCGATAAATTGCACCCAAACACGCCTCAACTGCCGTTGCTATAAATTTGTGTGGATTCTTGCCGTGTTTTTTTTCGTATTCATAATCGCTTGGCTTAGTTTTTTTATCATATTTAATATAGTCTAATAAATCGTAATAGTCTGCAATTGCTTTTACCAAGGTTTCATCTTCTTCATACTTCTTCTTTTTCTCCGTCAACATAGAAACGTCTTCGCCCCATAAAATTTGACACAATGCAAGTTTTAACACCGCATCTCCGTAGGTCGCTAGTTCGGTGTTCACATTAATATCACTAGGATCAACTCCTTTTTCTTGTTGACAAACGTTTTTATACGATTTATCTACAAGCGCGCAGTCGTTTTTATTGTTGTCCAACCAAATCTTAAATTCATCCATATAAACGGTTTCCTTATCTATTATACCTATAATTATACCAAAAAAATGTAGCACCTATCAATCGCTTTTATGCCTTTTACATATATTACGATTTCGCAAGCCTATTTATCGTTTGTTTCTTCTAAAAAAACGCACTAGCCCAACTATAAAAAACACAAAAGTTAAAAGCAATAATGTTAAACACACGATAAGATGAATATTTTGTTCAAGCGTAACACCTTTTTGCCAAGAAGCTAGATTTGCCTTAAAAATATTTATCTCGTTAATTGATTTTTGAATTTCTAGGTTTTTTACTTTTATAAAAAGTGGCGGTAAATATAAAAATGCGTTTACCAAAAACAAAACCATGCTCGTTTTTAATAATCTATTCACGCTTAAAAATCGCACGCTCATAATAATATTTAACGCCACGTAAACGCTAAGCGTGATAGGAAGTCCTATCGTTAAACACCACCATTCTTTAGTATATCCGTTCGTTAAAGCAAAAACGTTAACAATTAAAAGAAGAATATTTAGCATTAAAAAATCAACGGCAACGGAAATAAAGTCGTTGTATTTTTTTATTTTAGAAAAAACTTTATATTTTGCAATACAAATAGGCGTAAATATAATTATTAAGCCAAAAAGAACGGGTATCACAGCCACCCAAAACCAATTACCACTAGTGTAAATACAGCACACACCTAAAAGCAAAACTAACGCCAAATACTGCGATAATGGTATTAAAATAAGTTTGTATTTTTTTATCAATTTTGGAAGATTCGTAAAAGTAAACGCAAGAATCAACGCCGAAAGCACTATCCAAAACCAAGAAAGAGTATTATTTATTGCAAGGTTACATATAAAACACGGAATTAGCGCAACAACGTATGCAATATAAAAAAACAAACTCCAAGTTAACGAAAAAACTCTCCACTTTTTTGCCTGATTCTTTTCTTCTCTTGCTCTGCTATCAATGCTTGCCGTTATTAGTTCGTGTTCAGAAACTCCTAAAATTTCAGAAAGTTTTGGGAGCAACGTTATATCAGGGCGCGCCACGCCTTTTTCCCACTTGCTTATAGTAGACTCAGACACGAATAGTAATTCAGATAATTGCTTTTGCGTCAAATTCTTTTCTTGTCTTTTTTGTCTAAAAAAACTGCCAAAATTGTTTTCCATATTTACGCCTCTTTATAAACATATTAGGTATAATTATTTTAACACAAATTATTCTTTATTGCACTACTATAACGAAAATAACCCACTTGAAAGTTTTTCAAGTTGTAAAAAAACACAAAAAATAGGTCTACAAGCAAAAAACTTATAGACCTATTTTAATATTATCTCCTAAAAGGCTCGCTAGCGTGGTGAATAAAATTTTTTGACACCAAATAAATAAAATATCTTTGCAATCAACACACCCTCGGTAGTGAGCAAAACGAACGGACGAGTGTCGACGAATACAACTTGCAATAGCAAGTTGTTCGTCAGTTTCTAGCGCTGTCTTGGGGACTTGCCGTAGGCAAGCAAAAAGAAAAGCACCCATACTAATGGATGCTTTCTTTTTGACTTACACTTACAAAAAAGCTGTCAGTGGAAAAGATATTATGCTTCTTTTTCAACAAAAATAAAACCAAAAGCGTTAGGACCCCAATGGGCGGCAACCGCTGGATCTAAGTTGTCTTTTTCTATCATTACAGCTTGATAGTCCTGTTTTGCTTTTAAAATCATTTCATCAAGATTACTCGTTGTATACGTGTACGACGGAACGATAGGATAATTCGTATCACAACGTTCAAGCGCCGACAAAATAAATCTCATTGCGCTTTTTAAGCCAAATGATTTATTCGCAACTCTAACCGTATGTTTTAACTCTATAACGGGTTTAATTCTTAACAACGTACCAACAATCCAACCTGCCTCGCTCAATCTTCCGCCTTTATGCAAATAATCAAGCGTTTCAGGAACGGCTAAGACCTTGATGCGAGAAATTAAAGCGTTTAATTTTTCTTCTATAAAATCCAACGATTCATTGCGGTATTTATTCGCTTCTCGCACCAAAATTTTTATACCGCCACAAGCCGTTTTCGTATCAATTACACGCACCTGCGGATTATCACAAAACAACATACTCAACGCGTTGTACGTTCCCGAAATCCCCGATGAAATTGTTAAAATAACAACGTTATATCCTTCTTCAACACATTTATTTACTCTTCGTTCGGCGTCTTCCAAACACGGCAAAGAAGTTTTAGGGAACACCTTATCTTCAATCAACGCCTTATAAAATATATCCATTGATAAATCTTCACCGTCTAAATACTCTTTATCTTTTAAAAGGATTTTAAGCGGTAAAACTTCCACGTTGTAAAAATTTCTTTCTTCTTTTTTTATACTACTACCCGAATCGACAAATATTTTTATCATTACTCATTCCCCTTACTTTCAAAAAACGCCACACCGACAGTCCCCGGCCCAACGTGCGTACCTATGGTTGCCCCAAGTATATGTTTGGGAACGGAATCGGTATGCCCAGCCCAAAGAATTGCACTATCTTTAATATATTTATCTAATAACGCTTCATCCAACCCAGACCAAATCGTAGCGAAAGGCATAGAAAAATCAATCCCGCCCGACTCTTGAACCAACTTGTTTAATAAATTAGCACCTTTCCTTGAGCCCATTGCTTTTCCTATCAGTTTTACGGCACCGTCTACAACCCCAACAACGGGTTTAAGAGAAATCAATTCCCCCGCAAAAGCCACTGCACTCGATATTCTTCCGCCTTTTTTTAAATATTCAAGTGTACCAAGCAACGCCATTACTTTGATTTTACTCTTTTTTTCTTCCAACTCTTGTACAATTTCTTGCATGGAAAGACCTTTCTTTATTAAGCGCAGCGCATATTCACACAGTAATCTTTCACCAATGCATGCGTTAAGGCTATCAATAACGTACACTTTACCTTCAAATTTTTCCGCAGCTTGTTTCGCGCTCGCATACGTTCCCGAAAGTTTTGACGAAATCGTTATCACGATAAGCTCATCTCCGTTTTTCGTATTTTTTTCAAACGCTTCCTCAAATCTATATTCGTTAATTAAGCTTGTTTTAGGCAAAACGTCGCTTTCAATCAATTTTTTCCAAAATTCTTGCGGAGATAAATTTACCCCATCGTAAAATTCTTCTTCTCCTATCGTAATCAGCATAGGTATCATTATTACACCTTTTTCTTCCGCTTCTTTTTTGCCAATATCTGCGGCAGAATCAATCATAAGTTTTACCATTTTTGCCTCCTTGATTTTTTAATCTTCTATAAACCCAAACCGTCTTTCCCTTGTATAATTTGCTCTTTATTTTTTGTATTTTGAGCAAAATTTTTCAAGATTTTCACTAATGAGCGATAGGCTTTGGTATAAGATATCTCTATCTTCTTTCGTCAACCCATTACCTACTTCAGCTAATACCCTATCGACTTTTTCAGCAATGTCTTTCCCTACCTCTTCGCCTTGTTCAGTAAGTAAAAGATTTTGTAATCTTTTTTGTTCCATTGATTGATGATGGATATATCCTGCGCTTTCCAAATATTTAATTGACCTTGATATATTCGCCTTATCTTCCCCACATAAATCACAAAGTCTTTTTGCTGTAAGCGTATTCTCTTTATACAAATAGTACAAGCAAGAAACGTGCGAGCTTTTCAAATTGTACTCTGCCATTTCTTCTTTTTTAATCTTATATATACCTCTACTTAATTTTGTGATTAAAGCAGTAAATTTTTCAAACCGTGAAAGCATAGACTCTACCCCCACTCTCTTTTTTAGTTGTAATTACAACTATTATATTATAACAAAAACTTGTTGCGATGTCAACAAGTTTTACATTGCTTATAGAATAATTTTCTTTACCCAAACAAAAGCAAATTACGATACCTAAAAACGAATAAAGAAATTTTAAAAATGTTGCCGTTTCAGTTCAAACCCTATATGTTCTGGAAAATGGCAAAATGACAGCTCTAAATCGTAACATTTTTGTCCAACTTTTTGAGTGAATAAATATTCTATTTTGTAGTGTTTTATGCAGTTTTTAATAAATAAAAAAGACGAGATTGAATAAATCTCGTCTTTTTATGCACTGACAGCTTTTTTGTAAGTGCAAGATGGCTGCCCCTGACAGACTCGCGAGCGTGGTGAATAAAAGTTTTGACACCAAATAAATAAAATATCTTTGCAATCAACACGCCCTCGGTAGTGAGTGAAACGAACGGACGAGCGTCGACGAATACAACTTGCAATAGCAAGTTGTTCGGAAAGTTCATCTCCGTCGGGACGACGGCAAAAGAAAAGACCAACAAAAGTTGGTCTTTTCTTTTGGCTGCCCCTGACAGACTCGAACTGACGACTCTTCGGTTAACAGCCGAATGCTCTACCTGCTGAGCTAAGGGGCAATGTTTGGCTTGTTTCCAAGCCAAAGTTTTTGGATGCAGCAACGACCTATTTTCCCGGACCGTCTCCAGTCAAGTATTGTCGGCGCTGATGAGCTTAACTTCTGTGTTCGGTATGAGAACAGGTGGGACCTCATCGCTAACGTCACCGCAATGGTATATATTCGGG
>JAZLBC010000032.1:0-1157 GCA_045613505.1 Christensenellaceae bacterium
TAAACGAGCTAAAAAAGTTAAATCGGGCGTTATACTGGTTAAACAAGACTATCACTTAGCTAAGATTGTAGGAGACGCTAAGAGTCAAAAATTAAGGAAATATTATAACGAGGTTTACGCGCTGCTATTTAGAAACCCTCAGGACTTGGAGCTTACCACTATAACGAGAGACGAGGACGGCGTTTATTATGTCGAAAGAAATGGAGTAAAAGAGATAATATAGTTATAATAGTATTAAAAAGGCGATTTTTGAAAAAAATAACAAAAATCGCTTTTTTAATAACAAAAAGGAGGGGTTAAACATGTACAATAAGGACGGCTACTATACGAGTAAACAGATCAGATCGAGACACCCGGACGCTAACGCCTATATGGTTTTTGGAGAGCGTTCAAACGGAAAGAGCTACGACAACAAAGAGATAGTTTTAAAGCAAGCTATTGACGTTCAAATGATAGACACTGACGATATACTTGAGAAAGAAAAGGGCCGCTTTGTATACTTGCGTAGATTTGAGGACGAGATTAGATTTAACAAGATAGCTAAGTATTATAGCGGAAAAGTTGGCCGCGCTAGGACAATGCGCTTAACTGATAACGAGTACGATGATATAAAACCAGTAAGAGGAGAGCTATATCTTTCCAACGGTCCGGATATTGATCCACGAAAAAAAATAGGTTATTACATGTGTTTGGAAAATGAGCAAGACTACGCTGGTGCTGCTATGGAGGACGTTGATAACGTTGTATTTGAGGAATTTATTAGCCGATCTAGGTACTTAGAAAACGAGCCAAGTAAGCTAATGAATTTATTTAGTACGATTGATAGACGCCGAGGTATTAAGCTTTGGCTCTTTGGTAACACAATTAGTAAAGTTGTTCCTTATTTTAACGACTGGGGAATATATGAATATATTAAAAATATGCCACAAGGCACAATAAAAGCCTTTTATATTCCTATTCCGGACAAAAAAGGGAATTATCCTTACGGAAAAGAAACCCAGGAGAGAGTACACCCAAAAAGGAGAGAGCACTATTTTAAATTAGCCGTTGAGTATTGCGGCCCTAGTCCGCTTATGAATACACTTATAGGCGAGCACTCAGCAAGCTTAAATTCCGGAACTTGGCAAACTGACAAGCAGCCAAAGCTGGAAAAAGGC
>JAZLBC010000033.1:0-4217 GCA_045613505.1 Christensenellaceae bacterium
CGAGGGAGTTCTACTTTCAACTCCGTTTTAGGAGTGCCTAATTTATTTGCCCAAACAACCAAAGCCGCTTCGGTAGGTTCACCGGTAACTTCGCCGTTTTCGTCGATTTCCGCGTCAGAACAAAGCGCCATCGCCTTGGATGCCAAGCTTTCGTCTTCGCCGTAATATTCTACGACGGTCATTTTATTTTGCGTCAACGTACCCGTTTTATCCGAACAGATAATTTGCGCGCAACCAAGCGTTTCTACTGCCGTTAGTTTTCTAATGATAGCGTTTCTTTTAGACATATTAGTAACGCCGATAGAAAGAACGACTGTAACTACCGCAGCAAGCCCTTCAGGTATAGCCGCAACCGCAAGTGATACTGCTATAAGGAAAGAGGGGAGAACGGTGTTTTCAAAGTCGAAGTTTCCAGAACGGATAACTTGAATACCGAACACTAATAGCGAAATACCTACTACTAAATAGGTAAGGATTTTAGAGAGTTCGCCAAGTTTCTTTTGTAGTGGGGTTTGGTTGTCTTTGGCTTGTTGAAGCGCGCCTGCAATTTTACCCATTTCGGTATCCATACCGGTTGCGGTAATAACAGCAACGCCACGGCCGTAAACAACGGTGCTACCCATATAAACCATATTTTTTCTATCGCCAAGCGAAACGTCTTTTTGCCCGTCTTTAAGGGTGATGGGTTCTACGAATTTAGTAACCGGCACCGATTCGCCCGTAAGCGCGGCCTCTTCTACTTTTAGGCTGGCGTTTTCAATTATTCTAGCGTCAGCAGGCACAGCGTCGCCCGCTTCTAGTAAGATTATATCGCCAACTACTAAATCTTCACTTTTAACGATAGTAACCTTGCCGTCGCGAAGGACTTTTGAAGTGGCGGCGGACATTTTTTGCAACGCTTCGATTGCTTTTTCGGCTTTACTTTCTTGGTAAACGCCTAGAACCGCGTTAATTATTACTACCGCAAGGATAATAATAACGTCTGCAAAACTTTCGCCCTCTAACACTGCAAGAACCCCGCTTATTGCTGCTGCAACTAGCAAAATGATAATCATAGGGTCGATTAGTTGTTCTAAGAACTTTCTAATTATAGATTTGCCTTTTGTGGCAACCAAAGCGTTTTTGCCGTTTTCGTTAAGGCGTTTAGTCGCTTCGGGGGTAGAAAGCCCTTCTTTCTTACTTTTGGTTTCTGATAAAACCACGTCTACTTCTTTACAATAATGTCTCATTAACGTTCTCCATATATATTATGTTTTAAATTATTGTTTGTATTAGTTATATTACGTTATAGAAAAAATAAAACGAAAAAATATCGTTTTATTGTATTTTGTTTAATCTATTCCGTGTTTAATTTTATATTTTTCTAGCGCGGTTGCAAGTTGGTCTGCGCAAGAAGTGCCAGCCCTGCAATTTATTCCTTTAAGCAAAAAAATCACTTCGTCGATATGTTTGCCCTCTACAAGTCTAGAAACAGCCTGTAAATTTCCACGGCAACCGTTCTTAAAACTAACGTCGGTAACCGTTAAATCTTCTAAAACGTTAAAAGTGATTTGTGTAGAACACGTGCCTTTCGTTATATAAGTTTCCATAATATCCCTTTAATAGTAATTAGCAAAAAACTAAAAATTAGTCAACTAAAAGTTCGTAAATAGTGCGGTAGGTGTCCGACGCCTTTTCATCCCATTTTTTATAGATATCTTTTGCGATTTGCCTATTGGCAACCACAAGTTTAAGTTCTAGGGCAGGTTGCACCGGTTCGATTATTTTAAGGTAAACGGTATAAGTTCCGTCTTTATTCATAAAATAGTCGGCAACGCACTCTTGTTTTTTTCTGTATCTAGCGCGATTGTTTTTAACGAACAAAGCAATCTCTTCACGCGTGGAAGCGGGGATTTGCACGAAAAAGTTAGCAAGGCAAATACGCCCGTCGGTAGTGATAGAGTATAGTGGTTCGCCCGTTTCGCTAACGTTATAAAGCCAACCGCAGTCTAAAAGTTGGTTAAGTAGGGGCTGGCAGTCCATATAAGCGAGCCAACTGTTAGAAGAACAGCACATATCAAGCACCGTGTTTTCTGATAGCGGTACTTCCATTTTGTCGAAGACAAAAAGCAATATTAACTTGTTTAAAGATGAATCGCCTTTTACTTGCATAGCATACTCCTACTAATATAGTATAACTTAAAACGAGCCCGTTTGTAAAGGGAATAACGAAAAAATTGTAAATAATACGCGAAAAAAGGATTGTTATATTTACAAAATAATGGTATAATATATAATAGCGTGGTATGTCGAAAGGCTAAATTGCCACTATTGGCATAAGTAAATCTATTTTGGGGGAAGATTTTATGAACAAAAGAGAAGAACTTGATTTGTTTTTAACTAGGGCAGACGAGTTTATTGAAAGCAAGTATATCCTTGCCGATATCAAGGTAGTAAACCTACTAAAAAGTATAGCAAGTTCGGATACGCTAATTGCAATTTTCAAAAATTGTTTAGACGGGTTCGACTACGAAAAAGCGTCTAGCGCGTACCTTGTAAAAAGCAAATACTTGGCAATGGATAAAGGCGAATTTATATTGCCGTCTACTTCTCGCGAACTCTTGGCGTTTATTTTTAATATTTTAGTTGATATCGACGCGAAGAGAATAGATTTTTCGGGCTTTATAAAAAGATATTTTTACGAAGACGGCAGTTTTTCCGCAGGCTATTCAGCGTTTATAAACGCCATGATAAAACCTTTTAGAAACTCCGTTAAAATGCTTATGGAAAGCGTTATCGAAGGCAAACTACAAGACCCCGTTGAAGCCCTTACCGAAGAAGAAAACAGAAAACGCGAAGAAGAAGAAAAGAGAGCCGAAAGAGAGAAAAAAGAAAAAGAAATTTCGGCAAAGGCTTACGGCGAAAGCATAAAAAAAGCCAAAGAAATTTTACTTAAAATCAAACTAAAAACCAAAGATTCCAAACTTAAAGACGCGAAAAAAGAACAACTATTGCTAGTTATAGATATGCTTGCAAACACACTAGATAGTGATGATAAAGACGCGATTACGTACGCATACGTGTCGTTTAACTACGCGTCTAAGGTTCATAAAATACTGCTTAAAAAACACAAAAAAATCGGCAAGTTAGTAAAGGCGATATTAAATGCAATTTAATGAAAAAACACTAAAATCTAAAACTTTATACAAAGGCAAAGTTTTAACCTTAAAGCACGACGAAGTAGAACTTATCGACAAAACTACTAGTTATCGCGAAGTGGTAGAACATAGCGGTGGCGCGTGCGTGCTCTGCGAACTAGACGGTAAAATATTGTTCGTTAGGCAGTTTAGATATCCTTATAAAGAAGAAGTTTTAGAACTGCCCGCGGGCAAACTGAACGCGGGCGAAGACCCAAAGCACACCGCTATTCGCGAACTAAAAGAAGAAGGCGGTGCTATTGTGGATGACGTAGAACTTATGTTTAAGTGCTATCCATCGCCTGGGTATACGAACGAAATTATTTATATCTACAAGGCTATAAACCCAAGAATTTCTACCGCAGAGTTAGACGAAGGCGAATTTTTATCTTGCGAGTGGATAGATATAGATAAAATTAAGCAAATGTTAAAAAATCAAGAAATAACGGACGGAAAAACGCTTATCGCGTTGCTCTCTCACGTAAAATAAAGGCTAGGAGATTAAGACTTGAAAAGATTAGACGTAAGAAACGTAGCAATAATAGCCCACGTAGACCACGGCAAAACCACGCTAGTTAACGAATTGTTAAAGCAAGGCGGTGTGTTTCGCGATAACCAAGCCGTAACCGATAGGGTTATGGACTCTGGTGATATAGAAAAAGAAAGGGGTATAACCATACTTGCAAAAAACACGTCGGTTTATTATAAAGACGTAAAAATAAACATAGTAGACACCCCGGGGCACGCCGATTTCGGTGGCGAAGTAGAGCGTGTTTTGAAAATGGTTAATGGTGTTTTAGTGTTAGTAGATGCGTGTGAAGGGCCTATGCCACAAACGCGTTTCGTAATGCAAAAGGCATTAGAACTCAACCATAAACTTATTATCGTAGTAAACAAGATAGATAGACCAGACGCAAGGCTTTCAGAAGTTCAAGACGAGATTTTAGAACTTTTATTCGACCTTAACGCTAACGACGAACAGATTGATAGTCCTATTATTTTCTGTTCGGGTAGAGCAGGTACGGCAACTACCGGCCACAA
>JAZLBC010000034.1:0-118923 GCA_045613505.1 Christensenellaceae bacterium
CTCTAAGATTATCTTTTGTGTTCTTGTCAAAAATATTTGCTTCACTGTCAGCAACTTCTAAATAGACCTTAAAACAATATTTCCCATTTGATTTAATCGTAGCTATTGAGATACTAAAAGGTTTGTCTCTATATTTTATTCTCTTGAATTGAAGCCAGAAATATCTCGAAATATGTCCTGAATTTTGCCACTTGGAAGATCCAATAAAATCAAAATCTTCCATTGTATTTTTCACAGTCTCTCCAAGAAGTTTTGCAGCAGAATAAGCCAACTGTCCTTCTGTCTTAACAAGAGCGTCTGAAGGGCTGTACTCTCGACCAGCATATTTGTTTAAAAAATCTAAAACTTGAGCGTAATACTTCATCTCTTTTCTCTTTTTATGTTAATTTCTTTAACTCATTATCTCTTTCAAATAATTATAAGTTCCATCGTAAAAACTTCTTTGGCGGGTTGCGTCTTCGTCGCTGCCTTTAGGAATAAATATTGCCATTCCTTGACGGGCACGAGTCATCAATACACGATAAGCGTTTTTAAGATATAACCTGTTTTCTTCGGAATTAACTTTATTCCACTTATTGCCCGTAAAGTTATTATAAGTCCATTCTCTATTAACAAAACGGAAGTCAGCATCCCACGCTAAAACAGAATAATCTATTTCAAGCCCTTGAATATCAAACTCGGTTACAACGTCTTCTAACGCATAGCAAGAACGCACGTCATCTTTACCGTTTAAAAACCAGTTAGGCACGTCTATGCTATTCTTAACAAATATTCCTTCAGGTTTTAGTCTAAGCGCACCGCTGCTTGCAATTAACCCATAGCGAGTTGTACCTTTTGAGCGTTCCTTAACCCAAGCTTTTGCCTCGTTTAAGTCACGCGTGAGTAATAGCGGATACTTGTCCTTGATTTTTGCATATAACTCTTTTGCACGAATAGTGTCAACGTCTAAAACAGCCTTTACAAAAGCTGCCAAGTCTGGCGTTCTAAACGAACGAACTGATGTAGCTAAATGCAGCTCATCTTTTTCGGTTACATTTAAGCTACCTATCATATCATCCCATTCAGTATTGCGCCTATATTCGCTGTCATTTAATTGAGGCGTTACATAAACGTCCCAATCCGGAAACGCACGATTTAACGAATCAAACCATTCAGGAAGTCCTGCTTCGCCTTTATTGATTTCTTGTCCGCCACCAACTAAGCAAATAACCACTGCCCAATCTTGATGACGGTCCATTGTGCTAATTAAAAATTCCGGCTCGCTATATCCAAAGTCGGCAACGCCTTTTTTCGTTGCCATAAAGTTAGCAATTTGCTCTTTTGTCCACGCTCTTTGCGCTTCGTCGAAAATAGCAACCCTTTCAGGTGGAATATTGTTATTTCCCACAAATGAGTCTCTATATTTATGAATAATTTGTATAAATGCGGACGTACTTCTAAGCGCTTCGCTTTTTGATATTCTTTCTCCATTTTGCTTTGCTTGTTCCACCTTATCGCGAGCAAGAGCTTCTTGCAAAACGTCAACAAGCGGAAAGTTACCAGATAAAAATACTGCGTGTTCCCCTTCTTTTGCCTTTGCGTGTTGAATTGCAATATTTAACCCAACTAACGTCTTGCCAGCACCTGGAACGCCTGTTACGAAACAAATAGACTTTCTTCCGTTAACCTTACTGTAATCAATAATGTCGTTGATTGCCGCAGTTGTAACAGTTAAGTTTTCCGCACCCGCGTCGCTTCTTGTTATATCGTGAACATTATGTCCTCTATAAAGAGCTTGCGCCGCTTCTACAATAGTAGGTGTTGGTAAATATTCAGAATTTTCCCATGCGATATAATCAAAATCGTTTTCGCTATATCGTTGCGCAACAGCATCAACCGCTTCTCTGATATTATATGAATTACAGAAAATCGGCTCAATAATACGCTCGTTTTCTACAATGTTTATATCAACCTGCGGCGCACGCGTAGAAACAATAATGTTTGCAATCAATTTATCGTTGCTTTCTTTTTGGAAATTACGAAGGTCTAATGCATAATCGTAAACCTGGTCAACAGTAGAAGCACGATATTGGTCATCCCCACACTTAAATTCCAACAAATAAACAATATTATTATGTAAAAGAACAACATCAACACGTCTGCCCATTCTTGGAATCGTGTATTCAAAAATAACACGCCCTTCTTCCATACCAGCGAGCTGATTTTTTAATATGTTAACCTCTTGTTCCCAAGTATTGTTTTGTTGAATAGTCGTTTCAGCCGAAATACAGTTTTGGTGAATAACACCTAATATTTCTGCCGTGCTTTGCGCCAAAAACTCTTTTATAGAAGCACTATAATACGCTCTTAAATTTCTCATTTCTATTCTCCAGGCTTCTGTTAAAAATTGAAAAATTCAGATAACGATACTTCTAAAGCGTTAACAACTTTTTCAAGCGTTTCAATTGAAACGTTTCTCTTTCCTACTTCTAAACTCGCAATATACGTGCGGTGAATTTCTGACCTAAAAGCCAATTCCTCTTGGCTGATTCCAAGCTTATTTCTTAACTCTTTAATACGCTTACCAACTTTTGTCTTAATCATAATTAATCTCCAAAAATATTGTTACTTAATTATAACTTTTTGTTACTTTTATCTCAACAGACGATGAGTAACAATCGCGCATTAAAAAAGGAACTGTTCCCAGTTCCTTTTTGTTTTTAAATATTAAATAACAAATAATTATAAAACGCTTATCAATTAAGATACTTACCATAATTATCGTGTAAAAACTGCAAAATATCCGATTCTTCCCCAACTTGCACTTCTAGTGATTTGGTTAAATATTCAATTTTTGCTTTATTTAATTGAATAATTTCTCCCCAAGATAATATAGTCACTTTACTACTATTTGTTTTTATTACATTTCCTTTTCCTAGATATGAAGCTTGTTCTTCTATTCTTTTAGTTACAAAAGCATCAAAATCTCTTCCCACTAAAACAAAATGCCATTTTGTGGTATCTCCAGGAAATGCCGCACTTTGTGTAATAATATCATGGTAATCTATTATTTGGTCGTATTCTTTTTTTCCAAGTTTTTTAGTCGGCCTTTTAATTTCGACTACTAGGTTTCTAAATCTATTTTCACTTAACGGATACTTATTAAACAAACATATATCTGGAATTCTATCTAAATTAACCGCACCATCCTCAGGTATCAGAGGCATTAATTCTCTCCTCCCTAAATGCTCAATATGTTTCTTTAAGAGATTTTTTACCGACACATCATCTGCACCATATGTGTAATCCTCTCCAAAAATCCACAGATTATCTAATAATATTTTTTGAAATTGTGTGCGTTCTTTTATCCCCTTCCCCGTTTCATCATAAACCATCAAATATAAGGCGTCTAAAAACTTACTTCTATCAATTAAAAGCTTTGATGTTTTAATTATCGCAGACAAAGACGTAGTTTTTAATAATTTAGCCAAATCATCTTTTTGCTCTTCACTTAAAGCCACTATGCTATTTAATATTTCAGTAAATGCATCTGGTTCTGTTTTTACTGCCTCTTTTAATAATGTATATGTTAATTTTTTTACTGTTTGCGTGGAGTTTTTCAATTGGGGAACAATCTTATTTATCTCTATTGCCAAAATATCAAATTGTGATTGTTCGACCTTTTCCATTTCAGTTTTTGGAGAGTATAAATATGGATAAATTTTCTTTTTCTTTAGCTCTAAAATTTCCTTATACGCCTCATCATTTTTAGCTTCTTCAAAATATTCTTTAACTTTTTCAAGTGCCTGGTCAACAACCTTGCTTAATTCTGGATTTAAATTGTATGAGCGTAAAATCCCCGCTATTTTTTCACTTCTAAAACTTTTAGAACATAAATATGAATCAACACCTTTATAATTAAATCTTGTCGCAACCTCTAATGTTGTCCCCGACTCATCGCATAAATATAATTGTCCCCTACTTTTTACATTTCTCCATTTGATTATCACTAAATTAGCATTATAGTTTTGTCCTTCTATATCAAAACAAAATTGGATATTGTTACTTTCTTCTATATATTCCTCAAGATTAATCTTAACATTATCCACATTAACAGCAATCTCTGGATAAGAGCGCAAGTAAGGAGCGAATACAGATACTAATTCTTTTTCAAAGTTTTCTCTATCATTGAAGGCACTACCCTTTTTATCTAAAAACTCGACAACAACTTTTGTTCCTGTATTAACATTAAAAACTTCTTGAATTTCAGAAATTACAATTTCTTGCTTGTTTTTTGAATTAATCTCTATTGTGTACTTAAAATATTTGTCATCCAATTTATAAATAGTCGCCCAAGTAATTATAGTTGAAACAGACAAAGCATTGTATCTTCCTTGACCTAATCTGCCATGATAAAACCTACCTAAATCAGTCTTTTCCCTTAATGCTTTATCCGAAAAACCTAAAAGGCCAAATTTTTCTTCGATTTTTGAAGAATCAATACCGCACCCGTTATCAACTATAGAAACGCCTACTATTTGGTCCATGTCATTTCTAGAGAAACTTACATCTATTTCAGTTGCATCCGCATCGCATGCGTTCCATATCAACTCAAAAATTGCATTTTGTGGCGTTGTGCTAAGCGCTCGATCCATATAATCTTTATGCGTTTCTAGCTTAATTACTTTTCCCATAAAAACTCCTTTTTTACAAAATCATAACATGCTATATGTGTCAATTCCTGTCATATATCATTATATCAACTTAAACTTTAAAACAAGTTTCTAAAATTTTTCTTATAATTATCTTCCTAACAATACTTTTCTTAATTAACCATTGTAAATATCAAACTTACCCTTAAAACCATAACGTCTCAATTTAAGTTTCTTTATTCTAATTTGCGAAGCATCTTCAGTTTCAAATTTAGTAAAAAACCACGTTGCATTAGGAGAAATATTTTGAATTATTCTTTTAATATAAACACTATCTACTTTAGAATAACTAAAACCATAAGAATATACTTTATCTACCACATGTAACTTATTAAATACGTCACTATACTTCTTTAATTGAGAAAAAGTATCTTTTCTTAAATAGTCAAGCATTTCATTACATGTTGAAGACCCAAAACTTCCATCAACCCCAGGCTCTAAATAAGACACATCTTCCTCACCATGTCCAAAAACCAACTTTTGGCCAACTCGATTATGAATATGTATTACTTTTTTGATATCATATAAAACTTGTAATGTTTTTGTATAGTTAAAAGTTATAAATATGGATTCTTTATTTAATAAATCATTATAAAAATTCTCATTTCTACAATAGCGCCCTATCTCTATTTCTTTTTCAACATCTTTTATCCATAAACCTAAAAATTTTTGCCATAGCTTGATTATCTCAAAAACTCGCTCACTCAGCTCTACCATCATTAACAAATGTCTTGATGCCTGCCGATGATCTTCATACTCATCATCAACATGATGACTCTTTGGCCATTTGTCAAAAAAATGAATCCTTGATAACGCACCTTCAAAATCAGCCCATTCCTTACCGCATGCAACATCAATCGCGCAGATTAAAAATTCTGCGGCTATTTCTTCCCGCGTTTTGCTATTTAAGTAGTCTATCGAAACAACTTTTTTACTATTCTTCTCTGCATTAGGATACATCTTTAGTATAAACTCACGAAAATCACTAAACCTTGTAGGAATGCCGTGTGCAATATCAAAACCGTTTCCAATTATAAACAATGAACTCATTTATTTACTCTTCTTTCGTTAACCTTCATCTAAATAACTCAATTATACTTCTTAAAGTTTTCAGCTTGCTCCATTACTTTTTCAAATACTTCTTCGTCCCACTCTGGCGGATATCCATTCTCATAAAGCAAAATGGTAAGTTCCATATTAAGCTGATTTTTAATATCATCACGTGTTAACCAATCCGCAAATTGAGATTTATCATCCACCAATTCTTTTATCTTTTTAGCAAGAATCAAACACTTCTCGTCATCGTACTTAAACTGATGCGTATCTCTGACTTTAACTAAAATATCGTAAAATGCTTTTTCTTCAAAAGTAATACCCAATTTTTCAAAAGAAGTTTTGTCATCCTTCAAATCTTTTAATATATCAAGCAATTTGCCTGATAAATCATCAATAAAATCAGCAACAACTTCGCTTGTGAACACCAGCTTATCACGTGTGTTATAAATATCCACTACTCGTTTTAATCTTTCATCGAACTCAATTGCCTTAACTTTATTCACTCTCCCATACGCCATTATTGCTTTTTTTAAAAGCTTCAATAGTGCGTTAAATTTAGTAATAGGCAATTTTACAGCGTTAAGTTGAGATAAAAACTCTTCGCTAAATAAATCAATAGACTTATTTTCATCAATTATATTTTCTACACCTGTGCAAGTAAGAGCTTTTTGTACCATACTTTCAACAACGCTATTCATTACTTCCGTATCGGGAGCATCAGGCTTAGTTTGTTTGTAAACTATAGAACGTACTGCTAAATAAAATTGTGCTTTAGCAACTTCGCTATCTGTAAGTTCTCCAGTTGGAAATACTATTTGATATGCACCTTTTAATCTCTTTGATAATCCCATAAAACGAGTTTGCATCTCTTTATTCAACTGTATATATTCCGCTGCATCATTTAAGCACTCTAAGCGTTCCAACGGTTCTCCTGCATAATAACGTGTCGCGTTAAAATTGAGCATAAGTTCGTCCACCAAGGCTAAATGGTTACGGAATATGCCAAGAGAGATTTGAATTTCGTCAATCGGACTTTCTTGTGGTCCGCCATAACGCTTAATTGCTTCTAACATCGCATCTTTAATACCAATATAATCAACTATTAGGCCCTTATCTTTACCGTCAAAAACACGATTCACTCGCGAAATAGTTTGTATCAATGTGTGCTTTTGTAGAGGTTTATTAATATACATAACAGCAAGCGACGGAACGTCAAACCCTGTAATCCACATATCTACAACGATTGCGATTTTAAAATTAGAATTATCATTTTTGAACTGTTTATCAAGCATCTGTCTATGCGCTTTTGTACCACATAAATCAAATAGCTCTTTTTCATCATTTGCCCCTTGTGTTGCAACAAGATTGATTTTCGGCAACGCTTTTAATTCGTCAAGTTCTTCTTTTGTAAGAATGCTTTCATCATCCGCTTTTTTACTTTCACCCCATTCTGGCCTTATGACAAGAATGGCTTCTAAAACTTTATACGCGAGCGGTCTATCTGCGCAAACAATCATCGCTTTTTGTACTACGTTAGGTTTTTCCTGACATAATGCTTCGTAATGAGTTACGATATCTTTAGCCAAACGTTTAATAACATCGGGATGTCCGATAATTGCAGAAATCGTAGACATAGCCTTTTGACTTGCCTCAATTTGCTCTTCAGTCGAACCTCGTTCAGCACATTTATCGTAATACTTTTGAATTTCTTTTGCTTGCGCTTCAGATAAAATTACGCGTGCTAAACGTGGTTCATAAGCAATACGAACCGTAATTCCATCATCCGTAGACTCTTTCATAGTATAGCTATCCACTATATCACCAAAAACAGCTATCGACTCGTCAATAGGCGTACCCGTAAAACCACAATAAGTTGCATTCGGAAATCCCCAGCGCAAATATTGTGCAAAACCATAAGAATTTACAAGACCTTTTTCCGTCTTTTTTAGTTTTGAACCAACGCTCGTTTGAGTTCTATGTGCTTCGTCAGAAATACAAATAATATTACTACGCTCTGAAAGCAAACCTGTTTCTTCACAGAACTTTTGAATTGTCGTGATGTAAACGCCACCGCTTGGCTTATCCGCTAAAGTATCGTTTAAATCTTGCCTACTTTCAATACTTCTTACATCTTTGTCGTTTAAATAACGAGTAGCCGTAACAAACAACTCTGACGTTTGGTTGTCTAAGTCTTCCCTGTCCACCAAAATAATGATAGTAGGATTTTTAAAGGCATTATTATCACGTTTAATTAGCAAACGCGACAAAAACATCATCGTGTATGTCTTTCCGCAACCGGTTGCGCCGAAATAAATACCACCCTTTCCGTCGCCAGTTGGCTTCATATGTTCTTTTATTCTTGCCAACATTTTATTAGCCGCAAAATATTGTGGATAACGGCATACAATTGCTTCTTCCTTTTCACTATTATCAGGATAGAAAACAAAATCACGAAGAATAGAAATTAGCCTGTCTTTTGAAAAAACACCTTTTATCATTGTAAAAAGCGAACTGATACCGTTAGAAACTTTATCTTCGTCGTTTGCCTTATTCCATGAAAAATAGAACTTATATGGCGAAAAAATACTCGCTAATTTTGTGTTTGCCCCATCGGAAATTACCGATAAAAAGCAATACTTCATTAGTTTGGGAATATCACGATTATATCGCTTGTTGATTTGTTTCCAAGCATCATGAATTGTTGTATCTTCTTTTATTGCTGACTTAAATTCCCAAATACATACAGGAATACCGTTTACAAAGACCAATAAATCGGGACGGCGCAGATGCTTGTCCTGTACGTTATATTGATTTACCACTTTGAAAAGGTTGTTAGCAGGAATATCATAATCAATAAAGTCAATATGTAATGCCACTTTACTTGGGTCGTCACGCATCAAGTCAAAACCTTCATTTACAAGCAAAAAGGTTTCTTTATTTCCAGCGTATAACGGATTTGACGAAATTAAATTAATTTTATTGATAATTTTTTGCAATTCAAGTTCCGTTAATCCTTCGTCTGCATATTTGTTTTTAATAAATGACAATAAATCGTCCACAAGTAATACATCTTCATATCTTCTATGAATCGTATCCCCATGCACGTACGTAAACCCTTGCTGTTTGAATAGTTCAATAATAGCAAGTTCTAATTGTTCTTCATTAAAATTACCCTTTTCAAATTTGTAATCCATAAATTACTCCATTATAATGTTAAAAGAATTATTCTATGTTGTTTTTCTACAATTTATTGTTTGTTTAATCTATCAATAAATTTATCCAAGTTTTCTTTTAAATAATTTAATTGAAGATTTTGAATTTTATCAAACTCTAAACCTTCATTTTGTAGTTCGCTAATTTTATCCCTTAATTCGACCAAGCTTTCTCTGTCTCCCATAAAAAAGTCATCAATATTTGAAAAAGAATATATTGTATGAAAAATTTCTCTTAAATCATATATTTGTGAGGCAGAACATCTTTTTATCAATTCAACAAATTGATGAATATCTAG
This sequence comes from Christensenellaceae bacterium, assembly GCA_045613505.1. GTDB lineage: Bacteria > Bacillota > Clostridia > Christensenellales > Borkfalkiaceae > UBA1259. Next base: position 9,259 of record JAZLBC010000034.1, read on the forward strand.
TCTTACAGCAAAAGCTCCACGAGAAACTAATTTATCTCTATTATCATATACATAACGACTAAATTTTGTAATAGCTTCTGGAGTATAGTCAAAGTCAAAAGAATTTCGATATGTTTTTTTAACTTTTTCTAACATCTCTTTTTCAAAAGCTGAAAGCTCTTCGGCATATTGACCTTCTAATCCAAAACTATCATGCATAATAATTCTATCTTCAACTTTACTGTCTTCCACATTAAGATTATTTATCATTACGTACTTGCATTTATCTATTATTTCATTTTGTCCTATAATGGATTTTACCGCAATTAAATAATTTGCTAATTTACCATATTCCGTCAATGGAATTTTATTATCTTGTAACTGCCCATAAACATTGTTAATGGATTCAACTACATCTTGTTCTTTACTAATATAAAAATCATAAATACATCTTAAATCTTTGCCGAGCTTTTCCTTATCTCTTTCATAATTCTGCGTCTTTACATATATGTCATTAAAAGTTTTAAAGTCGTTTACATCAATATATTGAAACTTTATAAAATCATAACTCACTCGGTATAATGGATAATGTGAAGTAGACAAACTTATTGAATATATATCATTGTCTTTTTCATTCCATTGTAAATTTTCATTGGCTTTTAATTTTAAACAAAAAGCTATATTACTCAAAAATATATGCTTCAAAAATTCTTGATTATAATTATCATCAACAAGTTTAAACATATCAACAGTTTTTTGGCATGCAAAAATAAAGGACCGCAAATTGTGATTTTCTATTCCCTTTTTATTCATTATTTCATTTTCTATTTCTTTAACAATTTTTGGCGTTCCGTATTCATTTTTATCATCTAGAAATATATTAAAATATTTATTATCAAACCCTTGTATTATTTGTTCAATTGCTTCTTCGTATGCAGAATAAAAGACAATAGTATCACTGACTGTTTTTTCTTTAATTTTTTTGTATTCTTGTGACTTCGCCTCAGTTATAGTAATATCTTTTTGTTTATTATCTTTAGTTTCTGAAGACTTTTCGTTAACAAAAATATTTTGTGTTTTTGATTTAATAATTTCTTTTTCGTTCGCAACTAATAAAACTTTAACGCCATCTTGTTCCACAAGGTTATTCACATAACCTAATAATTCAATAATATCAATAGAACATCTCTCTAAATCTTCAAAAACAATTAATTTACCAGTTAAATCTATCGATTCATATAATTCTTGTAGAGCATTTTCGTCCGCTTTTAAATCAACACCAAAAAAGCTTGTTACTCCTTTAAATATAGTTTTTGCCACTAATTTGCCTGCCGAAGCTTTTTCGTTATTACTTTTAAGCTTTTTTGCTCTTACTTCAAGATAAATACTTTTGCTAATATCTTTTAAATCTTTAATTCCATAAAGAGAAATGATTATACACTTTCCTTCCTCATTATTGTCCAAATAAGGCATTAGCTGGTTCTTGATATAATGGCTTTTTCCTGTCCCCCAAGCACCAGTTAGCATTATAGCACTATTCGTTTTATCGTTTTCCAAATAATTCTTGATATGATTATTTAACTCATTAGTATTCATTGGTTTTCCTTTATTTTGTTTAATCTTACTTAAACCAACTTATTAAAGTCGATATTGTACCCCATGGCTTTTAATTCCTTAAGCAAATCAAATTGCCAATTGTTTGCATTTGTATATACTACACCTTGTAAATCAGATGGCAATTCCAATTCTGGACTTGCTAAATATACAACATGCTCTCTCCCGAGCTTACCCATAAAGAATCCTGCTTCTAAAACAACGTTTTGTCTTGCCCTATATTTATAGTCATCTTCTTTATTTGCTTTACCAGTATCATCAGGGGTAAACAAACAAATTGCACAGCCTACATCACTATTCTCTTCTAACTTTTCAATAATTGTTTTACCTTTGTTAGCTTTTTCCGACAAAATAATTGCTTCTATACCTTGTTTTTCTATAAGACGAGCAACCGATTGTTTTAATGCTTCATCGTGTCCATGCACGATAAAAATTTTAGAAAAATTCTTTGCTTGTACAATCTGCTTAATCGCTTGTTCCCCGTTAGGCGTTTCTTTTAATTCTTCTAGATAAGATTGAAAGGTTAATTTACAAGCAACTAAGCCTTCTCTACATTTTGCTACTAATTGCTGGTCAGTCGAATAAACCCTAGGAAAAAATCTTGTGTTCCTAAAATTGGTAAGTTCAATGCTATCCTTCCCATATTTTTTCAACAAAAACCTTTCTGTCATGTTACACCATGCTTGAAATACTGGAGCCGTTGCAAATACTCCCCTCTTAGCCAAATTATCAGCTTCATTTATTATATTTTCCAATCTTTCGTAATCCGTCATACTCTCTCCTTATTGTAAATACTGAATAGCCAATGCTATTAAAGACAAACATCGATTAAAAAAATAATCGTAATGGCGAATATCTGTAATATCAATTTTATTAGTCTCGTGATGACGAATTCGAAATTCATTTCCAATGTCAGTTAATTCTTTAAACTCTGCGGTAAAAAGTGTTATATAGTCATCTTTACCGCCAGCTATATCATTAATAATTTTCGTAGATGATCCTTTTTTGTCCATATTAGTATAATAGGTCTTTAGACGTTCAAGAGCATCCCACATTTTTTCAACAGCATCTTTATTTTCTTGAGTTTTTGGACTTTTATGTTTTGATATTGCAATATTAAGTAAATCCTTTAATCCCTTTTCACTAATGGAGTCCACTTCTTCTAACAATTCGTTCGTTATTATATCGTTTTCCAATAACCTTTCTATTTGCTTATTATCATTCAAATTATATAAAACGCCTGCATCAGTAAATATTTCATTTATTTCCGATTTATAAATCTCAAAAACCTCACAAGTCGTTTTACACTCAATATACCAGAAATTTTTATAAATAGGATTATTCCATCCCTCTTTTACATCTTTTATGTTTTCAGCAATATATTCTATAAAATCTAGAAAAGCATATTGAAATTCTTCATTAGGTTTTACATCTTCACAAAACACACCTGTCACTGCTGAAAATAAGCTTGGAAATTTTAATTTTACTCTAACTAAAAAAGAATTATTATCAAATGTTTGATAATCTTTATTTGTAAAATCATCATGACAGTTTGCGGAAAATTTCCATGTTAAATTATGAAAATATTTTTTACAAACATCCATTATTGCCAAATAAACATCATTATTAATTCCATAAGTCTTTTCGACATCTCTTTTCATCCCACTTCTTTCTGAAAAATAGGCCATAATATTTTCTCCTTATTGTGCTTCTTCTAATGAACCTTTGATTAAAATTGGGCAAAGGTCTTTAATTTGTGCTTTTAATTTTTCGTTGATTTCTTTGCGCTCAATATAAGCATTGTAAATATTTACAATTGATTGCTGAATATCGATAGACGGAATTGGTATTTCTACCAACTTCATATCGTCAAATGTAAACATTTCACGAGCCGAGCCCCAGGAATGATATCTTGCATATCTATCAAACTCGCTTCTAATAAACCATAGCATTAAATATTCAGGAAGAAGTTTTGATTTCTCAATCTTAAAAACGGTGTATATTGGTGAAACTAAACAATCCTCATCTTTGTTGTATGCAACTGAAATCTTATTCCCATTTTTTGTTGTTACGGTATTATACGCAAATTGTCCTTTCTCGCAAATTAAATAATTTCCTATATCAACACCTACTAAATCCGCATGTGAATAAATAAAAACTTTGTCCGTGGAAACTGCCATATTTTTATTTATTGTATAGCTTGTATTTTTATTTTTTACTTCTTCAATATAAGGCCCTATCGGTTCGCAAGGGAGTTTGCGACGCAGGTCTTCAATGTAGCCATCACAAACGAGTTTTAAGTCTTCAAGACCTTTTTCGTATGCTTGCTGATTGGCAACCATTCCTTTATACACGTCCACAAATTTTTGTTGCACGCTAATATCGGGAAGTTCGATTTCAATATCGCACATTTCATCCCACGAAAAAGTTTCTCTCGCCGAACCCCAAGAATTAAAACGCGAATATCTATCAAATTCGGGGCGGTTAAAATACATAAATAAGTAATCAGACAATAAAACATCCGTTCTTTTCACTTTGAATACAATATACGACGAAGAAACTATATACGTATTTTCAGACCTATTATGTGCAATTGTTATCTTCTCCCCATTTCTAGACGTAACTGTAACGTAAGCAAAACAATCAGGATAAACCAAAATATATGGTTTAAGAGAAACCCCTTCCATATCGGCTTTAGTCTCTATAAATTTTTTCTGAATTGAAATCCCTTTTACATCTTCCAATGTAAACTTATTATCAGAATTTCTATCATCTGAAAGTTCGATCAACTTTCCTAATTTATATTTAGTCAATGCCATAGCCTATCCCCTTGAAAGCATCTTCCAACATCTTTTGTGACTGTTTTTCTTTTTTTAATACTTCTTTCATTTCGCCTTGAATACGTACTATTTCTACTTTATAGTCAATATCTAAATCGTGATCGATAAATTCGATATATTTACTTGGCGTAAGCACGTAACCTTTGCTTTCTACGGTTATTTCCCCATCTTTTGCATCTTTATTGAAAATTTTCACTGATTTGCAAAACTCGGGTACGTCTTTATAAAGCGAAGTATCCGCGCTTTGCCAATTATTATAAACTTCTTTCACTTTTGCAATTTGCGTATCGGTAAGAATGGTCTTTTTCTTCCTTGAACCCTTGTCGATAACAATTTCATCTATATTTTCGTCCCACGTTCTCAAATCCATAAACAGGATTTCACCTTGTCTATCACGTACTTGTCTACCATTAATCGTGCCTGCTTTTTTGTTCATATTGACAATCCAAAGAGTAACGGAAATATCCGTGGTATAGAACATATCACGGGGTAAAACGATAATGGCTTCTACTTTGTCTTTTTTAATAATATTCTCTCTGATTTCTGCATCATCGGCGTCACCCAACGCACCGTTCGCAAGCAAGAACCCCGCAATACCGTGATTAACGTCTAATTTAGAAATCATATGCAAAATCCAAGCATAGTTGGCGTTGGAAACTCTTGGCGCGGTTTCACAATAACCGTCCCAACGGGAATCTTTTACAAGTTCATCTTCGTTTCTCCATGCTTTCAAATTGAAAGGTGGATTTGCCATAATGTAATCGACCTTTTTATCCTTATGTTGATCGTTTGTAAACGTGGATGCGTTTGTTGCACCAAGATTGTGTGATATACCACGAATTGCAAGGTTCATTTTTGCAAGACGCCACGTTTCTTGTTCGCTTTCTTGACCAACTACGGAAATTTTACTTCTGTTGCCATTATGCTTGTCCACAAATTTCATAGACTGCACAAACATACCGCCCGAACCACAGCAAGGGTCGTAAACGACACCGTCGTAAGGCTCTATCATTTCAGCAATCAGTTGAACAACACAAGCAGGCGTGTAAAATTCGCCGTCTTCTTTTTTGCCAGAAGCAGCATAAATACGCAAGAAATATTCGTAAACACGACCAATCAAATCGTCTTCATTGAATCTCTTTTCTTCAATTTTATTTACGTTGTCAATAAGCGTTTTAATCTTATTTTTGTCTGCGCCAAGCGATGCAAACAAGTTCTTTTGCAATGCTCCTGATAACGAAGGATTATCTTGTTCAATATCTGCCATTGCTTGGTCGATAATAACTGCAATATTGTCCTTGCTGGCGTTATCTTTAATATACGACCAACGAGACGTTTCCTTTAAGTAGAAAACGTTTTTAGCGTTGTAAAAGGATTTCTTCTCTAAAAACGCAGGAATATTGCCGTGCTCCGCTAAAATCTCTGCACGACGTTTATCAAATTTATCTCCTGCAAATTTTAAAAATACCAAACTGATAACAGCGTTTCTATTTTTATCAAGACTACCCACGCCACGAAGAGCAACACGGCACTCCCATAACACGTCTTCTAATGATACAACTTTTTCTTTTGTTGTTTTTGCTTTTGCCATTTTAATTCTCCTATTATTCGCCTTTCTTCAAGTAGTAAGTCATAAATATTTCTGATAATGAGGACTCTAACCTTACGTATAAAGCTTCTTTACTAAAAGCCTTAAAATATCCATTCGCGATGACTATTACCATAACATAAATTAAGATTATCATAAAAATTACTGCGACTATTACAGAAATAGTGGTCGCTGATTTTAATACAGTTTCACTAAAAAATAAAGCCATTATCGAAACAGCAAACGCTAAAATTGATAATAGAGTTCCTGAACTAGAAACCTTTCTTGGCAACATACATTGATAATGTCGTAACGCTTCTTGCACTTTTGGTCTACTGTTTATATTTTTATTTTTTAAAATGTTCGATAAAACTATTAAATCTTCATCATGTATCATACCTTGATAATGTTCTTTTATAAAATCTATATTAAAAACGTTCTTTACTGTTATTTTCACATGCGTTCGTATACTTAATACCATATAAAGGTGACAAATAATTGGGAACACAATTATTCCAACAGCTAAAAACCAAATAAAATTAGATTCAACTTTATCATTTTCTATCATACATATAAAATTAGGAGAAAACAACAACGAAATTATTGTTGCATACGCGAAAGCACCAATAACAAAACGCAACTGTGATTTCCTATATTTTGAGTTTCTCTTAAACTCTTTTTCTATTTGCAAATACATTATTTTTTCTCCAAATAGTTTAATAATTGTGGGGTTGCTTTGCTTCTGCCTTGAACACTAGTTAAACCCTTTTCTCTAAGCTCTTCTAATGGATATTGTCCTTCGTCATATTTTTCAAGCAACTTTATTTTCATATATCGAACGTCATCTCGTTTTTCTAAACCGTGATAATATTCAATATCGTCCTGTGCTCTATTTCCGTATAAATCCATTGCAATAACTTCACATTTATACATTATTGACTTAAAGTTTCCACCAACGTATATGTAAACTGTGTCTCCCACAGCAGTATTATTGGGCTGACTCCACTCTATAACATCTAAATTATTGAAAGCTCCAACAATATCATATAATTTTGGATTACAAGGAATAATCCACACGTCATCAAGACGATTTGAAACAGCTCTTCCTTCTAATTTAGCACGGATTTTCCAAAGCCATTCGCCGTTATATTTGAAATATCTAGGTCCAGCAACACCATGTTTAGCACCAAGAAGTTCTGTTGCTAAACTTGAAAGCGAATATTTCTTGCCTTTATATTCTACCGTTTTGTCATCTACAACAGTACATTCTGCACCAGAGTTTTCATTTCCGCGGCAAACAAACATAATTTTTGTTCCTTTTGCAATGTTGCACTTTGAAAAAGCAAAAGGTGAAAGCCTTTCGATATGTTCTTCTTCTATTTCCTGAGCAACTTCAATATCCTTGCGCTCTTCTTCTGTTACGTTCCACAATTTAAGTCTATTTCTACGTCCACCTAAAATAGCTATGCTTTCCAAGATAGAATAAGCTTGCTCTGGACTCATTGCGTAAAACTCCCTTACGCGCTTTTTCCCATTAACATTATCTATAGAACGCAAATTAGGATTAAGTTGGTCAATTAACTTATGTAAATTAACGTCAGTTAAACGGTCTTCAACCTCATACGTTGCATAAACCCTAAATGCAAATGGTGTGCATTCGCTATTGTTTAACTGTCTTAAACGGTTTTCAACATTATCAGCATAACCAATTTTAACATATTCCTTAAAAGATGGATTTGTTAGTATATAAATATATCCTTTGTTTTCCATAATGGCCTCTTAATCTTCTTTAGCTGGAACGATTTCTACTATTTCGTCCATTGTGCAGTTTAAAGCAGTGCAAATCTTGACAAGCACGTCGCTTGACACCGTTGCACCGTCTTTTTTCATCTTCGCTAAAGTTGCAGGACTTACCCCTGCTTTAGCAGCAAGGTCTTTGCTTTTCATCTCTCTGTCAATAAGCAATTTAAAGAGTTTTTTATAGCTTGCAGCCATATTTCCACCTCATAAAAATAAATATTTTTATACATTTAACATTATAGCACTTATAAAAATTAATTTCAAGGGCTTTTGCAGAATAAATTCAAAGTTCTTTTAATTTTTTACAAAATCGCAAACAAAAAAGAGGCTGTAAAAACAGCCTCCCGATAACACTATAAATCATCCGACGTAAGATTATCTATACTTACTCTCGTTGTCTCATAAATATCATCTTCTATCTGTTTGCGTTCTTTAGCACTCATATATCGACAATGTTTAGGAAACGATTTAATTGCTTTTATTATAGCCTCCGTCTTTTGATCTTTTGAAACAATAGTTCTATCTTTCATAAAAAAACCTCCTAAATTAATAAATAACCTGAAGGATTTGTTCTATGCCTGAGCATACCTCTCTTATGAACAAAACTACTGACTTCCACCCAAAGTCAATAGACCTTGCAGTGTTATCTTTACTATTTTATTAATTATTTTTATTTTTGTCAAACTTAGACAACTATAATACATGAATTTTTCTCTCTATCCACAAAATCTATTTACAAAAATGGACAAATATTATATAATTAAAGAACAATTTGATAAAACTGAACGCTTTCAAAGAAAGCCGACTAACTAATCTTCTGTAATGCTATTTATGAGGATTGCCCTTTGAGGTTTATAGCAATAGGCCACCCTATGGTTAGTCAATGATTTTATTAGATTGACTTTATCATAGGAGGCAAAAGTGTCTTTCCATATATTATTATGAGAAAGAAACAAAAACAATTTATGGATTTAAACCGAGAAACAGCAATGCGTCTTTGGAGCAAATCCTTTGGAAAAGAAACCAAGGTAAAAGATTTTACCGGACGTGAAATCGCAAAAGGCGCTTACAATGACCGCAATAGCGAATATGGTTGGAATGTCGACCATATTCTCCCTCAAAGTAGAGGCGGAAAAACAGCCGACCACAATTTAATTTGTTGTCACATTTTAACTAACGACGAAAAAGCCGATAAATTCCCCTGTTTTGTGGCTAATAACCTTAAGTTTGAAATTGTAAAAGTAGAAAATCACTACGAAATTAAAAGAGTTACAAAAACAAACAAACCACAAAAAGAAGATAATGATTCAAGTGTTAATTTTTATGACTCAGCTTCAGGAATAAGATTCTTTAAAAAACTTAAAGGCATTCAAAATAAGGCAAGATGGGTTGGTTCCGTTTTAATAAGGCTACAAAACGTTAGCAATACTGCAGTAATTGATTTCATAGAAAAATTTCTTGATGAAGAAAATATTTCATATTCAATGTCCAAAAATTATTGGAACGCAGAAACAAAAATAGTTGCAACAAATTACAACATGCCGACAAAAGACGAAGTTTCAGCCTTGTTGGACAAGTGCATCTTATTGAATAGCTATATAAAAAATTACTTTATCCCTATGGGCTACGTTAGCGAATACGACATTTGCTATCAAGTAAATCACTTTGCAGATAAACAAGATATGTATCTTGAAGCTCAAACAATTAATTTTGATAGTTTAAGTAGCCGTTTAGATAATGCATTATTTATCAATGAACTTGTTTATATTAATACTGAAGCTAAAACTAGAGAACCCGACTTGTCCTTCAGCTACTACAAATACAACAAGTACGACTACACTTATACCAAATTAAGTAAAAATTTAGAAAAGGAGGTTAACGGAAAGTAATACTTTTCGCCTCCGGATATAGAAAAAATTGAGAATGGTTGGTGGCGACCATTCTTTTTTAATATGTAAAAAGCCCGCAAAATCACAATGATTTTACGGGCTTTTTGATGGTTGGTGCACCTGAGACGATTCGAACGTCCGGCAAACCCGACTTAGGAGGTCGGTGCTCTATCCTACTGAGCTACAGATGCAAATTATAAATTTTATGAGATTTAAAACACGTTATAAATGCTATAAATACTACACATATTACACATTTTATTAGGGTTTAAATAATTCCAAATCAATTCCGAAACTTTACAAAACACAATATATAGAAACGAGATGTTCTGAAAAACGCTATATGTTGTGGTTTTAGGTGGATATATCTCGACCTTAGGAGGGGCTTGTTATATCCATTTAACTATGGAAGCATATGTGTTTAAATTGGTTTACCAGCACTGTTTTTGCAAGTGATTAGTTTTTAATGGATAGAACTTGTTTAGCCGAGCGTATGAAATACGCGAACGCCATTGTTCACAGCACAATATATCCATTTAACTATGGAAGCATAAAGTGTTTAGCGTTTTAGTTTGTTAGCCTATTATACGGTTAGAGTTTTTAACCGTTTACCCATTGACGTATATATTTTACTACAAAACCGTTGGAGTGTCAAATACAATTAAATAATAACCAAAAATAAAGTATAAAATTATAAAAAAGCGTTAATCATAGAAATACGTAAGTATCACAGTACCCAGAAAATACATAAACTAATAATGGGACTATACTTATGAAAACGGAGAGATTATGATAAAACGTGGAGAACTATACTACGCAGACCTAAGCCCCGTTGTTGGGAGCGAGCAAGGAGGAGTGCGCCCAATACTAATAGTACAGAACGATACGGGCAACAAATACAGTCCAACGATTATTGCAGCGGCAATCACAAGCAAAATGACAAAAGCCAAACTGCCTACACATATAGAACTCACTAAAAACGAATTCGGCTTAAAAACCGACTCCGTTATACTTTTAGAACAAATTAGAACGCTTGATAAGCGCAGACTAAAAGAGCGCATTGGCGAACTATCTGAGTCTGCAATGAACAAAGTAAACGTGGCACTTTTAATCAGCCTAGGTTTTAGAGAAACCGAGGGCGAAATTGTATAGCACCACCACTCCCTACTAAAAAAATCGCTATGGCTAACTTGCCACAGCGATTATTTTTTATTGAGCAATATTAAGTTTTAGCGCGGGGACAACACCGTTTTCCCAGTCGTTATAATCATAACTTTTAGTTATATATCCGTCGGCAAACCCACAAAAGATGTAGTTGTCATAGCCAGATGGTGGAACACGTAACCACCAGTATCCGTTGCCGTAAGTGCTTTGTTCGGTGCTCATAAAAGCGCCCGTCGCCCTAGAGTAGTCAGTCGTTTGCCTTAGTCTAGCACCGTCTTGCGTGCTTTCGCCAGTAGCAAAGCCGTAACTCTCGTTTGTTGCCTCGTTGTAACTTAAAAGGAATATTTTGCCAATGTTTTCAGTTGGATCGTTTATGAGCGCTTGTTGTTTGCTAGAAAAAGCGGTGGCAAAGAACTCTTCGTTAAGCCATTTTTTAATTTCGCTAGAAGCATAAATATTTTCGGCTTTATCGTAATGATAGTTTGCGATGATACTATTGCAAACGATAAACATTTCGCCGTTATCGCTTTCTAAAATGCGCCATTTTATCGGCTCTACCTTAAAGTAGAAAGATCTTTTTGACTTAATACTTTCTCCGTTAGAGTAAGTATAGCCTGCTTTATACGGGTCTGCTAAAACCTTAGCGTATTTTTCGCCGTCAGTACCGGTTAAATACCCCTTTTCGTCTGGCTTAGTGCCTACCCTAACCCCGTCTTTTTTAATAGTTTGCGGATAGAACCCGTAATACACGTACTCGCCTTCGATTTCATAGCCGTTAGGCAATCTTTCTTGGGTGTATTCGGTAAAAGTTTGAAAAAGATCTTCAGTCTGGCTGTTTACGATAATACCGCGAATTAAACCGACCAAGAAATAGATTAATGCTGAAAAAACGATAACCCCAACAAGCCCAAGCGCAATAAGCCTTGTTAACCTTTTGCGTTTTTTAAGCGCGACTTTTTCAGGTTCTTCTACGATTCTTTCACGTGATAAAAATATTTCTTTACCACAACGCTTACACTTAACGTAACTTTCGCCTTTTTTGTACTTAATTTTACTGCCACAAGCCGTGCAATTTAACGTTGCCATAAAACCACCCTTTGCAAAAAATAACGCATAAATTATAGCATTATTTTATTTTTTTAGCAAGTAAATAGCATAAAAAACCACCGTGGCAATCTGCCACGGTGGAAATTTTTAGTGTTATTTCTTTTCGGCAAGAAGATTTTTAATATCTTTAAGCAAATCTTCTACGGTAGGGTTGTTTTTTCTATCTTCTTCCGCCTTTTTCTTCGCTTCTTCGTCGCGCGCTTTTTGTGCTTCTTTTTCAAGTTGTTCTTTTTCTAGAACAAACGCTTGAACGTTTTTCCTATTAAGTTTAAGTCCGCGTTTTTTCATTTCTCTTCTATCTTCTTTAGAAAGAATTTTTTTAGAGATCTTCTTAAAAATACTGCCGTTTTCTTCTCTTAATCTGTTCATGATTTTAACGATTGTAAACAACACGAACGCGATTAACAAGAAATTGATAACGGCGCTTATAAACGCACCCCAATCGATATAAATAGAGTTAGCAAGATCCAACGCTCCGTTAGCATCGTAGGCCTCGTTAAGAATAGTAACTGCACCCGTAAGCCCTTCTTTTCCTAAAATAAGCGCGATTAACGCGTTAATAATAGGCTTTAAGATATAGTTTGATAGTCCGTTAACGATACCCGTGAAAGCACCGCCAACGATAACGCCGACAGCCATATCTAAAACGTTGCCACGTGTTATAAAAGTTTTAAATTCGTTAAAAAACTTTTTCATTAGTATAAATCCTCTCTATAATTTATTTATTTTTAATTTTTTTCTCACTAATTTTTTTACCGCCCTACCGCACTTTGACGGCGACAAGGTGGATAAATATTCGATATCTATTTTATTCATTAAACCCCGAACGCAACTTTAAGCACTACGGATAAAACAGCAACCAAGATTAGATAGTAAGAAAAAATCTTGAAGTTTGCTTTTTTAACGATTTTAAGCATAGTGTTAATTGCTATGTAGCCCGTAATCGAAGCAGTTAGCATCCCGATTAGGGTTGGCAATAATTCTAGCGTTTCAGCGTTAGAAACAGCCTTTGCCCCCGAAATAACCGCTGCGCCTAGGATAACTGGAATACTCATCAAAAACACGAATTTAGCATTTTGTTCTCTATCAAGCCCGCAAATTACACCGCCGGTTAAAACCGTTCCACTTCTAGAAAGCCCCGGCATTAACGCAACGGCTTGGAAGCAACCCATAACTAGTGATTTTTTAGCGTTAAGTGGCAACGCCGTTTGCGCTTTTGATTTATAGGAAGAAAACCACATAAGCCCCGCGGTTAGCAAGAACGTGCAAGCAAGCAATATCGCCGAAAGAAGTGTTCCTTTGTAAAACACGCTCTCTATAGTATCTTGCAACAAAAGCCCGGTAATCATACACGGCACGGTTGCAATTATTAAGAAGAGTATTGTGTTAAACGGCTTTTTGAACAGCCCCAAAATATCCTTAAAAAACACTATAAATATAGGGATAAGCGTTCCTACGTGGAGCAAAACGTCGAACAATAGCCCGCCTTCGTTGATACCCAAAATTCTTTGAACGAGCAAAAGATGTCCACTAGAAGATATAGGCAAAAATTCAGCAAAACCTTGAATCGCGCCCAAAATTATCGCCTCGTAAATCTGCATAAACTTTCCCTCCTAAATATTATTTTCCTACGCAAAATCTAGAAAATATATCGTTAATAATTTCTTCGGTAGCAGTCTTGCCTGAAATTTCGCCAAGCGCATCCCAACCGTCTTTTATATCTATGGCAACAAGGTCTAGCGAAACGGCACCGATAGAATTTAGCGCGTAAACGAACTTATCCCTTGCCCTAAGTAGCGCTTCGTAGTGCCTTTCTTCACACAAGAACTCTCCACTTAAAGAAGTGTTTTCACCAATGGTCTTTTTATAGATTAGTTCCCTAAGCGCGTCTATATTATCGTTGTTTTTTGCCGAAACGTAAACGTCGGCATAATCGTAAAAATAGTCGCCTTTATCAGTTTTGTTAACGACAACCAAAACGTTTTTGTCCTTTACAAGTTTATAAATTTCATCGTCTTCGGCGTTGACGTTTCCACCGTCTAAAACGAGCATGATTAGGTCGCTTTCGTTAAGAACGCGCTTTGATAGCCCAACGCCAAGTTCTTCTATCTTGTCATCACTCTCGCGTATACCAGCCGTGTCAGAAAAATTAAATCTAGTGCCTAAAATATCGATAGAGCCTTCTACCACGTCCCTAGTAGTGCCGGCAACGTCTGAAACGATTGCTTTATCGTAGCAAAGAAGCGCGTTTAGCAGTGAACTCTTGCCCGTATTAGGTTTGCCAACGATACCCACTTTAACACCCGATTTTAGCACTCTGCCGACCTTAAAAGTAGATAACAACGCGTTTATTCTATCCACAACGTTTTTAAGCGTAGAAACGGTAAAATCTTCGGATACCTTGTCTAAGTTTTCTTCGGGGTAGTCCATATCCACGTCTATACTAGAAAGCACTTCAGTGATAGCGTTTTGCATGTCGATAACCGTTGCAGTAAGTTTTTCACGGTAAAGCGAATAACCTGCCCTAACCCCACTTTCCGATTCGCTATTTATCATATCGATAAGCCCTTCGCAAGAAGCGAGCGAAAGTTTGCCGTTCAAAAACGCCCTTTTAGTAAACTCGCCGTTTTTAGCAACTCTTGCGCCAAGCGATAAAACCTTTTGCATAACGCCTTTCGTGATAGCAACACCGCCGTGCGTGTGAAATTCAACCACGTCTTCGCCCGTAAAACTATTAGGACCCTTAAAATACACGCACAAGCCGAAGTCTGAAAACCCGTCGCAAACGATTTCGCCAACGTACATTTTATACGGCTCGAACTCATAAACCGCCACTTTTTTTAGTGGCTTAAACATTTTACTAGCAATTTCGAGTGGGCTTTTACCACTTACTCTAATAACGGCAACGCCACTTGCGCCTTGCGCAGTTGCTATCGCCACAATGTTGTCTTCAAAAATCATAATTAGTCCTTTGTGTCAAATTCCGAAAATGGTTCTTCCGGCGTTTTATTTCCGTCCGGAAAATCTTCGAACGGACTGGTTTCTTTAGGCGTATTATAAGGGTTTTGCCCGTTATTAGTTTGGTTAGTGTTAGCAGTGTAAGGATTATAAACTCTAACGCCGATAGAACGCAAATATTCTTCGTAAGTCATAGGTTCTTTTTTTCTTAAACAGAAAATTATTATCGGGAAAGCCGGAGTTACTAAAAAGGATAACACCACACCCAAAAGGAAATGCCTTGGCCAGTATTTTTTGAACAAATAAATATATATGAATATTGTTGCAAGCATATACACGAAACCTAAAATATCGCCGATCATACCTAAAACGTCCATAGCCTTAATAACGCTAAACACGTTTGCGTACGGCATAACGAACCCGCCCAAAGTATGTTCTTTTGCAACGAACACGTTGCTTAAAAACGGATATTCTACCATAGGTTTGCTAAAAGAAGGGTTTTCGATTAAAGAAATCACCACGTCTCCGCCGTTAAGGTAATAGCCGATTAGTGGGAATAGCCCAAGAAAGTTTATGGCAAGCGTTAAAAGTTCTACGACCGTTGCTAAAACGGTTACCGTTACGGCAAAGCCCTTAAATTCTTTGCCAAAGAAGAACGCCCTACCGATAAGTTTAGCCATAACGTAAACCCACAAAAACGGCACGAAAGCAAGCGCCTTTCCTTTAATTTCACGTTTTTTAGCCATAACGAATAATCCTATACCCCTTAAAACGAAAAGGGCAAGATAAAAAGCAAGTGTAACGCACGTGATAGCAATAACTTTGCCTGATGCAATGCGCCCACTAATTCCACTCATATAAGTAATTCCAATTTCTTGCATAAACGTCTCCAAAAATATCCTAAACGGATATAAAACGATAAAATTATACCACACTTTATTAAAAGTATCAAGTTTTTATAATATTTTACCCCAAAAGCATTAAAAAAAACTTGAAAATAAACGCGTTTTAGATTATAATGTATTTAGTTTATTATCGGGCGAAAAACTTACACTAATCATTTTAAGCCCTGCGTTTTTCAAGGAGGATATAATGGATAACGTAAAACAACTTACAATTAACGCAATCAGAGTTCTATCAGCCGAAGCGATAGAAAAAGCAAAATCAGGCCACCCAGGTATGCCACTTGGCGCCGCACCTATCGGTTATTCTATTTTTACCAATATGGTTTTCAATAATAAAGACACTGCTTTTGATAACCGTGATAGATTCGTTTTATCAGCAGGCCACGCTTCTATGCTAGACTACTCTTTATACTATCTATTTGGGTTCGGTCTTAAAAAAGAAGACCTTATGAGTTTTAGGCAACTAGGCTCTATCACCGCAGGCCACCCCGAATACAAAGTTTGCC
Source organism: Christensenellaceae bacterium (assembly GCA_045613505.1). Lineage (GTDB taxonomy): Bacteria > Bacillota > Clostridia > Christensenellales > Borkfalkiaceae > UBA1259. Next base: position 25,609 of record JAZLBC010000034.1, read on the forward strand.
CAGGTGTAGAAACTTCTACCGGTCCACTCGGTCAAGGCGTTGCAAACGCAGTTGGTATGGCTATTGCAGAAAAATACCTTGCAAACAAATTTAATAAAGAAGGCTTTAATATCGTAGACCACTACACCTTTGCTCTTTGTGGCGATGGTTGTATGCAAGAAGGTATCGAAAATGAAGCGGCATCTCTTGCAGGCGCTATGAAACTTGGCAAACTTATCCTAATCTACGATAAAAACGATATCACTATCGAAGGCAACACCAACATCACCTTTACCGAAGACGTTGGCAAAAGGCACGAAGCACTTGGCTGGCAAGTTATTAAGGTTAAAGACGCTAACGACGTTATGGCTATTAACCGCGCAATTAAAAAGGCTAAGGCAGAAACTAATAAACCTTCTTTAATTATCGTAAATTCTAAAATCGGCTTTGGCTCTCATTTAGAAGGAAACGCTGGTTGCCACGGCGCTCCACTCGGCGAAGAAGGCGTTGCAACCTTAAAGAAAAACCTTGGTTGGACTTCTGCTCCGTTCGAAGTTCCTGAAGAAGTGTTTAAGCACTGCAAAAAATTCGGCGCTAAAGGCAGAAAAGCACAAAAGGCTTGGAAAGAATTATTTAAAGCATACGAAACTAAATATCCAGAACTTGCTAAGGAATATAAAGACTGGAGGAATAGCGATTATAAGAACTTAAAAGATATCGAAGAATTATGGCAATATGAAAAAGACGATGCTTCACGTGGCTATGGTGCAACCGTTCTTAATAAAATTGCTAAATACGTTCCTAACCTAGTTGGTGGCTCTGCAGACTTAGCACCTGCAAACAAAACCAACATTAAAGCACGTGGCGATTTCTCTGCTACTAAAATCGATGGTTCTAATATGCACTTTGGTATTCGTGAACACGCTATGGCTGCAATTTGCAATGGTATGTACTTACACGGTGGCTTAATTCCTTACTGCGCAACGTTCGCTGTGTTCTCTGACTATATGAAGAATGCTATGCGTATGTCTGCTATTATGAAACTCCCTGTTATCTACGTTTTAACTCACGATTCTATCGGCGTTGGCGAAGACGGACCTACCCACCAACCTATCGAACACTTAGCAGGTTTACGCGCTATGCCAGACCTTAAAGTTTATCGCCCAGCAGACGGCAGAGAAACTACTGCTGCATACATTTCAGCACTTAACTCTGACACCCCATCTTGCCTATTCTTATCACGCCAAACCTTACCTATGTTAAATGGCAGTGGCGAAGGCGCGCTTAAAGGTGGCTATATTTTAGCAGATAGCGAAAAGAAAGTTCCAGATGCAATCATCATCGCAACGGGTTCAGAAGTTAACCTAGCAGTTTCAGCAAAGGCAGAACTCATTAAAGAAGGTATCGACGTAAGGGTTGTTTCTATGCCTTGCGTAGAAGACTTTGAAGCACAAAGCGCTAAATATAAAGAAAGCGTTATCCCTAGTGCCGTTCGCGCAAGGGTTGCCGTAGAAGCAGGCGCAACTATGCCTTGGTTTAAGTACGTTGGTCTAGACGGAAAAATCGTTGGTATCGATAGATTTGGCGAATCTGCACCATTTAAAAAACTATTCGAAAAATTCGGCTTTACCACCGAAAAAGTTATCGAAGCCGTTAAAGAAGTTGTTAAAAAATAATTGCTAACAAATATTAAAAGCGTTGTGAACTCCACAACGCTTTTTTTATATTATAATTTGTCATCCGTTTATTAAGTCGTCTATACTAACGTTAAATATAACACCCAATTTTCTAATCATTTCTATATTAGGCTCTGTCCTCCCTTGCTCCCAATTAGCATAACAACTTTCAACAACGTTTAGAGCATTGGCAACCTGCTTTTGAGTTAAATTACAAGCCTTTCTTATCTCTTTAAGATTATTACAAAATTTTACATCCATAAAAATATTTTACTACAAACTAGACAAAATATCTTGACACTAGACGTTTTATCTAGTAAAATATAGATAATATTTTTATTTGCGGACAAAAACTTTGCGTTAAGACAACAAAAACGGATAGAAATTCTATCCGTTTTTGTTTTAGTTCTTATTTAGTTATCTTTGAACACGGCCACTAGCATCGCCTTTAATTAGGTTATTAACTTCGTCGATACTAACTACGTTGTAGTCGCCTTCGATACTGTGTTTTAAGCAACTTGCACCAACGGCAAATTCGATAGTTTTTTGGCAATCAAACCCACTAATTAGTGAGTAGATAAGCCCTGCGCCAAAAGAATCGCCACCGCCAACACGGTCTACGATATGAACGTTATATTTTTTGCTGAAATATGCTTGTCCTTCGGTATATAGCATAGCAGACCATACGTTGTCGTTTGCAGAAAGACTTTCACGAAGAGTGATAGCAACGCCCTTAAAGCCAAATTTATCGGTAAGTTTTTTAGCAACGCTAATATAACCTTCGTGGTTAAGTTTACCGCTAGTAATGTCGGTGTTGTCTGCTTCGATACCGAAAACGTCTTTCGCGTCTTCTTCGTTAGCGATGCAGTAATCAACGTATGCGCATAGTTTAGTCATAACTTCTTGGGCTTTTTGTTTAGTCCAAAGTTTTTTTCTAAAATTAAGGTCGCAAGAAACGGTTATGCCCTTTTCTTTTGCTTTTTGTAAAGCGATTTCGCAAATTTCGGCAACTTCGTCAGAAAGTGCTGGGGTGATACCGGTAAAGTGGAACCAAGTAGCGCCGTCAAAAATCTTATCCCAGTCAAAGTCTTCTTTCTTTGCCATAGCGATTGCAGAGTATGCCCTATCGTAAATTACTTTAGATGGACGTTGGCTTGCGCCTTTTTCGCAGTAATAAATGCCAACTCTTTCGCCACCACGAACGATTTTAGAAACGTCTACACCGAATTTTCTTAAAGAGTTAACAACTGCTTGACCCATTTCGTGAGTAGGTAGTTTAGAAACGAAAGCCGCATCTAAACCATAGTTAGAAAGCGATACTGCAACGTTTGCTTCTGCACCGCCAAAGGTTGCTTGAAATTTTTCTGCTTGCACAAATCTTAAATATCCTTCAGGTGCAAGACGTAACATTAATTCTCCAAAAGTGATTACTTTACCCATAATTATTCTCCTTTATATGCTTTAATAGCGTCTTCAACAAAGAAACTGCCACCAACAGCCTCTATTTTATCCCACGCTAAAAATTCTTCGATATTGTCGTTGTTTACACCACCGGTTGGAATAAACTTAATTTGTGGGAACGGACCAGCAAGTGCTTTCATTGCCTTTAAGCCCCCGTAAACGTTTGCTGGGAAGAACTTAATAGTAGTTATCCCTAGGCTTATTGCCTTAATAATTTCGGTTGGGGTTACACAACCAGGATAGTAAGGAATATTTTTCTTTTTGCAGTATTTTGCAACGCCTTCGTCTAGCCCTGGGCCAACGATAAATTTAGCACCACACGCGATTGCTTCTTTTGCTTGAGCCTTGTTTATAACCGTGCCTGCACCAATGTTCATATCAGGGAAGTTTTTAACAGCGTAAGCAATAGCGTCTTTTGCGCAAGCAGTTCTAAAAGTGATTTCTGCCGTGTTAATGCCGTATGCTTTTAAGGCTTTCATAATTCCATCGGTTTTTTCTAGTTCTTTAATTACTACTACTGGAACTCTTTTTTCCATTTTAGTGTCTCCTAAATATTTTGTAAGTTTATTATAACTAATTTAATCCTAAAAATCAAGCGTAATACTAATATTATGCTAAAATTAAACGCCACTATAAGCCGAAAATCCGCCGTCTACCGGAATGATTGCGCCCGTAACAAAGCCACTAGCGTTATCGTCTGCAAGCCATAAAAGCGTGCCGATTAAATCACTGATTTCGCCAAATTTTTTCATAGGAGTTGCGTTTAGAATTTTGCCAGTTCTTGCAGTTGGCGTTCCGTCTGCATTAAATAAAAGCGCGCGGTTTTGGTTGGTTACAAAGAACCCTGGCGCGATAGCGTTGCAACGGATATTGCAAGGTGCAAAGTGCACTGCAAGCCATTGCGTAAAGTTAGAAATACCTGCTTTTGCTGCCGAGTATGCTGGAATTTTGGTTAGTGGGCGATAAGCATTCATAGAAGAAACGTTTATGATGTTGCCACCAGTTTTAATCATATCGGTTGCAAAAACTTGGGTTACTAAAAACGCGCTAGTAATGTTTAGGTCGAACACGAATTTTAGCCCGCTTTCTTCTAGAGCAAAAAAGTCTTTAACGCCTTCTAGGTCTGGCGTCATCGTTTCGTTGTCGGTAGAAGCGCGTGGGTTGTTTCCGCCTGCGCCGTTGATTAAAAAGTTTACTGCGCCAAATTTATCGTTTATTTCTTTTTTAGCGTCTATAATGCTTTGTTTATCTAAGCAGTTGCATTTAACGGCAAACGCGTTTTCGCCGATTTCATCTGCGAATTTTTTAGCAGCGTCGTAGTTAATGTCAAGAAGTGCAACTTTTGCGCCTTCTTTAGCAAGTGCTTTTGCAAATTCACTACAAATAATACCACCTGCACCAGTAATTGCTATAACTTTGTCATTAAGTTTCATAATATTTATAATCTCCCTTTTATTTTAACGAATTTATTTTAACGATTTTATTTTTTACTTTCCGTTTTTTTGTCTTTCTAACGTATCCCAAACGCCAAGCATATACATTATGCCAAGCGCCCTATCGTATAGCCCGTAGCCTGGGCGAACCGTTCCTGGGCCTTCGTTCCAAAGATGTCTGCCGTGGTCTGGGCGAATATATCCGTTAAAGCCACATTCGTGGTATGCTTTAAGTATTTCTAAAATGCCAGTATCCCCGTCTTGGTCTCTGTGGCTTGCTTCACTAAAATCGCCGTTAGCAAAGTGTTTAACGTTTCTAATGTGCGCAAACGCTATTCTATCGCAGTGTTTTCTAACGATTTCAGCAACGTTGTTGTCTGGGTTTGCGTTAAGAGAGCCAGAGCATAGAGTTAAGCAGTTATATTCGTCGTCTACCATCTTTAAGAAACGGTCTATACTAGGTTCGTCGACAAGTAGTCTTGGAAGTCCAAAGATATCCCAAGGTGGATCGTCCATATGGATTGCCATTTTAATATCGCACTCACGGCAAGTTGGCATAATTGCTTCTAAGAAATATTTTAGGTTAGCCCAAAGCGTTTCTTTATCAACGGGTGCGTAAGCCTTAAATAGTTCGTCTAGTTTAGCCATACGTTCTGGTTCCCAACCAGGGAAAGTCATATTATACTTTTCGGTAAAGTCAAGAATATATTTCGCCATAGCGTTATAGTCGTCTTGAATCATATTTTTTTGATAAAAGAGCGCAGTAGAACCATCGCCTACGGGGTGGAACAAATCGCTTCTAGTCCAGTCGAAAATAGGCATAAAGTTATAGCAAATAACCTTAACGCCGTATTTAGAAAGGTTGCGAATAGTTTGTTTATAATTTTCGATATACATGTCCCTTGTAGGAAGACCGATTTTAATATCGTCGTGCACGTTAACAGATTCAACAACGTCTATATTAAAGCCGTATTCATCGCATTGTTTTTTAACGTTAGCGATTTCTTCTTCGCTCCAAATTTCGCCAGGCATCTTATCGTGAAGTGCCCAAACGATACCTTCTACGCCGGGAATTTGCTTAATGTCTGATAGTTTAATTTTGTCGTTCCCTTCGCCGTACCAACGAAAAGTCATTTTCATAGTAGTTACTTCCTTTTTATTTTTTTATTTTTATTTTTTGATTTTTGCTTTCGTACATAGCAAAAATTAGTTTTAATACTCTGCTACCTTCGGTAGCGTCTAGCCAGAATTTTTTTCCGCTCTCTACGTGGTTATGAAAGTCTTCTATAATAGACTTGTGCCCACTGCCATAGCAAACCTTGCCGTAAACCTTTTTGTCGGTTTTGAATTTTTTTACTTTTTCGCCAACGACAACGCAGTTTTCAAAAACTTTAACGTTCTTATCTTCGCCCATTAGCGTAATCTCTATCGGAAAGAAATCTTTACTGCCGTTAGACGCAAAGAAACTAAAATTGGCATCGCCCGAAAAAATTGCCGTTGCCGTATCTTCTACTTCGATAACGTCTTTAAGGGTTAAGTTAGAAACGTTAGAAACCACTTCGCTAGGGTCGCCCATAATCCAGCACAAAATATCAAGCGTGTGCAATGCTTGGTTAATCATAACCCCACCGCCTTCGGTAGCCCATTTGCCACGCCAAGCATCTTGCGCGTAGTAATCTTTACCCCTGTTCCATAAAAGCGTGCCGAACGCGTTTATAAATTTGTGGCTTTTTGCGTATTCTTTTAAGAACCTGTTTTGTTTTAAGTATCTATTTTGATGGCAAACGCCAAGTATTGCCGTAGAATTTTTTTCGGCTTTTATAATTCTATCAATCTCTTCACGGCTAATTGCAAGCGGTTTTTCGCAGAACACGTTAATACCGTTATCAAGCGCTAAAACGCACATGTCGGCGTGCAAATAGTGTGGCGTGCAAATATGCACCACGTCTAACTTTTCTAAGCCTATCATCTCTTCGTAAGAAGAATAAATTTTTGCGTTAGGAAAAAATCTTTCTTTAACGAATTGCGCGTTTTTTATATTTGTGTCGCAAAGCGCGGTAACGTTTTTCTTTTGGTCGAACAAAACTTGCGCATGCACCTTACCTATAACGCCTAAACCAACTATTGCAGTGTTCATTTATTTACCTACTAATGTTTTAGTTAACAATATTATAGCACAATTTTTTTAGAGTTCACGCCATAATATTATGTTTTATTTAATGTTTTAGCACAATCTTATTTATAACTGATATTTAGATAGCGTTTACTTCGTAACGAACGTAATAGTAGCCTTCTTCTTTAAGGTCTAAATCAAACGGAGCAAGTGCGCCCTTCTTTACGCCAAGATAATCTTTTTTAATTAAAAGTTTATCGTCTGCTGAGAACACGCTAACCGTAACGTTATATTTTTTGCCTTTTTCAGCGGTTTTTAGTACGGGTGAAATTTTATAACCTTCGTAAACTAAAACGTCTGGACTTTGATTAAAGCAAACTACGTTTTGGAAGGCTTCTTGAAGTGAATAGAACGCTAGTTTAGTATAGCCCATAAAGTCGATTATAGGTTTTAGGTAACTAGAATTGTTCGCGCCACTTTGTAAGCAACACCAAGTCATGCCGTCTACGTCGTTTTTAACGAGTTGCTTGCAGTCTACTTGCGCACACATTGCTTGGAACGCTTGCGAAATTTCCCACTCGTCGTCTTTGAATATATATCCTAGCGCTGCTTGTTCATCAGGAAGTTCATAAGACGCTTTGTTTATAAATTCTTTTGCTTCTTCGGTTTCTGGGTTTTGCCTACCGATAACCGCAAATTCGGTTACAACGTAAGCGCGTTTTTTATCCTTAAACAATTCGTTTTGCCATTGCCAGTCTTGTTCTACCATTCTTTCCCACGCTTCGCCGTAGCCAAGTAGTAAGCAGTAGGTATGTGAACTTCTAATAACGTCTTTATCCATCCAACCGAAAGAAGATTTCTTTTTAGCGCCAAGTTCGTCTTTCTTTCCGTCGTTAGTGTAGTAGTGGTAACCTTCGTATAGTCCGCCACCATAGTAAATATGAGATACTGGGCATAAAATTCTGCTGTTATCTATTTCTCTAACGGTGGTTACGAACTCGTCGTATAATCTATCAAGTTCTTCGTGACTTGCGTGGAATTCGTTAGAACCTTCCCACATTATTATAGACGGGCTGTTTATAACTTCTAACATTTGGGTTTGATAACCTTTTGCTTGCATCCACTTTTTAGTCCATTGAACGTTTTCTGCGCTATCTATAAGCCTTGTAACCCATAATAGCATTATACCCATTCTGTCGCAAATTTTAGCAAAGCGTTTATCGCCGTTGCCGTAGCCTAGTTGGTGCATACGAAGAGTGTTGCCGTTCATCTTTTTAATTTGAAGAACTTGCATAACTATTTGCTCGTCTGACGGGCAAACGTGGTTTACAGGCACTTGGTCGTATGGTGGCAAGAATTGCATAGAAAGCGCGCCCTTGATAACTATTTGCTTATCGTTAAGATAAATTCCGCCGTTTCTTTGGCAAATAGTTCTAAAACCGGTTTCTTCTGCTATGTAAGAAACAACTTCGCCGTTATCGTAAACTTCGATTTCTACGTTGTATAGGTTAGGATTTTCAATATCCCAAATATCAACTTTTTCCTTAAACGTGTTGTTAATTCCGCCCTTAATAACGCCTTTACCTAAAAGTTTTCTGCCTTGTTTATTAGGGTGAATTTTAGATAGGAATATAGCGTATTCCTTGCCGTTTAGCGCGTTTCCGTCTAAACTAGCCTTAACGGTAAACTTACTCTTTTCGCCAACTTTTAAGGTGGTTATAATAAGGTCTTTAAGCCCGTATTCTTTAACTAGCGTAACGTTTGCAGAAAGGCAGAACCAGCCGTTATAAAAATCGTCGTGTCTGTGCCAAGAATATAGAACTTCTGGCGCACGTGGATTAACGATTATTTCTAATTCGTTATCCCCTTCTTTAACGAACTTGGTAATATCTAAAATAAACGGTTGGAAATCATCTTTTTCGATAACGCACTCGCCGTTAACAAGCACTTTTCCACCGGGGTCGATAGCGCCCACTTTAAGCATACATTTGTTGCCCTTTTCGTAAGTAAAAGTTCTTCTTAAAACAAGTTCTTTATCTTGGTTAACTTTCGTACCTAAAACGATAGGCAACGCCTTTTCTTCTATAAATTCTTCTTTAACTTTTTTAGCGTTGTTAGCCTTAAAGAATTCGGTAACTTCTCCGTCTTCGTAAACGATAGAAACAAGCCTAAATTTCCAGAATTTAGCAGGTTGCATACCACCGCCGATATACATATTATCAAAAGCCGTGTTTGCACTATATCCAAAAGTATGAGTGTTGCCGTTAAACTCTAAATCAAAACTCTTTTTATCGAAATTTAAGGTAAACTTATTCCACTTGTTAAACTCGTATTTAGCAAACTCGGTAGTATCGTAATGGAAGAAATGCTCACTAGAATCTTTATAAGCAACCGTGCCGTTTGGCGCGAAAGCAAGTTTAATAATTTCTTTGCAGTCTTTTCTAAAATCAACGTATCTAGCAGTAGTAACCACGTCTACCTTAGGGAAATAAACCGAATAACTTTCGTCAATGTAAACTTCAAAGGTAAGGCTTTTTGGTTTTTTATCAAACAAGTATTTCGCTGCGGGCAAAGGGAAAGTATAATCTTCTTTTAAGGTTATAGCGTTATCTTCTACCACTGCGCGATTAGTGTATAATTGCCAGTTTTTATAAGGACTGATTTTATCTCTTTTATAAGCCTTAAAAGGTGCGCCTTTATCAAGAGTGAAGGTAGTTTTTGCCTTTTCGATTTCTTCTTCGGTAACGGCCTTAGTAAACATAACGTCTTTGCCGTATCTTGCTTTTTGGCGGTTTGCGTAGGCTGAAAGATATTCTTTTTGCGACTTTTCATCTAACGGCGAATTAGGGCCGTAAAAAGCGTTTTTATCTTTTGAATACTTTGGACTAAATTTTATAAATTCTTCGTAAATGCTCATAAAACACCTGCTTTTTTAATTTTTATAGTTTATCTATTTTATTATACAATAAAACCTAGAATTTTTCAATACAAATTTGAACTTTTTTAAATAAAAAACGAACGGATTTTTCCGTTCGTTTTTAGTTTTTTGTTTTAATTATGTTTTAATCTTTTCTGATAAGTTCTATCGGTTTTTCTTTGCAAATTCTAATGATAGGAATAAGCGAAGAAAGTATGCCCGTAACTATGCTTATACCAAAAATAATACCGATTTGCCTAAACCCGAATATCGCGAAGTTAAGCGTTAGGTTCATAATGGTTTTTATATACATGTTAACGAATATACAGCCAACGAACGCCACTAAGCACGCCACCAACGCGTTGATTATCGATATAACCATACTTTCGGTAAAGAACATCGTAAAGATATCTTTTCCGTTAGAGCCAAGCGCGCGAAGAACGCCGATAGATTGCCTTTTAGAAACAATACTAGAAGATATATAGTTAAACAACATAAACACCGAGAACACTGCGAGCGCAACCGAGATATACAGGAATAAGTTAGAAAAATCTTGTAACGTTTGCCTGTTTGATTTAATCGTTTCTAGAATAGTGTTTTGATACCAACTATACGCCAAACCTGATTCTGCAACGATATTGTTTGCTAGCCCGTTAGTTGCAAACACGCCTGATTTTGCCGGCGAAATTATCCTTGCGTATTCGCCTTGATAGATAGGAACGCCTATTCTTTCAAAACCCGCGTTAGAGAACATAAGCGGTTTTGTCTTAAACAACGCGTCGCCAGTATGGTCGCCGTTAACGTCTACGTAAACGCCTACTATATTAAAGTCTACGCAAGTAGTTTGGTCGTTAACCACGTTAGTGTTTTCTAGGGTAAGTTTTAACGGACCTTCCTCAGCCGTTCTTGCAAACAACACCGAAAGAGTGTTCCTAATCGCATTAGCCTTGCCTTCATACGACATACTAGAAAAAAGTGTGTTAATAGCAGCGTTTAGTTCTGCGTTAATATCGAGCGTGTCTAACTTTTCTTTGTAAATACTTCTAATAAGTTCTGCTGGAATAATAACTTCGTTTGCGCTTGCGCTAGTTTGGTTTTGGTCGAAGAAAACTACTTTGCCGATGTTTTCTTCTGCGTTATAAAATGCCGTTCTTCCAAAGTAAGAAACGTTTAACTGCCTAATATCTCCCGACTTAACCGTAACGTTGTTTCCGCCGAAGAAATAGGTGTTAGTTCTGTTAATATACGTTCTCCACTCTTGAACGTAGCCGGTTGGCACGAATAGTTTTAGGTATGCGCCCGAGTTGATAAACGTGTCGAAAGAACTTTTTAATGCCGACCTTGACTTACTGCTACCAGGCAATTTAAGTTCGTTAAATTTTTCAGGAATTTCTCCGCAATCGATTATCCCCACGATTTTATATTTAAGATAGTTGCCGTCGTGATAGTTTCTAACCGAGAAAGTTGCGTCTAAAAGGTCTTCCGTCTTTTCAATTTTCTTGCCGTTTAAGTTAGGGCTCGTTTCTGTGTCAAGGCTTAAATAGTATAGCATATTCTCTGCGGTGTACGTCGAGATTGCAACTTCCATAAACGACCTTGCGCCCTTTATCTTATTGCCTTCTTCGTCTACCATTTTAGACGGCAAGGTTGGGTATCTGCCGTAAACTATTTCGTAGTTAAAGCCACCTTTATCTATTATTTTGTTGCTGATTTCTTGTTCCGAAAATTCTATAAAATCGTCTACGAATTTTTGGTAGTAACTACTGCCCGCAACGGTTTCCGTGCTTTCAGGTTTTAGTTCTATAATATAAGTTCTATCGGTAATGCCGTTAAAGCCTTTATCGTTAATTTCGTAAAGTGGCCTAAAATTATATTTCGTGTTAGCGTTTAGTTTGTCGATTTCTTCTTGCCCAATACGGATATTGTAAGTAAAGCCGTCTCCGCGCTCTTCGGGTGAAAGAACTACGGAATCGTATTCGCTAGTTCTTAGTAGGTTTGATATCGCCCTAGAATCGTCGTACGCGGCGATTGTATCGAACAAGCCGAATAGCGCAAATGCAACTACCGCCAAAAACACCGTGAATATAAGTCTAATCGGTTTAACGCCAAGCGCTCTAAAACCAAGCCCCATAGAACTTTTAGTTTTCATTTTACTCTTGATAAATTTAGGTGGATTTACCGTTTTCGGCTTTTCTAGTGGTGGCGTTTGCGATTTAGTGCGCACGGTTACTTGGTCAACGAATTTTATTTCTCTTTTTTCGCGAATACCTTTTAGCAAAAGTTCAGTTTCGGCGTCAGTTAAATCTGCGCCAAGTTTAACGGTTGTGCTAGCGTTTGTTTCTGCAACGTTTGCCTTAATTTCGTTTTCGGTAATCAAAACGTCTTCAACGATATTTCCGTCAACTAGCCTTATAATACGATCCGCGTATTTTTCCGCAAGTTCTAGGTCGTGCGAAACTACTATAACTAATTTATCCCTAGAAAGTTTTTTAAGCGTAGTTATAACGGAAATACCAGTTGCGCTATCTAGCGCGCCGGTAGGCTCGTCTGCCATAATGATTTTTGGGTTTTTAATAAGCGCCCTAGCGATTGCAACCCTTTGCTTTTGCCCGCCCGATAGTTCGTTGGTTCTTCTGTAATTAAGCCCTTCTAGGTCAACTATTTTAAGTATATCGTCTATTTCTTGCTTATCTTTCTTTACGCCTTGAAGTTCAGTTGCAAGTTCTAGGTTTTTTTGCACCGAATACTCTGATAAAAGGTTATATTCTTGGAATATAAACCCGATAAAAGTGTTGCGATAACTATTATAATCGTTTTGCGTAAAGTCCTTAAAATCCTTTCCGTCTAGAATAATATTTCCGCTGTCAAACCCGTCTAGCCCACCGATAATGTTTAAAAGCGTGGTTTTACCCGAACCACTTTTACCAGTAATAAACACCATACCGCGCTTTGGAAAACTTAACGAAATTTCGTTGAGCGCAGAAGTGTCGCCAGACTTGGTTTTATATATCTTTTTAACCTTAACTAGTTCTAGCATCGTTTCGATATTGCTAGATTTAGTTTCGCCGTCTAAACCAACTTTCGTGGTTTCTTTCTTTTCTTCCATTATCCACCCCAATAAATGCCTTAAATATATTTTACCATAAGATTATATCACACGCGCACGCGCGTTAGCAACGATTTTTGTGCCTTTAATCGCTAAAATATTCTCATTAAGTATAAAATTTTTTTTAGTTTTTTATCAATATATTGTTTTTTTGCGTTTTTATTTGTCATATTATTAAAGTTTTGTTTGCGTTTTTACCTAAATAATCGTTTTTGCATATATATAAGTATGGCACTTAAAACTTTTACGTATAATAGAACCACCGTTTACGCCTACGCAAAAGAGTGGGCTTATAAAAGAAACCCCGCATTCTACGATTTCAGTTCGCTTGGCGGAGATTGCACTAACTTTTGTTCGCAATGTATCTTTTCGGGCGCGCCCGAAATGAACTTCCTTAAAATTTTCGGTTGGTATTATATAAACCTAAACAACCGTTCGCCTAGTTTTACGGGCGTAGAGTACCTATATAATTTTTTAGTGTCTAATAAAGGCGTTGGCCCGTTCGCAACACCTTGCAACCTAACCGAAGTTAAAGTGGGCGACGTTATTCAACTAGGAAACGCCACGGGCGACTATTACCACTCGCCCATAGTTACGGCAATAATAAACGGCACGGTTTACGTAAGCGCGCACTCGGCAGACGTTTTTAACGTAGATTTAACCACCTATAACGCGCAAGTTATAAGATGTGCGCACATATTAGGTTATAGAAAAGAAGAATAAAAAAACCGATAGAAAATTCTATCGGTAATTTATTTTGTTATATCTTTTTTATTAGTTTATTTAGGTATGGTTCGAATTTTGCGCCGTACCAGTGTTCTTTATCGCCCATAGTGTTCTTTATACAAAGCGCGGTATAATCGCCTGCAATTTTAGCGGACTTTATTGCAGAATTGCCGTTCATAAACGCGCCCACGAAAGCCGATGCGTAAATATCGCCCGTGCCGTGGCAACCCTTTGAATATTTTTTATGTTCGTAGTAGTTATAAGCGTTGTTTTCGTAAAGCACTATTCCCGTTTTGCCTTCTTTATAAGAAACCCCCGTTAGCACGACGTTTTTAACGCCAAGTTGTTTAAGAGCCATTATAAGCCCGTCTATATAAACCCTATCGTAAGTTTCTTTATAAGGATAACCCGTTAAAAAGCACGCTTCGGTAATGTTAGGAATAACGTAGTCGGCTTCTATGCATAGTTTTTTCATTTCGTTAACGTATTCGTCGTTAAAAATCGGATAGAGTTTTCCGTTATCCGCCATAGCGGGGTCTACGAAGAAAACTCCGTTATCGTTTAAGCAATTCTTTTTTATTTCTAAAACGTAGTCAACTTGTTCTTTGCTCCCCAAATAACCCGTGTAGATTGCGCTAAACTTAATGTTCTCTGATTGCCAGTGTTTAGAAATGCTTGGCATATCGCCTGCTAAATCGCGAAAGGTAAAACCCTTAAACCCAGCAGTGTGCGTAGATAAAACGGCTGATGGAAGTATTGCCGTTTCTAACCCGCAAGCAGAAAGAATAGGAAGAGCAACGGTTAATGAGCATTGCCCCACGCACGAAATATCTTGAATAGTTAAAATTCTTTTGTAGTTCATAACAACCCCTACGAAATTTTTTTTAATTATAGCATTAAAAAGTAAGCGTGTAAACTATTTTTTTGTAAATATCAACAATTTTTTTCTTGTTCTTTTATCTTCGACGGGGCAAAACCAAAATGCGTTTTAAACGCTCTGCAAAAGTTGAATTGATTAGAATACCCTAACGTTTCGGAAACAACACTTACTTTCTCACCTTTTTTTAGCAAATTAAAGGCGTAATCCATTTTCTTTTCGTTTAAATATTCTTTGGGGGTTTTGTTGTATTTTTCTTTAAATTTATTAAAAACCTGACTATAAGAATAGCCAAATCCTTGCAGTTCTTTAAGTGAAAAAATATTGATAAAATTAGCGTCTATATAGTTAACCACGCTAAACAAATAATCTTCTTCTAACACAAGAGAATTTTGTTGTTTTTGATTATTTCTTAAAACTTTAACCAAAAACGAAGTAATTATCCCGTCTAAATTTTCGCAAAAAAACGGCTCGTTAGTGTTCAAAAATTCACTAACGATAGAAGACATAAGTTTTAAGGTATCGTAAATTAATAATTTTCTTTCAGTTTTATATTTTTCTTTAATGCTTTCTAAAATTGCTTTCGCTTTGCCCTTAAAATTTATCGCGAGCGTTTGAAAACGACAGTATTTTTTTGAAGCAAGTAAGTGTTTTTCGCCCAAAAAAACGATATGCAAGTTTTTAGGTTCTAGTTTTTGTTTAACGCCGTTAATTTCGCAACACAACACCCCGTCTAGCAGAACGGTGATTTCCATATCGCATATTTGTTCGTGTTCTTCAATCAGCATTTCGCCCATATAAAGCGATTCGGCAACTTGAATAATAGTGTAGTTTTGCGTTTCTATCGGAGAAAGCGTTTTGCCCGTTTCGGTTTCGTAAAATTTATTTTGAAATATCGAATAGTTAGAATTACTTATATACTTGCTCATACTTATATTATATCACGCGCAAAATAAATATCAATATTTGATAGCAAAAAAATGATATATAATTTAATTTTTAAGGATATTCTATTAGTAATTAAAGTGTATTATACTAATTAAAAACTTAAAAGGAGTTACTTTATGAAAGTTAAAATCTTAGGTTCTGGCGGTGGCGAAGGCTTTCCCGCTATGTTTTGCAGATGCAATAACTGCGAAAACGCTAGAAAACTTGGCGGCAGGAATATTAGAACTTGTTCGCAAACACTAATAAACGACGAACTTTTAATCGATTTACCTATGGATACAATCTCTCACTCGCTAAATAGCGGAATGTGTTTCGGCGATTATAAAAGCGTTTTAATTACCCACACGCATTTAGACCACTTTGCCCCAACCCTATTAAGATTTCGTGGCGGAGTTTACGCGCACAACTTAAAACACCAAAAGATAAATATTTACGGCCCTGAAAATATAAAATCGGTTTTCGATTTAACTAATTCCGGATTTGGCGAAGTGCCGGAACACATTATGGAAAACATTAATTTAGTTACCCTAAAAGATAAAACGCCTATCACTATCGACGGATACAATGTAATTCCGCTTAAAGCATTACACGCGCCTAATCTTGGCAGTTTTAACTACGCCATTATTAAAGATGGAAAATCCGTTTTATACCTTTTAGATAGCGGATATCCCGAAAAAGAAACTCTTTCTTATTTATCTAGTTTAAATATAACTTTTAACTGCGTGGTTCTAGACGCTACCATGGGCGTTTCACCTGTTAAAGCATACACGTATCATATGGGCTTTGAAGAAAACAAGATGCTTAAAGAAGAACTTATTTCCTTAAATATTGCAAACGAAGAAACCTTATTTATTGCTTCGCATATAACGCACAACAAGGCAGGCACGCACGAAGAAATCGAAAATATTTTTAAGGGCACGGGCATAATCGTTGCATACGACGGATTAGAGGTGGAAGTATAATGAAAGAACAAAACGGACGCTGGGTGATTTTAACCGATAATTACCAAGATGCAATAATAAAAAATGCAGTAACAATGCTAAATAAAGAAATTTCTGCATATCTAAATTACCTATTGCCAGTAATACTCTACAAAGAAGATTTAGATGATTTATCAAGTGAAAACTTGATAGTTATAGGCAACCAAAACACTAATAATTTTATTAAGCGCCTTATTCAAAACAAAACGATAGACGCTTCCGAGGAAGAAGGTTTTTCTATTGCAGTTTCTACTAGCCCTTATAACGAAGACAGACAAGCCGTTATAATTTCAGGCATAACGCCAAAAGGCATATTAAACGGATGTGCTGAATTCATAAATACCTATATGGGTAGCGTGGTTTATAAACGTGGCGACATTTATTATAAAGACTTTTTCCTAGAACCTTTTAACGTAAAAATACCCGAGTGGAAATTTACTTCTAACCCAAAAACTAAAACGCGTGGTATTTGGACTTGGGGACACGTTATTTACGATTACAGGCGTTTCTTAGAGAATATGGCGAAAATTAAACTTAACGAAATCGTTATTTGGAACGACGTTGCACCACTTAACGCCAAAGACGTTGTTGACTACGCTCACTCTCTTGGGATAAAAGTAGTTTGGGGGTTTGCTTGGGGTTGGGAAACCGATTGCTCTACCATACTTAAAACTTGGGACGATAAAGTAAAAGAAAAAATTATTAGTCAAATAATAAATAAGTATCAAGAAGAATATAGCGAGAGTAACGCCGACGGGATATATTTTCAATCGTTTACCGAACTAGAATGCGAAAGCGTTAACGGCACGGATATTGCATTAACGGTAACTGAACTAGTTAATCAAACTGCTGAGAAAATTTTTGCTATAAGCCCAAATATACACTTGCAGTTTGGTTTGCATTCTAATTCCGTGAAAAACAAATTAGAGATAATGAAGAATATAGACGATAGAATTCATATCGTTTGGGAAAACTGTGGGTGCTTTCCGTTCTCTTACGAAGTAGACGACGTAGAAACTTTTAACGAAACTATGGAGTTTGTAAATAAACTTTTATGTTTAAGGGGCAAAAAAGAAAAGTTCGGCGCTGTTATTAAGGGCATGACCAAACTAGACTGGTCTACGTTTGAACACTTTGACAAGACTTATCTTTTAGGCGAAAGAAACCAAAAATTTATCAGTGCAAGAACTAACTATAAAGACCATTTATGGAAACATTTTCAAGCGGGCTGGATGAAAAACGGCAATATAGTTAAAGATATATTAAAAAATATTATAGATAAAAGCCCGAACGCCATAATAGAAGCGCTTGTAGAAGACGGAACGTTCGAAAGTAAAATTCCGTTCTCCGTTGCCCTTTTTGCCGAGATATTATGGAACCCTGATTTAGAAATAGAAGAAATTAAAAGGAAGGTTATGGAATCTCCTTTTGTGGAGTTTTCAAATATTTAATTATGAAAAAATATTACGATTTATTTAAAAAAGAACTATTATCATCTTGTGTGCCTTTTTGGCTTAAACACTCTATCGACAAAGAAAACGGCGGAATAATTAACTGCGTAGATAGATTTGGCGAAGTTTATTCTACCGACAAAAGCGTTTGGATGCAAGGCAGATGCGCTTGGACGTTTTCTTATATTTATAACGAAATCGAAAAAAACGACGAATACCTTAAAGTAGCAAAAAGTTGTATTGATTTTTTAAACGAACGCTGTATCGACAAAGACGGCAGAATGTTTTTCACCGTTACTAACGACGGAAAGCCTTTAAGAAAAAGAAGATACTTTTTTAGCGAAACGTTTTACGTTATTGCAAACGCCGAATATTATAAAGCATCAAAAGACGTTGCTTGCCTTAATAACGCAAGAAAATATTTTAATTTCGTTTACGAAATTTATAAAAACCCCGATCTAGACCCTTATAAAATAACGCCCAAGTCTTATGGCGACACTAGAAGCGTAAAAGGTTTGGCAAACCCTATGATTTTATTAAACGTTGCCTCAGTGTTAAAAAGCGCTGACCCAGAAAATTCAGAGTATTATCAAAGCGTTATAACTAGCCTAATAGAAGACGTTAAAGTGTTTTATAAGCCCGAATATAAAGCGACGTTCGAAAATATTAACGCCGATGATAATAGCGTTATATTAGAATCTTCTACCACAAGAGTTATAAACCCTGGGCACGATATAGAGTGCGCTTGGTTTTTACTAGAAGAAGGCACAAACAGAAAAGATGAAAGCCTTATAAATTTTGCAAAAGAAATGTTTGACAACGCGTTGAGTTTTGGTTGGGACAAAAAATACGGTGGAATACTTTATTTTAAAGACGTTTTAGGTAAGCCCGTAGAAGCATACGAACACGATATGAAATTATGGTGGCCACACAACGAAGCCATTATTGCATCGTTATATTTTTACTACGTTACTAAAGACGATAAATACAAAAAAATATTCAAAAAAATTACTAAGTATGCTTTTAGACATTTTTCTGATAAAAAATACGGAGAGTGGTTTGGATATTTAAGAAGAGACGGCAAGCCAACTGAGCCAATAGTTAAGGGGCACACTTATAAAGGGCCTTTCCACGTAATGAGAATGCTAGCAAAATGCTTATCTTTAATGGATAAATACGAAAAAAATTGTTAGCGTTTTAAGGAAACAATAAATGAAAATTTATCTATTTGATTTCGACGGCACGCTTGTAGATTCTATGCCATCTTTTACAGCAGGGGTAATTAAAGAACTAGATAAAAATAACTGCAAATATAATAAAGACGTAATAAAAACGATAACGCCTTTGGGCTTTGCCGGCACTGCTGATTATTTTATTAAAACTTTCGGATTAGATAAAAGTGTTGATGAACTTGTTAAGGCTTTCAAAGATAATATGGCAAATGATTATTTTTACAATATACCTGCAAAAAATAACGTTATAAAAGTTTTAAATAAATTAAAAGACAACGGCGCTAGTCTAAATATTTTAACTGCAAGCCCACACGTTACTCTTGACGCCTGCTTAAAAAGATTAAAAATATTTGATTTATTTGATAACGTTTGGTCTTGCGACGACTTTATGACTACAAAAGCAAATCCAGAAATTTACAAATTAGTTGCTAAAAAACTTAACGCAAGTGTAAAAGACGTGCTGTTTCTAGACGATAACTTAAACGCCAACTTAACGGCAAAAACTGCTGGTATGAAGGTGTGTGGCGTTTTTGACGAATCTTCTATCGATTACGTAGAACAAATGAAATCTATTTGCGATTTCTATATTTACGACTTTGAACAATTATTAAAAATATAACCACTAAGCAGTTTTAAGTTGATTTATAATCAACAAATCTCTAATATAATTCGTGTGATTCAAAATAAGAAAAGACTAACGAAAATTTCGTTAGCCTTTTATTTTTTCTAAAAAATCTCTTTTAGTAAAGCAATAACTTGTGTTTTTTTAGTTTTTGCTAAACAACTATTTTGCAAACTCGGTTGCACGCCATTCACGAATAACGTTAACCTTAATTTGCCCTGGATATTCCATTTCTTCTTCAATTTTTTTAGCAATTTCTTTTGCAAGGAATACCGTTTGCGCGTCGTTAACTTGTTCTGGTTTAACCAAAACCCTAACTTCTCTGCCCGCTTGAATAGCGTAGCATTTTTCAACGCCCTTGAAACTAGAAGAAATTTCTTCTAATTTTTGTAATCTCTTAATGTAGTTGGTAGTGGTTTCGCGCCTTGCGCCAGGTCTTGCACCCGAAATAGCGTCGGCTGCGGCAACTAAAACTGCCTCGATAGTTTTTGGCTCTACGTCGCCGTGGTGAGAGAGTATCGCGTTAACGATAACGTGGTTTTCACGATATTTTTTTGCAAGGTCTGCACCGATTTGCATGTGCGTGCCTTCTATTTCGAAGTCTACGGCTTTACCTAGGTCGTGAAGAAGGCCTGCCCTTTTAGCAAGCGTTGCATCAACGCCAAGTTCAGTTGCCATAAGTCCTGCTAAATGCGCAACTTCGATAGAGTGTTTAAGCACGTTTTGCCCGTAACTCGTACGGAATTTTAGTCTGCCTAAAATCTTAACAAGTTCTGGGTGCAAGCCGAATATTCCACACTCAAACATAGCGGCTTCGCCCGCTTCTTTAATTTGGGTTTCTAGTTCTTTCTTAACTTTTTCTACCGTTTCTTCTATGCGCGCTGGGTGAATTCTTCCGTCTGCAATAAGTCTTTCAAGTGCAATACGCGCAGTTTCGCGCCTTACTGGGTCAAAGCCCGAAACGATAACAACTTCCGGCGTATCGTCGATAATAAGTTCTATGCCCGTAGCGTTTTCAAGCGTTCTAATGTTTCTACCTTCTCTACCGATAATTCTTGCTTTCATATCGTCGTTAGGTAGTGGAACAACTGAAACGGTAAGTTCAGTTGCTTGGTCGGTAGAACATTTTTGGATAGCAAGCCCAACTATTTCTCTTGCCTTTCTTTCACCGTTTTCTTTTGCTTCGGCTTCGATGTTTTTAACCGTGCCAAGCGCGTCGCGCCTTGCTTCATCTATAATAGCGTCTATAAGTTGTTTTTTGGCTTCTTCTCTGCTCATACCAGAAATACGCTCAAACTCTTTAATCATAAGTTCGTGTTGTTCTCTAATATCGGCAAGTTTCTTTTCTAGTTCGCCTTCTTTAACCTTAAACGCGTTTTGTTGACGGTTAAGTTCTTCGATTCTCTTGTTAAGATTTTCTTCTTTCTTATCAAGGTTTTCTTCTTTTTGGTTAAGTCTGTTTTCTATTTTTTGTAGTTCTGCGCGTTTTTCTTTGGTTTCCCTTTCGAATTCGTTGCGCGCTTTTAGTGCCTGTTCTTTTGCCTCTAAAATAGCCTCTTTTTTAATTTGTTTACTTTCTTCTATGGCAGCATCGATAATTTTTTTACGTTGCTCTTCCATAGTTCCGTTTTCTTTTTCAAAAGATTTCTTTTTACGATTACCGCCTATAACGATACCAACGACTGCGCCAACGATAAGCGCGATAACGCCGATTAGTATGCCCGTTAAATCAACGGCTAAGAACAGGTGGGATAAATAATTTTGCATAATAATGCCCTCCTGTTTAGTTTTATTTAAAGGAAAAAATTTCCTTCTTATTTTATTTTATAACAAATAACGCTAAAAGTCAATTAAAACTAAATTTTAATTTTCTTTATTATAAAACGCGTCTAAAATTCTGTTTTTAACTTCTTCTGCAACTTCTGGGTTGTTTTCGAAGTAATCTACCGCCTTTTCTCTGCCTTGCGCAATCTTTTCGCCGTTATACGAGAACCACGCCCCACTCTTTTGAATAATATCGTATTGAAGCCCAAGGTCTATTAAACAACTGCCCTTAGAAACGCCTTTACCAAAGATAATATCGAATTCTGCCGTCTTAAAAGGTGGCGCAACTTTGTTTTTAACGATTTTCGCTTTGGTGTGGTTGCCGTACGCGCCGTCTGGGTTTTTAAGCGCGTCTGCTTTTCTAACGTCTATACGAACGCTAGCGTAGAATTTAAGCGCTTTACCACCCGCGGTAACTTCTGGGTTGCCGAACATAACGCCAACCTTTTCGCGTAGTTGGTTGATAAAGATAATACAAGTTTTTGATTTAGCCGTTATTGCGGTTAGTTTTCTAAGCGCTTGGCTCATAAGTCTTGCTTGCAAGCCTACGTGTGAATCGCCCATATCACCTTCGATTTCGGCTTTTGGCGTAAGCGCTGCAACCGAGTCTACAACGATAATATCAACTGCTTTACTGCTAACGAGCGAAGCCGTGATATCAAGCGCTTGTTCACCAGTATCTGGTTGAGAAACGTAAAGTTCGTCAAGATTAACGCCTAAATTTTTAGCGTAAACAGGGTCTAGCGCGTGTTCTGCGTCGATAAACGCTGCAACGCCACCTGCTTTTTGGGTTTCTGCTATACAATGTAGCGCAACCGTAGTTTTACCAGAAGATTCTGGCCCGTAAATTTCGATAATTCTGCCCCTAGGTAGTCCGCCAACACCGATGGCAAGGTCTAACGATAAGCAACCGGTAGGGAGCACTTCGATAGCGTCCGTTCCCGCCTTTTCGCCAAGTCGCATAATTGCGCCTTTGCCGTATTGTTTTTCTATTTGAGCCATAACTCCGTCTAGGGCTTTAAGTTTGTTTTCGTCCATAATATATTTCCTCTTACTATATTTTTTTTATTTTTTTAATCGCAAGATACGTTGCCGTATTCTTTGCTAAATTAGTTACTTCTTCACGGCTACCACTAAAATTATATTTGTAGGTATGTATTCCGTCTTTCATACCTATCGCAATATAGCATAGCCCAACCGGTTTATCGGTATTGTCACTATTCGGCCCCGCTATGCCCGTTGTTGCAATCGCTAAATCGCACCTTTTAGATAGCAAAAGCGATAACGCCATTTCGTAAGCCACTTGCGAACTAACCGCGCCGTTTCTTAATAAACTTTCCCTTTTAACGTTCAGCCTAGAAATTTTGCTTTCGTTAGAATAGCACACTATACCTTCGTCTATAATCTCCGACGCGCCCGAATATTTTATTATCGAAGACACCACGTTTCCAGCCGTAAACGATTCTGCCGTCGATAGTTTTATCTTTTTTAAGGTTAAGGCGTCGAATAGCCTTTCGCTTAAACTCACGTCGTAAGTGGCGTAAATTTCGTCGTTAAAAGTAGAAACTATATGCCTTATAACTTCTTCTTTGTTTAAGTGTTTTTTGCTGTCGAAAATTATTTCGACTTTAACGTCGCCGTAACTGCTAAACAAATCGTAACGAAAATCGCAGTTATAGGTTTGTTTTGCGCCGTCAAGCGCGTCTTTTAGCGCGTTCTCGTCGCCAAAATATTTAAGGGTGTATTTTTTATAGTCTAACGCGTATTTTTGTTCTAGATAAGGAAAGAGATACTTTTTCGCCATCAGCGTAAACTCTTCTATTTCGCTTGGCAAATACGCAAGCGTGAAGTCCTGCTCGTCCAGCATAAAACCTTGCGTAGCACCCTTAACGTTTGGTATTAACGTAGATTCTAGTGGCAATAACCACTCGTTTTCTTTTACTGCAAGACCTTCTGCCGTGCAAACCGCCTCCACGAAAGTTTTTGCATTAAGATTTTCTTTAAGGGGTTTATCCATAACCGTGCAAATCACGTCTTTAACGCTAAACTCTGCCGATTTATTGGACGCTATCACTAGGTTATCTGCAACTTCCTTAAATTTTTCGATACTGCGTTTTAGACCAAGGTCGTCGGTAGAAGATAACATTTCTACGTGAGAAAGGCTAAAACCACTCTCGTAGAACAATCTAGATATCCCGCTTATATATTCGCCGTTTAGCGGGGCTTTTGGATCTAAAAAAAGTATCAACGCGTTTTTCATACTATTTACTGCTTATAACCCCTTTATTTTTAACTAGGCACTCTATACCCGAATAAACGGTTAAAAGGGTTGATAGATATAAAAGTATTCTGCCGATTAAGTTTAGCACGCCTAGGCTGTCGATAAAAGACGCCGATACGAGTAGCACCACTATCGCAACGTCAGTTAAAAAGGTTTTTATCTTGCCAGACCAATCCGCAGCGATAACCTTGCCCTTGCCCGCAGCAATAAGCCTAAACCCGCTAACGATAAGTTCTCTTGCCATAATAATCGCAACGCAAATTGCGCCGTACCAAGGCAAAATACTTAAACTACCATAAGGTAAAAGCATTATAATTAGCGCGGTAGAAACTAGCACCTTGTCTGCAATAGGGTCTAAAAACTTGCCGAAATCGGTAACTAGATTATACTTTCTTGCAATATGCCCGTCTAAAAAATCGGTAAAGGCTGCAAGCGCGAAAACAAGCGCGGATAAAGCGTAGTTATACGGAATTGCAGTTATATAAAATAACGCAACGAAAATAGGTATCATTATAATACGCAAAACGGTTAGTTTGTTTGGTAAATTCATATTAAGTCTCCGTAAAGGTCGTAGTCTTCGGCCTTGATAATTTTTACTTTTAAGTAGGTGTTAAATTCCACTTCGCGCGATGCAAAGAAATACACCTTGCCGTCTATATCAGGCGCGTTAAAATACGCTCTGCCATAGTATACGAGTCTGTTTTCGTCAAACCCCTCGCACAATACTTCTAGTTCTTTTCCAACTTTCGCCCTTAAATTCGCCCTAGAAATTTTCTTTTGCAGAGAATATAGTTTTTTGTGCCTTTTGGTTTTTTCTGCACCCGAAACGGTTATCGGCATATTATACGCCATCGTTCCTTTTTCTCTACTATACTTAAAAAATCCCGCGTTATCTAGTTTTGCCTTTTCTATAAAACTAAGCAAATCGCAAAAAGCGTTTTCATCTTCATACGGAAAGCCTGTTATAAAGGTAGAACGTATCGCAATACCACTGATCTCTTTTCTTAACTTTTCGATAAGTTTAAGGTAACTCTCTCCCGTGCCTTTTCGGTTCATCTTTTTAAGCACTAAATCGTTGGCGTGTTGGAAAGGTATATCAAGGTATTTTATAACCTTAGGGTTGGTTTTAATTTCGGCTATCAGTTCATCAGTTATCCCTTCTGGATAGCAGTAAAGTAGCCTGATTTTTTCTACCTTGTCTAATGCAGAAAGTTCGCGTATTAACGAAACAAGATTTGTTTTAGGCGTTAAGTCTTGCCCGTAAGAAGTAAGGTCTTGCGCAACTAAAATCAGTTCTTTAACGTTCCCCAAAAGTTTTGTTTCTTTAATTAGCGACGCAACGGGAATAGACCTAAACCCACCGCGAATTTTTGGTATTAAGCAGTAGGTGCAACAGTTTTTACATCCGTCGGCAATTTTAAGGTAAGCGTGCCCGTCAGTCGTTAGCGTTCTATCTTCTAGGCACTCGTTTTTAGGCTTACCGACTTCTAAAACACGTTCGCCGTTATAAATTCTAGTGATAACTTCGTTTATCTTTTGATAATCACTTATACCTAAAAACCCGTCTACTTCAACAAGTTCTTCGTATAGTTCTAGTGGCGCAAGTTGCGGTAAGCAACCCGTAACGATAATCTTTTCTAGCACGCCTAGTTCTTTAAGCGCGTTTACTGCTAAAATTTCTTCAATCGCTTCTTTTCTAGAACTCTCTAAAAACGCGCACGTGTTTATTATAACGATTTCGGCGTTTTCTAAATCGTTGGTTACGGTATGAATTTTTTTAACTAGCGCAAGCATCTTTTCGGTATCGACTCTGTTTTTGTCGCACCCAAGCGATATAACGCCAACTCTTTTATTTTTTATCATAGTGTATTAAAATTCGTAATTAGATAACGGCCCAAACCTTTCTTCGAATTCTTCTCGCGTTATAAGCACTTTACGCGCTTTACTGCCTTCAAAACCCGAAATAAAACCGAATCTTTCCATTTTGTCGATAAGTCCGCCCGCTCTAGCGTAGCCCATTTGTTTTCTTCTTTGAATTTGCGAAATCGAAATTTGTTGCGAGTTTATCGCAAAAGCAACTGCACCCAAGAAGAAATCGTCTAGTTCGTTGCCGTCGTCTTTAACGTCGGTTTCCGTACTTTCTTCTACTTTAGGTTTAACCGCTCTTTCAAGATATTCGGTTAACTCGTCGTCGAAATACGCCTTGTTGTGCTCTCTTATATAAGAAACAACGCCGTGCACTTCGTTCATATTGATAAACGCGCCTTGGTATCTTTCGTAGTTCGGCATTACCGAGTTTTTATAAAGCATATCCCCGTTGCCTAAAAGTTTTTCAGCGCCACCTTCTGATAAAATCGTGCGTGAATCATCATAGTTCATAACCTTAAACGCAATACGCGCAGGTAGGTTTGCTTTGATAGTACCCGTTATAACGTTAACCGAAGGACGTTGCGTTGCAAGAACCAAGTGAATACCCGCAGAACGCGCCTTTTGTGCGAGCGCGCATATCCTTGCTTCTAGTTCCTTTTTGCAGTTTTGCATTAGGTCTGCAAGTTCGTCTATTATAATAACCACACGTGGCATTTTAGGCACGGTATCGCTAGCAACTTGCGAGTTATACCCGTCGATATCCACAACGAAAGTTCCACACTCTCTAAACGTTTTGTTACGGCGTTCCATCTCTTCGTAAGCCCAAGTGAGCACTGCAAGAGTTTTTTGTGGACCGGTAATAATTTCGTCTATCATAAGGTGTGGTATGTGTTCATACACCCTAAATTCAACACTCTTAGGGTCAACTAATATCAGTCTTAGTTCTTCTGGGCTATAACGCATTATTAAACTTACTATCATAACGTTTAAGCATACGCTCTTGCCAGAACCGGTTGCGCCGGCAACCAAATAGTGCGGTGCTTTTGCAAGGTTATCGGTGATGGCGTTGCCAACCAAGTCTTTACCGAGCGCAAATATAAGCGAGCCGGGTTTAGCCTTGTTGCCCTTGGTTTCTTCAAGAACTTCTTTAAGCCCGATAGTAACCTTGGTTTTGTTCGCAACTTCTATACCAACTAGGTCTTTGCCTGGGATAGGCGCTTCTATTCTAACGCCTTCTTTTGCCGAAAGACGCATCTTTAAGTCTGAATCGCAACTTGGAATTCTCTTAACCGAAATACCCATACCGCTAGGCACGCTTATTTCGTATCTGGTAATTGTTGGACCTTGTATATAACTTACCGGCGTTACGGTTATATGGAAATCTTCTAAGGTTTTTCTTATAATCTCCATTCTGCCTTCATGGTCTTCCGTCTCGATATCTAGTGGTGGCGCGTACGTTTCGAGTAAATCTAGCGGTGGCGCGTAATATTTCCTGTTTATAGGTGGAATTTCCTTTTTAGGCTTTTCCGTCTCTACGGGCGCAGGTGGCGGCGAGAGTTCCGTTCTTCTAGTTCTGCCTAGGTTAACCTCTACTCCGTCGCGTCTGCCGTTGCCGTCTGCGTTCACCCTACTAGTGTAAGCAGGTCCGTTTTCGTTTTTGTCTTCGCCAAAAAGTATATCTCTAACCCTACTATCTCTAACGACGGTAGTTGGTGGTTCGTTCGTATCGCCAGCAGTGTCTTCTACGTCTGTTTCAGTAGTTTCAACTTCATCAACGTCAGTTACGTCAACGCTTTCGTCTATAACGGGAACAGCCCTTTCGGTAGTGGTGTTATCCGTGGTGACGTCAACCACGTCGGTATCTTCAGTGTCGCACGTTTCCTCAGTTTCGCCCATCACGTTCACCGCTCTCGTATCAACGTTTTCGTTGGTCTCGTCTATAATAGGGATAATAGGCTCGGTTTCATCAGTTGTTTCCGTGGTAGTATCCACCCTTGGTTTAACGATTTCAATATTCTCGGTAGAGGTTTTAGTAGTCGTTTCGGTAGTCGTTTCAGTTTCAACCACACCTGCGTATCTTTCATAAAAATTCCTAGCCCTTTCCGCCGTGGTTATAGGCTTGTTTTCTTCGTGCTCGATAAACGGTATAGTGGTTTCGGTGGTGTTAGTAGTCGTGGTGGTAGTTTCAGTAGTGTTAACTACCGGTTTAGGCGGTTCAGTCGTTCTAGGAATAACGGTAGAAACACCCGTGTTATAATACCCGTTAACGTTATTACTGCTAACTTCAATAGGCTTAGGGGTTTTGATATACGCGATTTTTTCGTTTATATCGTCAACGTAGTTTTTGGTGTGCGAACCTATGTTTTTGCTAACGTTTAATCCGCCGTTCGACGTGCCGATTTTTATATTCGTGTCGTCTTTATTCTTTTCTTTTTTAGTCATAAACGCAAAATCGTCTTCGTTGGTTATAAACAATTTTTGCGTAGGGTTTACGCTAGTTTTAGGCACAGCGTTTTCGATAGGGTATTCTTTAACGCCACTAACTTCTACGCCAAGATTATCTGCAACGGGTTTTCCGGTATACGTGCTTCTAAATTTAGACCTTGCGCCGTTTTTAGAAACCGCGCTGTTTTGGTCAACCACGTTTCTAATCAAAAAGAACGCCGAAAGCCCGCCAAGCAAGCCAAAGATAACGGCAGAACCAACCACGCCAAACAACAAGTAGAACGGATAGGTTACTAGCGCAGTAAAAATACCGCCTGCCGAACAGGTAGAAATTCCACCTTCAACTGCCCTAAGGTAAGATGCCGATAAATATTCGCCGTAATAAGAGTAGCCTTTGCCCATTGAAATAACGTGCGAAGTAAACGCAACGCAAAGCATAAACAAGGTAAACAAGGTAAGATTGCGTTTGTTTATGCCTTGTGGCTTACCAGTTAGCGCTTTAACGCCCAAAACGATTACCCATATATCAACTAAAAAAGCAAAAACGCCAAAACAGCCGAACAAGAAAGAATTAACTAGTTCACCCGGCACGGAAAAAACTTTATCCCTAGTAATTAGACATACTAAACAAAGGGTTGCAAAAAGTATAGTTACTACCCCCAAAGTTTCTTTCGTGAAGATTGCTTGTCTTATTCCGTTCGACGTTTTGTTTTCTTGTTTTTTTCCCAAAACAACCACCTTAATCTATAAAAATTTTTTGCTAATTTAATTATACCAAAAAAACTATACTTTTTCAATGGTTTGAAAAATTTTTTTGAATGCAATTTAAAGTTTTTTTATTAAAATAAAAAATCTTTAAGGCAAAACTCGTTCACCTTAAAGATTCGTTAATTTCACGCGTTGTTTTTATAGGCTTTTATACGCCCCGTTTTACTCTACTTGCCTCCGCCGATATACAGTAAAACCCCGCACTCGTGCTCTATTATACCGCCGGATTTTAATTTAGAAATTTCCCCACCCGAAAGTTCCATATAACACTCTTCGCAAATTTTGCCGGTAACTTCGCGAAGAACTGGGAATATTTTTGATAGCCTTTTTGCTTTGTATTTTTCCAAAATGCCCGCGTCGATATCCTTTTCTAATGCTAAAAGTTCTTTTTTAATAGCGTCCATTTCAGCAGATTTAGAAGCCTTTAATTTATTGAATTTTTCGGCGTATTCCTTAAATTGAACTTGCGCGCTCTTGGTTTTTGCCTTTAAGGTAGCATACTCTGCTAGAACTTTTTGCATTTCTTCGGCAAGTTTTTCTGAAAGCGCAGAAAGGTTTTTAATTTTAGCGATAGTTTCGTCTATTTTTTTATTTAGATATGCAACTTCTTCTTCGGTTTCCACGTCTTTAATGGCAAGCGCGTATTCTTCTTGCTTAGAAGAAAAGCCCTTTTGTTCTTCTAAAATTACTAAATATTGTTCGTAAAGTTCTTTCGACCTTTCGTTTAGTTTTATAATGGTTTCTTCAACGCCGTCTAAGAACTTTTTAGCAGACACGGCTTTCTTTCGCTCTTCGCTAGAAGATAGTTCTAGTTCGATCTTTCTTAGTCCTGCATCAACTTCTTGATACTTTAATAATTTGCTTATCATAATATTCTCCTTTCGATTTTATAAAAATCGCTCGTCCGAAAAATAGTAGCACTCTACCTTGTTTTCGGTTTGTTTTTTTATTTTTTCATAGTAGGCTTTAAGCCCAACGTTTTCGGCTGAATAGTGCGTTAATAACAATAAACACTTTCCACTTTCAACCACTTCTTTTATAGCGTGGTGTGGCACGTCTGAACTAACTATAACGTCTGCCCCGCCACCACCTGCTAAATATTTAAGCGCGTAACTTGCGCCACTTCCGCAAAAAGATGCGCCCGCCTTTATCACGGCGTTTTTCTTGCCGTAGGCAACGACCTTGCTCGTTCCGAGTTCTTTTTTTGCATTTTTTATAAACTCGTTAAAAGTAACGGGTTCTACCTTGAACTCTCTGCCGTAACCAACGCCTTCTAGTATAGGAAACAAAATTTTATAATTCGTTCCACCGAGTTTACTAGCAAGAGTATCGTCTATCCCACCGTCAGCCACGTCTAGATTAAGGTGCATAGAAACAACGTTAAGCCCCATTTTTACGGCGCTTAAAATATCTTTGTTCTCACCAAAAACGTCTAGCGATTTAACGGGATTATATATCGCGGGGTGATGCGTTACAATGGTATCCACTTTAAGCGCCTTTGCCCTTTTAATAACACTAGACGATAGGTCTAACGAAAACAAAACCTTTTCTACCCTATCACTGCTTTTAACGATTATTCCGCTATTATCGTAATCACCTAGTTCGATATATTTTTGGCTGTATCTAACGGGCGCGTTTTTATCTAAAACGCAAAAAAACTCGTTAAGACTTAACATACCTATATAGTTCCTTTAACTCTTTTTTCATTTTTCGGCTTGCCTTTCTTTGAACCTTTTGGGTGTCTAGGCTAGCCCTTAAAACGTTTATTCTAGCGTTTAGTTTTTCTATAAACGCAATAGGCAAAAACGCTAAATTATCTTTGCCGTATTTAATTTCTTTTTTACTTAACTTTTTGGGCTTTGCGCACTTTTCCGCTTTAATAAGGTCGTAAAACTTGCCGTCAGACTTAAAGGTGTAATCCACCGATAAGCCGTAGCCTAGTTTAATTAAAACCGCCCTTAATTTGTCAGCGTTTTTCATGGGTTGCAAAACGAGTGTTTTAGGCAGTTCTTTCGCGCCTAAAATTATGCCTATAATTTCTTCTCCGCCCATACCCGAAATAAGCGCAACGTCTACTTTCGGGAGATTAAGAAACCCGTTAGAACGTATGCAAACCGCCTTTTTTTCTTCTATTTCGTTTTTTATAAGAGCGCGCGCTTTATCAAGGCACTTATCGGATATATCAGAGGCAACTGCAAACTCGCACTTACCAAGTTCAAGCATCGCTTTGGTAACGTACCCGTGATCGCAACCGATATCGGCAAACTTTTCGCAATTTGGGATATGCCCAAATATAATACTTAATCTTTCAGTCATTATCCAAGAAAATCTTTAAGCCTTTTAGAACGGCTTGGATGGCGCAATTTTCTTAAAGCCTTGGCTTCGATTTGCCTAATTCTTTCCCTAGTAACGTTAAATTCTTTACCAACTTCTTCTAACGTCCTTGGTCTAGAATCGTCTAAGCCATAACGAAGTCTTAAAACCTTTTCTTCTCTTGGGGTTAGAGTGTCTAACACGCCTAATAGTTGTTCTTTAAGTATAGTAGAAGTAACTGCGTCGGTTGGCGCGGTGCTTGCTTCGTCTTCGATAAAGTCTGATAAGTGGCTGTCTTCTTCTTCACCGATAGGCGTTTCAAGTGAAACGGGGTCTTGCGCGATTTTTTGTATTTCGCGCACTTTTTCTTCGGTAATGCCCATCTCTACCGCAATTTCTTCTGGGGTAGGTTCTCTGCCGAGTTCTTGTAAAAGTCTTCTAGAAACCCTAACGAGTTTGTTTATGGTTTCTACCATGTGCACAGGTATTCTTATCGTTCTCGCTTGGTCTGCTATCGCCCTAGTCATTGCTTGACGTATCCACCAAGTAGCGTAGGTAGAAAACTTAAAACCTTTTTGATAGTCGAATTTTTCTACTGCTTTCATAAGCCCTAGGTTGCCTTCTTGAATAAGGTCTAAAAAGTGCATACCCCTGCCCATATATCTCTTTGCGATAGATACTACTAGCCTTAGGTTTGCCTCAGAAAGTATCCTTTTTGCCTCTTCGTCACCTTCCATCATGCGTTTTGCAAGTTCGGTTTCTTCGTCGCGCTCTAAAAGCGGAACTCTGCCGATATCTTTAAGATACATCTTAACAGGGTCGTCCATGGTGATGTCGGCTGGCAAGAAATCGTAGATGTCCTTTTCCCTTTCGCTTTCAATTACTTGAATACCGTTCTTGCTCATTAGTCTATAAACGATTTCAAGTTCGTCTGCCGTAACTTCTACTTTATCAAACCTATCTAAAAGTTCGTTAGAAACGATACTGCCTTTTCCCTTAAAATCTTCAATAATGCGTTTTGCAATCGCGCCTACCTTTTCAGATAGCCCTAAAATAGTAGCGTTTTCGTTGTTTTCTCCGTTGTTTTTTACCACTTCACTCATTATTCTGCTCCTTTTGGTTAATACGTTTGGTTCTTTTCTTTCAGTAAGGCGTTTAATTTTAACGCAATTTCACGCCTTGCGTTCGCGTCGTTACTTTCTTTGAATTCTTTGGTTAACGCGTTAATCTTTTTATCTATCGCGCTGATTTTAAGCACCCGAACCGAGTCTACGAAATACATTGCTTCGTCGTATTTTTTGTTCTCGTCCGTTTCCATGCCCGCTATAAGCGACAACTCTTGCTCGTACTCGGTGAACATATCGTATAGGTCTGAAAATCTTACGGGCGCACTTTCTTTCTTGCGTATCGAAATATAATTCGCTATCTCTTTGTGCTCTATTTTTTCAAACTCTAAACTGTCAATATTAGTTTCTAGCGTGTAAGCCTTGTTAAACAAATACGAATAAAGTATAAATCTAGACGCCGTTATCGTTTTATCGCCAATCTTTTCAGAGTAAGAAAAGGCGTTCACTTCTTCGCTTTGCTTTTTGCCAGTTTCTACCGAATTAAGTTCTCTTTTAAGACTTTCGTAGGTAGTGCCCGTTAAGTCGCGTATAATTTTAAGCAAATCTTCTTGTTCGCTGGGCGAATCACTCTCTTTAACCACCCTTATCGCCTGCACGATAAACTTGCGCTTTCCGTCTACCGTAGAAACGTCGAAAGTGTTTTTTAATATGTCTAACTTAAAGTCTATAAGCGGTTTTGCCGATAACAATAGGTTGTTGTATCCGTCTGCACCCACTTCCTTTATAACGTCGTCTGGGTCTTTGCCGTCGGGAAGCGCAACCACCTTAACGTCTAGCCCTTCTTCTTTAAGAATTTCTAGCCCGCGAATCGCAGCCTTTTGCCCTGCAAAGTCGCCGTCGTAACTTATGTAAATTTTTTCAGCGTAACGTTTTAATATCCGTGCTTGGTCTTTTGTAAGCGCCGTTCCCATACTTGCAACGACGTTTCTAACCCCCGCTTGCACCAATGAAACAACGTCTAAATGCCCTTCAACGATAATAATGCTATCAAGCCCTTTTTCGTTTTTAAGTTTTTTTAGATTGTTAATATTAAACAGCGTTTTGCCCTTAGAGAACACGCTAGTTTCGTGCGAGTTGACGTATTTTTGTTCTTTTCCGCCGTCGATTCGCCTACCGCAGAACGCCACCACGTTATTAAAACTATCAATCACGGGGATAATTAGCCTACCGCCCAAAAAATCGTAGCATCTGCCGTTCTTTTCGCCCACAGCGCCAGAGTTTACCATTTCTTCTTTCGTGTAGCCCTTTGCTCTAAGGTGCTCAACGAGTCCGTTATAGTCAAGCGACGCGCCCATACCGAACTTAGTTACCGTTTCAAAAGTAATTTTTCGGCTACGGATATAGTCTATATGCCCTTCTGCTTTGGGGCTAGAAAGATTTTTAACGTAGAAAGTAGCGGTGTCTTTAAGCAGACTAAGTATTCGCTCTTTCTTTTGTTTTTGTTCTTTAATCTCTTTGTCGTTAAGGCTATTTTCGGGCATTTTTAGTCCTACCCTATCGGCCAAAAACTTAACTGCGTCAGTAAAATCTAAGGATTCGATACCCATAACGAAACTGATAACGTCGCCACTTTTATGACAGCCGAAACAATAGAAGAACTGATTTATAGGGTTTACCGAAAAAGACGCCGTTTTTTCGTGGTGGAACGGACATCTACCCCAAAAATTAGTTCCCCTTTGTTCTAGGCGAACGTATCTGCCGATAATATCAACTATATCGTTTCTGTTTTTAAGTTCTTCAATGAACTTTGCGTCAAATCCTCTCATTAAAATTCCTTTTTATAGTTTCCAAGTTTTTGGTATAAACAAGCCCTTGAACGCGCTTATCGCATACCCGTCTGACATAGACGAGATATAATCGCATATCGCAACGTCTAACCCGTCTTTTTCTATTTCGTTAAAATAAAATTCGGGCAAACTTTTCGGGTTTTCGGCGTAATACTTATAAAGGCAAGTAAGCATCTTGTCGGCGCGCATCTCTTCTTCTAAAAAGGTTTTGTTTTTATACACCCTTTCAAATAAAAACGCGCGTAGTTCGTTCGTTGCTTGCCAGTATTCTGCTTGCATTTCTACTTTGTCTTTTCCAAGGCTTTCATCAACGATAGCCTTTATCATGCTGTTTATTCTGTTAGAAGAAGTTTCGCCAAGCAGTTCTATAACGTTTTTCGGCAAATCTTCTAGTTTGATAAATCCACCGCTAATAGCATCGTCTATATCGTGGTTTATATACGCAATGCGGTCTGCAAGACTAACGGCCTTACCTTCTAGGGTTTTAGGCGCACTGTCGCTTTTGTGGTTTATAATTCCGTCAACTACTTCTCGGGTTAGGTTTAGCCCCTTTCCGTCGTTTTCTAAAAAGTCTACCACTCTGCCCGATTGAACGTTATGTAAAAACCCTTTCGGGTTTAGTTTGTTAAGTATTCTTTCGCCGGCGTGCCCAAAGGGCGTGTGCCCAAGGTCGTGCCCCAGTGCGATTGCTTCGGTTAAATCTTCGTTAAGCGAAAGCGCCCTTGCAATACTTCTAGCCACTTGCGAAACGTTTAGCGTGTGTGTTAGGCGCGTTCTGTAATGGTCGCCTTCGGGTGAGAAAAAAACTTGCGTTTTGTTTTTTAGCCTTCTAAAAGATTTAGAGTGAATAATCCTATCCCTATCGCGCTGAAAGTCCGTGCGCATAGGGCAAGGCTCTTCTTCTCTTAGTCTGCCCACCGTTTCAAACGAGCGAACGGCATACGGCGATAAAAATTTTTTTTCTATTTTATAAGTGTTCTCTTTCATAGTTTCCCCACTAAAAAAAGTAAATCACATATAGTTATACTACAAAAAAGTTTAATTCCCTTTTTTTATTTTAATTTTATTATAAAATATTTTGTGTAATTATAATATAAATATAATATTGCGTCAAAAACGCCACGTAAACGAAAAAGTTGCCTAATAATAGCAACTTTTTACGTTTTTATTTTAATATTTTTCTTAAAAATTCCGCCGTGTAACTGCCGTTTACTTTTGCCACTTCTTCGGGCGAACCTTTGGCAACGATTTCTCCGCCACCACTACCCCCGTTAGGCCCTAAATCAACGATATAATCTGCTAGTTTAATCACGTCTAGGTTGTGTTCTATAACGATAATGGTGTTGCCTGCGTCTTGCAGTCTTTTAAGAACGTCGCATAGTTTTTCTATGTCGTAAGAATGTAGGCCCGTAGTAGGCTCGTCTAAAATATACACCGTTCTGCCCGTAGAACGCTTAGATAGTTCGGTTGCAAGTTTAACTCTTTGCGCCTCGCCACCCGATAGCGTTGTAGAAGATTGCCCCAGTTTGATGTATCCAAGCCCCACGTCTTTAAGAGTTTTTATCTTGTTGTAAATACTGCTAATAGGCTTAAAGAACTCACACGCCTCGTCTACCGTCATATCTAAAACGTCGCTTATGTTTTTGCCTTTATACTTAACTTCTAGCGTTTCACGATTATAGCGCTTACCTTTACATACTTCGCAAGGCACGTAAGTATCTGGAAGAAAATGCATTTCTATTTTTATAACGCCGTCGCCCTCGCAATTTTCACATCTACCACCGCTAACGTTAAACGAAAATCTGCCCGCTTTGTATCCGCGTTCTTTCGCGTCTAGCGTGCTGGCAAAAAGTTCTCTTATCGCGCTAAACACACCGGTGTAGGTAGCAGGGTTAGACCTTGGCGTTTTGCCGATAGGCGACTGGTCGATTTGAATAATTTTATCGACGTGTTCTAGCCCCGTTATCTCGTCTACGTTTCCGTCCATTATTTTTACTCTGTTTAACCTAGACGCTAAGTGTGGGTAAAGCACTTCGTTAACAAGCGAACTCTTGCCCGAGCCCGAAACACCCGTAACGACCGTTAATAATCCTACGGGAAAATCTACGCTAACGTTTTTAAGGTTGTTTTGCCTTGCGCCTTTAACCGAAATATATCTGCCGTCTGGTTTTTTTCTGTCTTTCGGCACTTCGATTTTTCTTCTGCCGGCAAGGTAATCGCCCGTTATAGAACGCTCTTCTTTTACAATATCTTCCACCGTGCCCGTCGCCACGATTTCGCCACCGTGAACGCCTGCTTTGGGCCCGATATCCACTATATAATCAGCACGGCGCATAGTGTCTTCGTCGTGTTCTACAACTATAAGAGTATTGCCTAAATCTCTCAACCTTTCTAGCGTTTTTAATAGTTTTTCGTTGTCTTTTTGATGCAGTCCTATACTTGGCTCGTCTAGAATATACAAAACTCCCGTAAGTCCACTGCCGATTTGCGTTGCAAGTCTAATGCGTTGCGCTTCGCCCCCAGAAAGAGTAGACGCACTGCGCGATAGCGTTAGGTAAGAAAGTCCTACGTCTTTAAGAAAGTTTAGCCTTGCGTTTATCTCTTTAAGAATAGGTTTTGCGATAAGTTCTTGGGTCTTGTTTAGTTTTAGACCCACAATAAACTCACTCAACTCGTTTATAGGCATATCGGTTAAATCGAATATGTTTTTACCACCTATAAGCACTGCAAGCGCTTCTTTTTTAAGCCGTTTTCCGCCACACGTTTCACACGGGCGCACCGTCATATAATGCTCTATTTGGGTTTTAGTCCAGTCGCTAGTAGTTTCACGGTATCGCCTTTGCATGTTAGGAATAATACCTTCCCACCTAGAATCGTAAGACGTGCTAAAAGTTTTGGTGTTGTATTCCATGCGGATTTTTTCGTTGCCACTGCCGTATAACAATAGATTGTAAATTTCTTTCGGTAGGTCTTTAACAGGCACGTCTAACGAAAACCCGTAGTGCTTAGCAAGGCTCTCAAAAGACATTTCTGCAATTTTACCCGACTCTAAATTCCAGCCGGTAACCGTCATTGCGCCTTCACGCAAGGTCTTGTTCTTATCTTTAACCACTAAATTTTCGTCTATCTCTTGCTTAACGCCTAAACCGTGGCAGTCTGGGCACGCACCGAACGGATTGTTAAACGAAAACAGCCTTGGTTCGATTTCTTCTATCGAATACCCGCAGTCTGGGCAAGAATATTTGGTAGAAAATAGCGTTTTTTCTCCGCCTAAAACTTCTATTTCAACAAGTCCGTCGCAGAGTTTTATGGCCGTTTCTAACGAATCGTTTAGCCTTTTTTGTATGCCGTCTTTAACGATTAACCTATCCACAACCACGCTAATACTGTGCTTAACGTTCTTTTCTAGCGCAGGGATATCTTCGTCTAGATTATAAATTATTCCGTCAATTTCAACCCTTAAAAAACCGCTTTTTTTGTAACTTTCTATCTCTTTACGATATTCGCCTTTTTTACCGCGAACAACGGGCGCGTTCACGTAGATTTTGGTGTTTTCTGGAAACGCCATAATCTTGTCTAAAATTTGGTCTACCGTTTGGCGCGCAATTTCGTTTCCACAACTTGGGCAGTGCGGTGTGCCTACGCGCGCAAAAAGCAAACGCATATAATCGTAGATTTCGGTAACCGTTCCCACCGTAGAACGCGGATTGTGCGACGTGGTTTTTTGGTCTATCGAAATTGCAGGCGAAAGCCCTTCTATAAGGTCTACGTCGGGTTTTTTCATTTGCCCTAAAAATAGCCTAGCGTAAGAAGATAAACTTTCTACGTAACGCCTTTGCCCTTCGGCGTATATAGTTTCAAACGCCAAAGTTGATTTACCACTGCCCGAAAGCCCCGTAAACACTATTAGTTTGTTTCTAGGCAAAGTTACGCTAACGTTTTTTAAGTTGTTGGCTCTCGCGCCTTTTATTATCAATTTATCGTTCATACTATTTCCTTAGTTTTAGTTTAAGTTTAGTAATGGTGTCCCTTAGTTCTATACATTTTTCAAAGTCTAGATTATCAGACGCTATTTTCATAAGCGCTTTTAATTTTTCTAGTTCTTTTGGTATATCTTCTTTTTTAATATTTTTAGTGTTGTCAACTTTCTTGGTTATTTCAAGCGTGTTCTTTACGTCTTTAATAATCGTTTTTGGCACTATGCCGTGCTTTTTGTTATACTCTGCTTGAATTTTTCTTCTTCTTTCGGTTTCTTCTATTGCGCGCTTCATACTGCCCGTAATGGTATCGGCATACATTATAACTCTGCCGTCGGCGTTGCGCGCCGCCCTACCTATCGTTTGTATAAGCGAAGTTTCACTGCGCAAAAACCCTTCTTTATCAGCGTCTAAAATGGCAACTAATCTAACTTCGGGAAGGTCTAACCCTTCTCTAAGCAGGTTAATACCGCACAAAACGTCGAACTCGCCACTGCGCAAACCAGAAACGATTTCAATGCGCTCTAACGTGTCTATATCGCTGTGCATATACCTAACTTTAACGCCGTTTTCTTTAAGATACTCGGTAAGGCTTTCAGCCATTTTTTTGGTAAGAGTGGTTATAAGCACCCTACCCCCAACTTTTATCACGTTGTTTATTTCTACTAAAAGGTCGTCTATTTGATTTTTAGTCGGGCGAACGACTATCTCGGGGTCGATTAAACCGGTTGGCCTAATAAGTTGCTCTACCACTTGCCCCGCCTTTGATAGTTCGTAAGGCGCAGGCGTTGCCGAAACGCATATCATTTGCCCAACCCTTTCATCAAATTCCTTAAAAGTTAAAGGCCTGTTATCAAACGCCGATTTAAGCCTAAACCCGTATTCTACAAGGTTAGTTTTTCTAGCCTTGTCGCCGTTACTCATCGCGCCGATTTGCGGAATAGTCATGTGAGATTCGTCTATAAACAATATAAAATCTTTCGGGAAATAGTCAAGTAGCGTAAAAGGTGGCTCGCCAACTTCTCTGCCATCGAAATACCTACTGTAATTTTCTATACCTTTGCAGAACCCTATTTCGCGCATCATCTCTACGTCGTAATTAGTGCGCTCGTTTAGTCTTTGCGCCTCGATAAGTTTGCCGTCTTCTCTAAAAAACGCAACTTCTTCGTCTTTATCGCGTTCTATAACGGCAATCGCCTTGTTTAGTTTTTCAAACTCTACTGCGTAGTGGCTTGCAGGGAAAATAACGGCGTGCTTTAATTCGCTAACCACTTTTCCAGTTAAAAATTCACACTCGCACACGCGTTCTATATAATCGCCGAAGAACTCTACGCGAATATAGATTTCAGAGTTGCCCGACGGGAAAATATCAAGCGTATCCCCCCTAACTCTAAACGACGAACGCGAAAAATCTATATCTTTTCTAACGTACTGAATAGAAACCAACTTTCTGATTAACTCGTTAATAGAAACTTCTTCGTTCGGCCTGATTGAAAGCGCAAGCCTATAATATTCTTCGGGCGCGCCAAGTCCGTATATGCACGAAACCGACGCAACCACTATCGTATCTCTACGCTCGCTAAGTGAACAGGTTGCAGAGTGGCGGAGTTTATCGATTTCGTCGTTAATCGAAAGGTCTTTTTCTATGTAAGTATCACTGCTTGGAATATACGCTTCGGGTTGGTAATAATCGTAGTAAGAAACGAAAAATTCTACCCTATTGTTAGGAAAAAACTCTCTAAACTCGTTGCAAAGTTGCGCGGCAAGCGTTTTGTTGTGCGCAATAACTAACGCAGGGCGATTAAGGTTAGCGATAACGTTAGCCATAGTAAAAGTTTTACCAGACCCAGTAACGCCCAAAAGAACCTGCGTTCTTAGCCCGTGTTCTACGCCTTCGGTAAGTAGTCTAATGGCTTCGGGTTGATCGCCCGTAGGTTTATATTTAGATACTAGTTCGAAATTTCTTTTTTCCATATCAAAAAATAGCCTTTAATAAAAGTCCTATTAAAAAACTCATCACGGCAAGTCCCGCAGAGAGCATTATTCTTAAAACTATATTGCGCTTTGCCTTTTGTTTTTCGCGCAAATACGCCTTGCCCTTTTTTAGCAACGTAAAACAATACACTCTTTCGTTTTGTCTTTCTGAATATATTATATCAAAATATCCGTCAAAGGCAAGATTAGAGAGTGCATTTTCTAGGTCGTGCCGAGAAAAATTTTTTATTCCCGCAAGATTTAATATATCGTCGGGCGAAATTAGAAAAGGATTTTTCTTTTGCCCTTCTAAAAAAAGTACGTGCATCACCTTGCTTTCGTTTGCGCTTAGCATTATTTAACCACCAACGCTATAACGGCTGAAAGCAACGCTGAAATAACCCCACCAAGTAGCCCTCCGATAAAGGCGAACTTAAATAGCGTTTTTTCCTTTTCGCGTCGTTCTTTTTCCTGTTCTTTTTTATTCTCGAAAACTAATCTACCCTTTTGCGTGGGAGATATGCACGCCTCTTTTTCGTCTTGATACTTTACGCTTATATAATCGCGTTCAGAAAGATAGTTAAGCCCGTCAATTACAGCCTCGCTATCGCAAACAACGTCCTTAGACGTCTGTTCCACAAGATAGTCTACCGAAAAAACTTTATACGAAAAAGCCGTAGAGTTAGCGCAAATATGATTAAGCAATGCAAGTGAAAAATTATCTAACATATAACACCTACTTTACTTAATATTTTGCTAAAAACGTCAAGATTCTATACGCCAACGCGCAATAATATCGCGTTTATGCCCTTTCTTTTTTGTTCCTTTTAACGTGAAGAATAACGAACAAGCCTATAAGCAACGCTATCGAACCTAAAAGCACTCCATACGCTACCCCAATAGGCACTCTGCTATCAAAAAAGAATACCGAGCAGTCTACGGAATCGGCAACCGCTTGCACTACGGCTTTGTCAACGCCAAGCGCTTTAAGTTCGGTCGTAACGCCACCTAGCGCGTGCGTTCTTATAATCGAAGTTCCGTACGTTCCAGGCAAAAATGCAACCGCGTTTTTAAGCCAAGAACTAAACGAAGAAATCGGCATGTACGCGCCACTTATAAAGCCGTAGCCCGAACTTACGATAGAACCCACGGCAGAAATTTGCCCTTGCGACGTTAACAACACGTTAACTACCGAAGAAAGAGCAGTTCCAAAAAGCACTAGAATTATCACGTCTAGTAAAATTAACAACACTTCTAGCGCGCTAAAAAACCAGCCCACTATACCGATATAAATAAAGCAAACAACTAGCGCAAAAAGACAAATTATAAGCGATACGAACAAGGTTGCTAAATAGTAAGAAAGCGCAAGCGCGTGCTTGTTTACAGGCGTTAGCATAAAATCTCGCCTAGCGCCCGAAATCTTATCCGAAACCATTAGCATGTTAGCGCAAAACGGCACGGTTATAGGGGTTACCGCAAGCAAAGAAGACAGTAATTGCCCGCCCGCAAAACCGTTTATTATTTTACTTGAAACAGCCATGCCCGTAGGCGCTATAATAGCGTTAAACGCATCTTTATAAACGTTAGATAAAAAGGTGGCGTATAACACTAAAAGTATAAGCGGGGTTATTAAAGAAGTAAAAAACAAGCCCTTGTCTAAAAAGAAGAGTTTAACGTTTCGTTTAATCATACTTTTAAGCGTTTGCATTGTCTTTTCCTCCTTCAAGCGTTTTTCCCGTAGCAGATAAAAACACGTCGTCCATTTTGCCTTTTATCACTTCGTAATCGTTAAAAATTTCGGGGTGAGATACTATAAGTGTTTTAACGTCGCTAACGCTTTCTAAAAAAATCTTTATCGCGTGTTGTTCTACCTGATATCCTAAGCCAAGGCTCTTAATTTTCTCTTCGGCTATTCCATAAACAACAACACAATCTTTTGTGTATTTGTTTTTAAGATCTAACGGCGTGCCTTCGGCAATAATTTTGCCTTGGTCGATTATCACAACGAAGTCTGCGTTTTCGGCTTCTTCCATATAATGCGTGGTTAAAAAAACCGTTAAATTATGCTTTTCTCTAAGCCCGTTAATAACGTCCCACACGCGTTTTCTAGTCATCGGGTCAAGTCCGGTGGTGGGCTCGTCTAAAAAAAGTATTTTCGGGCTGTGAATTATAGCCCTTGCTATATCTACCCTGCGTTTTTGCCCGCCTGAAAGTTTAGAAAGCGGTCTTTTTAGAATTGCGTCTAGTTCTAAAATTTCGCATAGTTCAGCTAGCCTTTTTTCAAACTTCTCGCCAAAAATACCATAAAGCGACGCCCTGCTTTTTAAGTTGTCGTAAACGGTTAACTGTTTATCTAGCACGCTAGACTGAAAAACTATACCTAAAATCGGCTTAATTTTATCAAAATCTTTATCAATATCTAATCCGTCTATAACGATACTTCCTTGGTCTTTTTTTACGTCGCCCGTAATTGCGGAAATAGTAGTAGATTTTCCCGCGCCGTTAACGCCCAAAAAAGCAAATAGTTCACCTTCTTTAACGCTAAAAGAAACGTCGTCTACTGCCTTAACTTCTTTATAATACTTTTTTAGATTTTTAATTTCGATTATAAAATTATTTTTCATTGCTAAAAACCCCTTCGGTAACTTCTTGAATAACGTCTGTTTTAACGAGCGCAAGCCCTTTTTTATTATCGCCAAAAAGTATTAAGGAATCTCCCGATTTAATCTTAAAAACTTCTCTCGCCTCTTTGGGAATTACTATCTGCCCTTTATCGTTAACTTTACATATACCAAATAAATATTTTCCATTTTCTACTTGCATATACATCTCCTATTTAGTAATAATTTTCTTACTTTTCGTAATTTTAGTATAACACTCTAAAAAGTTTTTGTCAACTTAATATCCTTATAAAAATGAAAATAACATTATTTTAGTATGAAGCATATTATATATTAGCATACGAAGGAGGAATTTTTTTAATGTGCTGTTTTAATCATAGAAATTGTAACAATTATCCACGCCCAAGAACCACCGTTATTACCACGGTCGGCGCAAGGGGCCCTATCGGCCCGCAAGGTCCGCAAGGTCCTATTGGTCCGCAAGGTCCTGTTGGTCCTATCGGTCCACAAGGCCCTACTGGTGCTACTGGCGCAACTGGTGCAACTGGCCCTATCGGTCCTGTTGGT
Organism: Christensenellaceae bacterium; assembly: GCA_045613505.1. Classification (GTDB taxonomy): domain Bacteria; phylum Bacillota; class Clostridia; order Christensenellales; family Borkfalkiaceae; genus UBA1259. Next base: position 68,683 of record JAZLBC010000034.1, read on the forward strand.
CCGCAAGGTCCTGTCGGTGCGACTGGCGCTACTGGTGCAACTGGTCCTATCGGTCCGGTTGGTCCACAAGGCCCTGTTGGTGCGACTGGTGCGACTGGTGCTACTGGTCCTATCGGTCCGGTTGGTCCGCAAGGCCCAAGCGGAACTGCCGATATTTTATACGCAAATAACGTTGGCGAAACAGTTCTTAGCGGAGATATTATACCGCTAACTTTAAGCGCATCAACTACGGGAGCAACGTCTACCGTGTCTGGTGGCGAAGTAAACTTACCAGACGCTGGAACTTACCTAGTTAGTTATTCGGTAAACGGCTCTGTGCCTACCGATACTACTTCGATTTCTCTTTATCTTAACGGTGTTGCTATTCCTAACGAAACGCTTACCGAAAGTGGTGGCGCAAACGGTTTAAGTTCGCTTTCTAAAACTATTTTAGTAACAACTACGGGCGCATCTACACTTGCAATTTACAACACTTCTGCGGATACGCTTACCGTTTCGAACGCGGGGCTAGTGGTGCTACGTTCTGTGTAATTTTTATCTCCTACAACCAAAAAAAGATAGCAATTTTTGCTATCTTTTTTTATCTTTGAGTATCTTTTTGCGTTTTAACGATATATTCGCCGTTAGCAGTGATGTATGCGCATATATCCCCAACTAGCATAGTGCTAAAAATCTTACAATCACTTCGCGCGGATAGTAAACTTTCTAAAACGCTTGACTTTGGGCAGTTTTTATTGTCTGCCGAAAGAGATATAATCGCGTTTTTAGGGCGCAACTCGTTTATAAATTCAGGGCTGTTGGCAGAGTCGTTGCCGTGGCTAGATAAAGTTAAAAAGTCAATGCCGTCAAGTTCTACCGTGTCTTGATTTCTAAGCGCGAAATTATATAGGTTTGCGCTGTTATTAGTTAAAACGAATTTCTCTTCGCTAACGCCCGCGTCGTTAGCAAAAATGAACCTTACGCCTTTATACGAAAAATAGATTATCGGCGAAGTATTATCGTGCAAATTGTATTCTGGGTTAACACTAGATAATAGTTTATCGTAACTGCTACCCATAACGGACTTGTCTTGTGGGGATAGCATCGTTAAAAACCCACCGTCTAACTTTATATAGCGAAACATCACGTTAGTAAAAATATTACCGTCGCCCACCTTTTGCTTTATTGCCGAATATTTATCGTTAAACGTTGGAAATTTATTAAGGTTATTCCCTAAAACGTCTGGCACGAAAGCGTTTTTAACGTTAAAATTCTCTAAAATTGCTTTGGTATTGCCGATATGGTTTTCATCAATATGCGTAAGTATAAAATAATCGATTTGGGTGATTTTGTACGCTTTAAGTTTTTCAATAGTGTCGTTGCCAACTTGTCCGCCTGCACCACAATCAATTAAAATCGTTGCGTTAGGCGTTTTAATTAGAGTAGCGCTTCCGTTTTCTACGTCTAGCGTGATAACCTTAGCGTCAAACGAAACGTCGTCGTCTTTAACGATAAACGGCTCACTCTTTCCACAAGAAGAACCCAAAACTGCTAACACGATGATAAATATTAAATAAAATATCCTTAAAAAAGGTTTCATCCGTAGTACCAAAAAATTTTTGAGCGATTGTAGTTCTTATTTTTTAGAAAGTTTTTTGCCACGCCTTAGCGCACTTAAATCGGCAAGGATTTTAGGCATATAAGAAATCGCCAAATTATAGCCTATATCGTACATTTTTGCACCTTCGGAAAAAGATATAGGCTTATAAGCCGATAGGTCTGGGTGCAAGATAATATCGCTGTTTTCATACCCCTTTTTCCACGGCTCTTCCACGCCCGATTGATAGGTAGGGAATATCTTATCCAGTATAGTAGATTTCTTTTCGTGCGTAGAAAGGTCTATTCCGATAACGTAGTCTGCACCTTGACTTTTAACCCAGTCGGCAGGAATAGAGTTTACAAACGCGCCGTCTATATACCTTTTGCCGTCTATAACCACAGCCTTAAAAAAGGGCGGATAACTAGAAGATGCGCAAAGCGCCATCGCCACCGAGCCCGCAGTGAAAACCTTTTCTTCGCCCGTTTCTACGCAAGTAGCAATAGCGCAAAACGGCTTTTTAAGTTCTTCTATGTTAAGCGAACCTATGCTGTTATCAATCGTCTTAAACAGCCCCGAAGTATCCATATTCATCATGAACAGGTTTTTTATTTCGCCTACGTCTACCTTTTTAAGTAGTTCTGCGATATCGGTAGAAGAATAACCGTTTGCGATAAACGCGCCTATTATAGAGCCGATGCTTGTTCCACCGATCACGTCGAAGGTTATTCCGTTTTCTTCAAACGCGCGAATCGCGCCCAGTTCAGCAAAGCCTTTTGCCCCACCCGAACCTAGCGCAAGACCAATTTTAATTTTTTTAGGTTTCTTTTTGAAAATATACTTAAAAACGTTCATACACTACTCTTTAATATCTGCGTTTTCTTCTTTTTTATCAATCGTTTTAGGTCTAGAAATAGAAATTTTTATTATAGTTAAAATTAGCAATACTACTGCAAGCGCAAAGAATACTAAAAGCACTAAATCAAGGTCTATACCAATTACAGTGCAAAGCGCCGAAAGCCCAGAAACGAGTAGGCCTGCAACTAGATTGCCCATAGTTATAGGCATAATAAAATCTTTAAACTTTAAGCCAAGGAACACGGCTATGGCAGTACCCGTCCAAACGCCAGTCATGGGGAGTGGAATTGCCACGAATATAAAAACGCCTAGTTTTTTGATATAAGTGCTTCTATCGTTTTTTGCCAGTCTGCTTTCGCTACTTTTGCGCTCGGTTTCTTGCGCCTTTTTTTCGAAATAGTTTTCTACTTTAAGCGCGAATTTGTTAAATATTTTAATTTTTTTAAGCAAGTTAAGAACGGGCTTAAACAAGAAAAATACAGGGAACGAAATGAGAGTAGAACCTGCGTAAGAGAGCAAAAACGCAACTATAAAGCCAAGGCTTTCCCACGCGTAGATAATCGCGCCTTTAAGTTCGATTAGCGGAAAGAAAGACATAATAAGCGTTGCTAAATATTCGTTTCCTATAAGATTAGAAATAAAAAGTTTCATAAACGGATAAATTCCTTTTGATTTTTTTGGGTTTACGTATATAATATAGTTATGAGTTTACAAAAAATGTTATCGGTTATGCGAAAAGGCTTAACCACTTACAAAATGATTAAAGATGGTGATAAAATCGCCGTTGGTGTCAGCGGTGGCAAGGATAGCGTTGCGCTACTTAAACTTCTTGCAGAATATAGGCGTTTTTCGCCCGAAAAATTCGAACTTTTAGCTGTTACGATAGACCTTAATTTTAAGAACGAACCCGCAGATTATACGCCCATAAAAAACTTATGCAAAGAGTTAGGCGTAGAGTACGAAATTCTTAAAACTGACATCGGCGAAATAGTGTTCGACGCTAGAAAAGAAAGCAACCCCTGCTCGCTATGTTCTAAAATGCGCAAAGGTGCGCTTTACGAAGTGGCTAAAAAACACGGCTGTAATAAAGTGGCTATCGGGCATCATAGAGACGATTTAATCGATACTTTTATTCTCTCGCTAACCTACGAAGGCAGACTTTCAACGTTCAGCCCCAAAAGTTATCTTTCTAAAACGGATTTAACGCTAATTAGACCTATGGTAATGATAAAAGAAGCCGACGTTATAGCGTTTTCTAGGGATTTGCCGATAGTTAAAAGTAAATGCCCTGCCGACAAACAAACCAAGCGCGAAGAAGTTAAAACCTTTATAAAGAATATGGAAACGCTTATGCCATCGATAAGAGAAATGATTTTTTCTGCAATCGTTAACCCCGATAGATATAACCTGTTCGATAAGGTTATGAAGAATTTAGACGAGTTCTAAAATTCTAAAATATAAATTATAGACAAGAATTTAGTTTATATCACCTTAAAAAAACCGTTAGATAACGGTTTTTTTGTTTTTTTATTTTTTGTGCTTACGGTTCTTTTTAGGTTTAACGGGCACGTCGGTATCCTCGATAAGAGAAAGTAGGTTAACACCCGTTATTTCTTCTAATTCGCCTTTGTCCGTTATTGCGTTGTCGAAAAGCCCAACTAAAATTGCAATGCCGATTGCTCCTGCAATGCTTACTATTATCGAAAGTATAATGTTTTTAGCAAGTCCGCTATTTTCCCTTATTCTAGGCTCGTATTGCACGGCTTCGATTTTTATGGTTTCGGCTGCGGTGTGAAATTCAAAGTAATTTTCTTTTACTTCTTTGCCGTCTACTTGTTTAACGCTAACTATTTCTTTTGAAAACTCAATAATTCTTTGTAACCCTTCTTTCGCCGTATCTTCCGAGGCAGAAGTATAAGAAATGGTGAAAATAAAGGTGTCTGCGTTGTTTCTAGAAATTGATATCCCACCCCTAGAAACTCTTGCGCCGTCTTGAAAAGTGTCGTTTATTCCTGCAACGTAGCCCGAAGATTTAATGTGTTCAACAACGTCGTCTATAATGTCGCCGGTAACTGCGTTATCAAGGTCTATATCGCTATAAACCATTTTGGTTACTAGCATAACGGACTTACTAGCAGTGTAGGTTACTACGTTTTTCATAACCGACAACACCGAGCCAAGCGCAATGCCTAAAATAGCGATAATCAATATAAGTTTCCACCTAAAATAGAACGTTTTAGAAAGTGAAAAAGAACTAGAAGTATTGTTTTCTTGTCTTTCCATTTATCTTTCCTCCTGATCTTCTATAAACGCTATAACATTAGTTCCGGTAATTCTTTCAATTTCGTCTTTGTCGCTAGCGGTGTTGTCTAAGAAATATCTTAGATATACAAGCGCAACCGATAAAACGAACCCTATAACTAACGCAACCAGAACGTTCTTTTTAAGCGATACGTCTGAAGAAACCGAAACGCCGTCGCTATCTTTGATTAGTTCGTTTAGATGCGTGGTATAACCCACGAAAAAATCTCTCGCTACACGGCTACCGGCAAGCGCTAGTATTCTTACTTTTTTTACCGCTTCAGCAGGCTCAGCGTCGCTAACCGAAATAGTGTAAATATATTTCGGTCCGGTTATCGCGTCAGTTTCACCTAGCGATTTTGCACCGACTTTATCGGGCGAAAAATATTCGGCTTCTACTCGGTTTGGAGTGTTGATGTTAAAATCCACCACTCCGTAATTACCAGCCTTAACTTCTTTTATAAACTCGTCTACCGAGTTAGTGCCAGCGTGCTCAAATTTTTCGAACAAATAATTCGCCTCTTCTAGCACGATTTCGGTAATAGATAAGTCTACTACGGATTGCATCATGTCTTTCATGATAGCAATGTTGTCTACCGGATTAGAATTAGATTCTAGTTCCGCCGTGTAAGAAATATCTATTCTAGCGGTATAGGTTGGCGTTATCGCGTACGAATAGCCCACCCCTCCTAAAAGAGCAAGCACCATAACTATAATCACCAGAAATACGTTGCGCCACATCTTAGTAATAAAATCTTTAAAGAAATTTAATTCGGTAGTTGGATTTTGATTTTCTACCATTTTTGCCCCCTTTAATAACGAGTAAAGATTAAATCTTTTGCGTTTTTAGGTTCTAATTTTTTTGAGTTGCTTTTTTATCGTTAATAACGATTTCGGTATCACAGCCACTAACGGCGTAAGGTTTATGCGAAATCATTATAATCGTCGTGTCTGATAGTTCTTTTAAGTTTTTAATAACTTTTTCTTCCGTTTTTGTGTCTAACGCGCTAGTAGATTCGTCTAAAAGTAAAACCGAAGGTTTAGTTATAACTGCCCTTGCAATCGCTATCCTTTGCGCTTGCCCTTCGGAAAGCCCTAGCCCGTTTTCGCCGATAACGGTGTTAAGCCCTAGTGGTAGTTCGGCAATAAAATCTTTGGCTTCGCTAATCGTTAGCGCCCAATCGATTTCTTCTTTCGTGTAAGTATCTTTATAAAAGGTTATATTATCTAAAATCGTGCCCGAAAATAGCATATTGCCCTGTGGAACGAAAGAAAACATCTTTCTAGTACTCTCGTCTATGCCGATTTTTTCTCCGCCACTAGATTCAAAATACACTTCGCCGTTGCCCGCGTAAACGCCAAGCAAAACCTTAAACAACGTGCTTTTGCCTATCCCCGAACGCCCCGTTACCACTGCGAACTCTCCGCGTTTTACAGTAAAGTCGGCTTCGTTTAACACGCTTTCGAGATTTTCGCCGTAAGAAAACGAAAAGTTCTTAAACGTGATTGAACTGTATTTTTCTTTTAACGCGCTAACGTCTATACACGGTTTTTCATCTTTAATGTTTTCGATTTCTAAAAGCCTTTCAGTAGACGCGATTGTAGAAAAATACTTAGGCAACACCGAAGATAGCGCCATAAACGGAACTTGAACACTATTTACGAGTTGCAACACCGCAGAAAGATCGCCGTAGCCAAACCCGCTTGTGCCGTTAAATATTTTGAACGCGCCGAATATCAACGCAAACGCATAGCCAAGACTAAAAATAAGGTTATAACTTGCGTGCCCTAAAACCGAATAATTCTTTCTCTTCATTTTCTCGGTAAAATTCTTTTCTTGAAGTTCCGCGCTCTTTTTAGCGATTTCTTTTTTAGCCGAAAAAACTTTTAGGGTTAAAACGTTTTCTAAGCACTCTTGAAAGAAAGAACGCGTTTTGCCATCGGTTTCTTGCACGGATTTATGAAAGTGCTTTAATTTTTTTCTAGTAAACGCCATAATTGCGTAAACCATAATGCCCGCAAGCACGAACGCGATTGCAAAAATAGGTTCTAAAAACACGAGCGCAACGATTGCGCATACAAGCCTAACCACTGCTGAAACCACGGTTGGTATTATAGTGGTAACGCCGTCACACACAACGTTTACGTCGCTCGTTAGCCTATTCATAATTTCTCCGGTATGATAGTCGGCAACGCCTTTATAGTTTTTAGAAATTGCGCCGTTAAAAATTTTACTGCGATAAGAAATTTCTAGCCTGCCCCTGATGCGCTCGGTTAAACTTTGGATTATAAACCTAAACGCGAACTGCAAAACGACGATGGCAGAAATAAATATAACGCCTTTTATGATAGTGCTATAAGATTTTTCTATCGTAGCCCCGTCGATAATAATTTTAACGGCAAACGCAAACGCAACGGAAAGCACCGAAAAAACGGCGTTAGAAAGGATTAAAAGAAACAAATTAAACTTTTCTTTTCCAGCCTTACTTATTAACCATTTAATTGCGTTTTGCTTTTTTTTCATGCTACTATTTTCTCTCGTCGATAACGTAAGTCGGCACGAGTTCGTGCACTAGTTCTTTCATTCTATCCGTTTCGTTATACGCTTCTACGTATAATTCTTGAATTTTCTTAAACAAGTTCTTTTCGTCAAATTCAATAGGTTTACCAATAGAAATAAGATTGTTCGGCGTTCTCATAAGCCCTTCTTCTTCCATAAGCCTTTCTTCGTATAGTTTTTCGCCTGGTCTTAAACCCGTAATCTTAATTTCTATATCTTCGCCCGGCTTTAAGCCCGATAGTTTTATCATTTTTTCTGCTAGGTCGTAAATTCTAACCGGTTCGCCCATATCAAGCACGAAAATTTCGCCACCCTTTGCATACGCGCCCGCCTGAATAACTAGACTAACTGCTTCGGGAATGGTCATAAAATATCTAACCATATCTTTGTGCGTAACAGTTACAGGCCCGCCGTTTTCAATTTGCTTTTTAAATAACGGAATAACCGAACCGTTAGAGCCTAAAACGTTGCCGAACCTTACCGCAACGAAGTCCGTTTTATACTTATTGTTCATTGCTTGAACAATCATTTCGCAAACACGCTTGGTTGCACCCATAATATTCGTTGGGTTAACGGCTTTATCCGTACTGATTAAAATAAACCTTTTAACGCCGTTTCTTCCAGCAGCATCCGCCACCTTAAACGTTCCGCTAATATTGTTTTTAACTGCTTCGTTAGGGCTAGTTTCCATTAACGGCACGTGCTTGTGCGCAGCGGCGTGGAAAACGATTTCCGGCTTATATTTTTCAAAAATAGTATCGATTTTTTTGCTATCTCTAACAGACGCTATCAAAACTAAAAGATTAAGCGAATCGCCGTATTTTCTTTTAAGTTCTTGCTCTATTTCGTAAGCGTTATTTTCGTAAATATCAACGATTATTAGTTGTTTTGGCTTATGCGAAGCAATTTGCCTACATAATTCGCTACCGATAGAGCCACCGCCACCGGTAACCAAAACAACCCTATCTTCTATATAGCCCATAATTTCTTCTAGATTAACGTTTATAGGCTCTCTACCTAGCAAATCGTTTACTTCTACGTCTTTAAGTTTAGAAATGGTTAAAGAACCGTCTGCAATCTGGTAAATACCAGGTATAATCTTGGTTGGCACGCCCGTTTTTACGCATTTTTCTAAAACGGCTTTAAGCGCTTTGCCTTTAACCGAAGGCAACGCAACGAAGATTTCCTCTGCGTCGTATTTTTTAACAGCCCATTCTACTTGGTCGATTCCACCAACGATTTTCACACCGTGGAAGGTATTACCTTGCTTGTTTTTATCGTCGTCTAACAAACAAACGGGGTTAACGTTAATCTTATCGCTTGATAAAATATCGTTTATAAGAAGGGCACCGCAACTGCCCGCGCCAACTATTACAACTCTCTTTCCTTTTTTGATATCGTAATGCTTTTTAATCGAACGCCTTGCCGTTTGCACTGCTCTATATGCAAGCCTAATAAAGCACACAAGCGTAACGTAAACGAAACAAGTTATAACACCCCACTCTAACGAAAGCGTTTTGGATACGAACGAAACTATCAAGCAGTATACGCACGTGATAATACTTGCAAAAACTACTTTTAGCATATCGATAAAACTTATATACCTTAATAGTTCAGCGTATAACTTAAAAGACGCGTTAACGCCAACCGAAATAACAACCGCTATTAAGAACAGCCACCATTCCCTTTCGATAAACATGTTTAAGTTGTTTCTTGATAGCAATTCGCCAAGCAAAAAAGCAACGCCTATCGCAAGTATATCTGCTAACATAAAAGCCGTGGTTTTTAATACCTTTTTCATATAATCCTCTAATCGTATAATTTGAGCAAACTTTCTAAGACTTTATAATCTCTTTTATTTTTTCTATCGTTAAGCCCGCGCTAGCAAATTGCTCTTTAATAGTCGCGTGCGCAATAAACTCGTCTTGAACACCCATAGAGTAAACTTTGGTTTTGCCGTCCGCGCTAAAATAAGCCGAAACCATACTGCCAAAACCACCGATAACTGAATTTTCTTCTATGGTAATTATCTTCTTGTTTCTATATTTTTCTAACGACGCAGTATCAAGCGGTTTTATCACACCGCAAGAAACCACCGTTACCTTGCCGTTGGTTTTAGCGTATTCAAGCGCTAAGTCACAGCAATTAGGCCCTACCGCCAAAATAACTACGCCCGCGTCAGCACTAACAAGTTCGTTAAAGCGCGACGGCGAATACTCGCCTAAATACTCTCTCTTTTGCGTTCCGCTTTTCGGGTATCTAATTGCAACCGGAGATTTAAGTGATAAAGCGTATTCGATAGTGGGTTTTAGTTCTTCTACCGAAGAAGGCGCTAGAATAGTTAGGTTAGGAATACCCGCTAAAAAACTGATGTCAAAAACACCTTGATGCGTTTTTCCGTCTTCACCGACTAGCCCGCTACGGTCAATACAGAACACTACCGGCAAGTTTTGCATGCACACGTCTGAAAGTATTTGGTCGTATGCGCGTTGCATAAAGGTCGAATAAATACACACTATCGGAAGCGCGCCACCACTAGCCATACCCCCTGCAAGCGTTACCGCGTATTCTTCGGCTATACCCACGTCGATAAAATTATCGGGGTGGTTCTCTTTTACGATAGAAAGCCCAGTTCCGTCTTTCATGGCGGCGGTTATGGCAATCACTTTGTCGGTATCTTTGATAATTTCATTAAGCGTTCTGCCAAGTTCTTCACTAAAAGTTCCAAACGAAGACTCCAAGTCCTTGCCAACGCCGTGATAGGTATCTGAACGTTCTTCCGCCTTTTCGTGCCCCTTGCCTTTCGTGGTTTTAACGTGCAAGAACACCGCTCTATCAGAAGTTGTGTTTTTAAGAGTGGCAAGCGTTTTGATAAGCCCTTTTAGGTCGTTCCCGTCTTCTACACCAACGTATTTGTAACCGAATTGTTCAATATAATTCTTTTTGTTAAGACTGCGCTTTATAAAATCCTTAAATCTAACTAGCCCGCGCGTAATAAAAGAATCGCCGAATATTTTTTTGATAACTTTTTTGTTTTTAATATACGCTTTTTTAGCCGTGGTTTTAGAAAGCACCCTATAAAGCCCATTTTTATTCTTAGATATCGACATTCCGTTATCGTTAAGAATAGTTATATACTTACTCGGCTTGTTTTCTGAAGAAGTTATGGCTTCTAGGTTAAGCCCGTTAGAAAAAGCCCCGTCGCCAACCACGTTTATAATAAAATAATCTTCTTTAAGTTTATTCCTTGCAAAGCAGTATCCCAAAGATACGGCAATAGAATTTCCCGCGTGGCCGGAAGTAAACGCGTCGTATTCACTTTCATTTCTATCGGGAAACCCAGATAAACCGCCGTTAGTTCTTATACTGCCGAATTTATCGCGCCTACCGGATAGTATCTTATGCGCGTAACATTGATGCCCTACGTCGAAAATCAATTTATCGGTAGGAAAATCAAAGGTATAGTAAAGCGCAAGCGTAAGTTCTACTATGCCTAGATTAGCAGAAAGATGCCCACCGTTATTTTTTACTACGGATATAATTTCTTCTCTTATTTCACAGCATAAAGTTTCAAGTTCTTTAACGCTTAAACTTTTAATATCTTTTGCAACTTTAATTCTATCAATAACTTTCATATATAAACGCTTTTCGGTAAATACTATACCCAATTTATTTTACACTAAAAACGCCTTAAAGTCAATAGCAATTAGGTTTTTTAGGCAAGTTTTAGAACCTTTCGACATAATTTTAGCCATTTATCGTTGTAATTTATAAATTTATGTTGACTACCGCGCAAAATAGTTCTAAAATTACGTGTAAGGATAGGTGAATTATGTTTGATAAAAGAGTTTTAATTGATTTTTGCCTTTTAACGCTAGTAAAGGGCGTAAACCTACAAAAAGGGCAAAACTTACAAATAATATGCCCCGTAGAAAAGCGCGAAGTTGCGCTTTGCATGAGCGAAATTGCCTTTAATCTCGGCGCAAAAGACGTTAAAGTTACTTGGCAAGACGACCTTTTAGATAAAATTAGATTTAAGTACGCTGAAAAAGACACACTTACCATTTTCCCTAAATGGCTAGTGGAATCTAAGGAATACCTAGTTAAAGAAAATTTCTGCTACGTCGCTATCGACGCTAGCGACCCAGACGTTTTTTGCGATATTGAAAACGATAAACTCTCGGCGTATTCTACAGCAAAAGGCAAGGCGTTAAAAAAATACACTTCCGACGTTATGGAAAATAAAATAAGGTGGTGCGTGGTGTCCGTACCAACGTTTTCTTGGGCGAAAAAAGTTTTCCCGAATAGCGATAATCCAGAAGAAGAACTTTCTATCGCCATAAAAAAATGTATGCGCCTTGATACCGAAAACCCACTTTTAGCATGGGATAGGCACGTTAAAAACTTGGATAGCAAAGCGCAGTTTCTAAACGAAAACGAGTTCGAACACCTAATTTTTAGCAATTCTCTCGGCACTAACGTTAAAATTTATCTTGCCGACAACCACGTGTGGACTTCTGCAAAAGAAAAAGCGCACGACGGCGTAGAATTTATCGCCAACATGCCCACGGAAGAAGTTTTTACTGCACCACATAGGCTAAAAACTACCGGCGTTATAAAGTCTTCTATGCCACTATCACATAACGGAAATATTATCGACGATTTCTATATCACTCTTAAAGATGGAAAAATCGTTGATTTCGGCGCAAAAGTTGGCTACGACGTGCTAAAAAATATAATATCTACCGATAACGGCACTTATAGGCTCGGTGAGATTGCGCTTATTCCAAAATCATCACCTATTTCTAAACTAAACACGTTGTTTTTCAACACTCTGTTCGATGAAAACGCTAGTTCGCACGTTGCAATAGGAAAGGCTTACCCCACCACGGTAAAGGGCGGAGATAAACTTTCTAAAAAAGAACTAAAAGCGCTTGGCGTAAACGATTCTATCGAACACGTAGATTTTATGTTCGGCACAAGCGATATGCTAGTTTTCGGCGTTAAAAAGAACGGCGAAAAAATCAAACTAATGGAAAACGGAGACTGGGTTTTTTAGGCACGTAAACCAAAAGAAAAAACGGGTAAAATAAATGAAAAACGCCTTGGCGATTTGCCAAGGCGTTCGTTTTTTTACTTATTAAGCGTAGGTAAGTTCGGTGATTGGTTTTAAGTGTTTTAAGGTGTTTTCACTTAAAAGTTCGTCTAGTGAGAAAGTAATTTGATTTACAACTGCAGATTCGTTGGTAAGACCAAACACTGCGAAGTGAAGTTCAAAATAGTTTCCGCCTTTCTTTTCAGAAATGTAACCTTTGTAGAAAGCGTTGCATGCGTTGAAAGTGTTGATGTAACTGAGAGCGTTAAGAGTTTTGTCTAATCTATCAAACGTCATGAAAACGTGAAGCGTACCCGAATCGTAGTTGATGATACGGATATAAATACTATCGTCGAAATGTTTTTTAGCAGTGATGTTAGAAGCGGTGATTTCGATTTTGTTTTCTTCGTATTTGCTTTCGAAGGTTATTCCTGAGTATTTTTCTGATAACATTCTGTAAATAAGTGGTTTATCCATAAAAATGCACTCCTTAAAAATAATATTTTATATATTTATTATATAATTATATTCTAAAATTGTCAATGATATTTTTATTTTTTTACTAAAATCTCAAACTTTCCACGCCCTTTTCATCAGTTACGGCGATTTCGGCGTTTATATCGTCTTCTGAATAGATTTTTAGTTCTTCTTCGCTAACGGTTTTTTCTTCTTCGTCTAGGTCGATAACGTTAGCGCACTTTTTCTTGAATTTTCTATAAGAAATCATCAAGGTCGCGCCGAGCGCTACGCCTATTGCAGTTAAAGAAGATAGCAAAACGGAAGTAGACGCAGGGTCTATATACAAAGTATTAAGTTCTATAGAAAGCGTAGTAAATAGCGATAAAATATCCATATTATTCACCATCCTTGTTCTTTTCTACGTTTAATCCGCGCTTCTTAGCGAGTGAGTATAGTATGTATTTTGCGCCCATTTTAGAAGAACAGCCGTGATTAAAGATAAAGTTTTCAAAAGTTTCTTCTATGGTCTTTTCGTATTCTTTGCTCTTACTAAATAGTTCTGCAACGACTTTATCAATATCTTTAACGTCTTTTTTGTCAACGTCTACCCCGATAATCTTTCTCAAAGAAATTTCAACCGGCGTTTTATTGATTTTTTGCCAGTTCTCGTTCGGCGCTTTAATCTTGGTGTTAACAAACACCGCGGGACGCTTGGTTGCAAAACAGAACTCCGGCGCAATGCCAGACCAGTCTGTAATAATTAAGTCGGACGTGTAGATAGATTCGTTAGAAGAAAAGTCTAGTTCGAAAACAAGTTTTTCTTTGTCGTAATCTGCGTATTTTTTAACTAGCGCGTCTAGTTTAGCGCCAAACCTTTTTAGATACTCTGGGTGTGGGCGCACTATTAGTTTATATTCGTCTTTATAAAGCCCTGCTATTAGTTCGTCTATAACGCTATCCAGCAAGTTGTCTTCTTGCCAAGACGGCGCTATAAGAATTTGCTTTTTATTGTTAGCAACTTTATTTTCGTTCGCTTTTCTGCCGTCTTCCACAAGATTATCTGCAAGCGGATAACCAAACTCGAACAATTTTTTTCTTGGCGTTTTATAAACCTTTTCTATCTCTCTAAGTTCTTCTACAACGTGCCTGCCCGTGCAGAACACCGTGTCGAACGCATCAAAAGCACCTTCGGTAAAGCCCATGTGCACGCTCATCATATCGTGCGGAACGTAAATATATTCTACGTCTTTTTTAACGAAAGAACGCTTTAAGTAATACTTGTCAAGCGCAGGCGTAGTCATCACGAAGATATCCGCTTCTAAAAGCATCATAAGAAGTGATAACTTTTTAAGACCTATATAATACGGCTTAATTTTTGGGTTAGATTTTGCCACTTCAAAAATAACGTCGTTAGGGTCGTTAGTTACGTAGTGCACGGTAAGGTTAGACCTATCTAAAAGTTCGGATATTATGCCTTTATAATATTTATAAAAACCGCTTCTTTCCGAATAGAAAACAACGTGCTTACCCTTTACGCTTTTAAATAGCGCGTAATCGCGTTTTTCTCGCTTTTTGTTCTCTTTATACTTTTGATCTTTTTTGTCGGTCTCGCCGAATTTTTTTGCCTCTAAAAGCGCCTTTCTGCTTTCTTCTAACGCTTCGTAATCAACGAATTTTTTAGGATTGATTGCAACGTTTAGTAAATACATTTGCGCGATAGACATAAGGTTGCTTGCAGTCCAGTAAACGGCAATGCCACACGGAACGAAAAGGCCTAGGTAAAGCGACAAACCTACCGATAACGCCATAATTCCGTATTGATTCCACTTAGATTGTTCGTGTTGAATAACGTTAGATTGATTTTGCGTTAAACTAACGAAGAAAGACGAAAGCCCCGCAACAACGGGAACTAATAGGTATAACCCAACGGCAACGGACGGGTTGCGAGTAAGGTTCATGCCCAAAAAGTTTAGATCAAGAGATTTTATCGCAGATAAAATCTCGGGTGTTACGCCCGTAATACCCGAACTTTCGGTAATTAAGCCGTTTTTGACCGCTTCTACTATATCGAGTTCGTAAGAAGACGAAGAAAGGTCTGCCCCGATAAAGTTTGCCATTTCGGTAATGGTTTCGCCCGAAATAGAGAATAGATAGGTTAGTGGATTATAAATGTTTTGAACCACGCCCATCAAAAGCACGAGTTGTAAAATTAGCGGGATAAGCGAAAGCATCGGGTGGTAGTGTTCTCTCTTGAAGAGTTTTGATTGCTCGTCTGCAATCGCGTCCATATTGCCCATAAGCCTTGCTTTTAAGAAGTTAACTTCGGGCTGAATTTTTACCATTAAAATAGAGTTTTTTTGTATCCAAATGGAAAGTGGCAACAAGATAATTTTAGTAAGCAAGGTAAACAAAACGATTGCTAGTCCGTAATTGCTTACTAGCATGTGGCACCACTTTATAAGATATCCCAAAGGAATACAAATGTAATAAATAACTTCTCCCATACTTTTACCTTAGTTGTATAAATCGCGTTCTACAAGCGTTATATCGCTTTTCTTTAGCGTCCAGTTAGAAATGTTTCTAGCAGAGCCCGTTATTTTATATTCACAACGCCAGAACTTCGTGTATGCGTGGTTATGATAGTCCCAATAATAAGTTCTGGTTTGGTTTTCGCCTTCTTTAACGTCGAACACCGACGGAGCAAAACCTTCTACACTTATGCCTTCCGACTTAAAAATAGTGCCCCAAAGATTTTCGTGCGAAACTTGCGCAGTAGAAGTTTTCAAGCCTTCGCCGTTATCACCCGCGCCAGACGGCTTAACGAAAAACGCAGTTAGTCTAGGTGCGTCTATTTCGCCGTAGTCGAATTTAGGGTCTGCGTGGTCGCCCGTTATTATAATCGTAGCGTCTTTATAAACGCCAAGTTTTTTCATTTCTTTGATATATTCGTTGATAATCTTAAAACTATTTTTAACTGAAATATCGAATTTTTTAGTTTGGCTCTTTTTAGGCTTGTTCCAATTTTCGTCGTATTCTACGCTGTGGCAACCGCTAACGTGAATAAACGAAAAGTTGTTCTTGCCGTCAGTTCTAGAACTAGCGCCGTTTTTAACCCTATCGAAAAGTTTTTTCATATCGCCACTATACTCTGGTTCGGTAAGATTATCTGCCGTGTAATGCACGTATCCGTTTGCCGTAGCAGAGTTTATGTTGCCGGCAACGGCTTCTTTAAGAATCATCGGAAAGTTTCTATAAAACCCTAGTTGTAACATACGCGCCGATAAATATGCTTTTTGGTCGACAACTTTTTTGGTGCTTTCTATATCGGTTTCTATAAGGTTGTCTAGGTAATCGGGCATAAAATACGCATCGTCGTAAGCGTAGTAATAGTCGGTGTAAACGTTAACGGAATAGCCGTTTTCGCTTAAAACTTTAAGCGTGTTATTTTCAGCGTAAGCCCTCTTAAAATGTTCTGCCCTAGTGTGTTCGCTATTATGCTTAACACCAGTTAGCATATACGCCACCGAAGGATAAGTGTGCCCGTAGGTAGATAAACAATCGTTAAAGTAAGTAAAACCGTCTAATTCCTTAAAAAGCGTTGGGTTGTTTTTCATTTCAGGTTCTGCGTTGTCAATAGCATCAAACCTGTCGATACAAAACACTAGAACGTTTTTACCGCTAGAAAGCGTGGTTGCGTTTTTATAAGTTAAAAAGTTAGGCTTGTAATTTTCGTCGCCCGATTCTTCTTTGTTAAACAAGATACCGTTAGTTTGATTTTTATTTGCCGAAACGATAGATACGGTTGTAGTGATTAGCGAGATGGTAAAGATTATTGCCGATAAGAAAAAGCAAACCGTTCTAATAACCCCGCCCTTTCTAACGGCGCTTACCAAATAAATTAGTAGCGCAATAATAAGCACCCAAACGATAATATTTACTACCACCGACGCGGTAGAAACACCGATACCACTAGTTCCGTCGCCAGAAAGCGTTAAACCTTGATTTAGATAGTTGCCTTGCAAAAACAACATTAAAAGTAGCGCGGTAAAAAACCCGTACGCAATTCTGTTCACGATAATAGGCGTAAAAAATAATAGGCTAAACACTAGCACGGCAAAAACGCCTTGAACTAAAACAAGCCACCAGATAAAATCGCCTAGCGCAAACTTAAACTCGTTTACGTTAGAACTAAAAATTTCTAGTGGACCTGAAATAAATAGCATAATAGAAACCGCAAGCGATAATATCACCGACGGCAAAATTCTAGCTTTTCGTTTGTTATTAAAAAATTTTTTTTCACAAGTTAAAGCGTCGCCCATAGCTTAACACCCTTTCGTAAATACAATACGCAATAATTATACTATTTGTTAAAGCACAAAGTCAAGCAATTACGAAAAATTCGAATTTTTTATATATAAATATAAAAAGGTCAATTTTAGAAATTAACCTTTTATAAAAAAACATAGCGTTTAACTATTAAATTTGCTTTTCGGCAAAATTCTTGGCAATATTTTCACAAATAGCGTTGCTATAACGGCGTTGCCAACCACAACAATAAATTTATAAGGAAGAAGGACCAAAAGTGCGTTAATTTCGTAGTATTTAGGATACATTAACCACATGCCGAAAGTGTTAACTAAAAAAGAATTAAAAATAAATCCTAACGCAAACGAAATTACTACTTTAACGTAGCCGTTAAAATTAGTCGTTTCGAATAAAGCACCAGGAATAAAGCCCCAAAGCCCCGTTCCAATACCAATAATAGGATTATACGCACCAAAAGGCGCAATAATTCCACAAAGAAGGTCGCCTAAAAAAGCGCAAACAAAGCCAAGCGTGCCACCAAGCGAATAGCCAGCAATAAAGCCCGCCAAAGCAACTAAAGAAATTTGCAACACGTCGCTAACCTTTATGGTTAGATAGTTCGCCAAAAAACAAAGTGCCGAAATTATTGCGGTGTAAACGATTTTTTGGGTGTGCGAAAGGCTGTTTCGTTTTTTCTTTTTCAAAAAAGAAAAGCCTATTATAAACGCCAAGAACAACAATAACGCCAAATAATAGTACCACCTAGTTAGGATATTTGAAAAAATACCCTTAAAATCGAAAGCCGAAACCAAACTTAAATTAAACATAAAAAATCTCCCTTATAGAGAGACCGCGTAGAAATAATACGCCAAAACGGGCGTAGTAAGTTGTAGCGGACGCGTAACGGCACCGCAGGACTAGCCTTTCGTTTGCAAACGACATCCCATTTTGCAACACTTTACGCGCCATTACTACTCTACTTATTTTATAATTATTCTAACATCATTTACTTTATCTGTCAAGCGAAAGCGCGCATAAATTCCCGCCTAATACCCATACTTAAACTATGCTAGTAGTGCTTATTAGAACGCTAATAATATTCACGCTGTTAATAGTGGTTATGCGCCTTATGGGTAAACGCCAAATCGGCGAAATGCAACCCTTTGAGTTTATAGTAACGCTAATTATCGCAGACCTTGCATGCATACCTATGGCGGATACTTCTATACCCCTTTTATACGGCGTTATTTCGGTTTTAACGCTATTTGTCGTGCATCAACTATTTTCTATACTAGAACAGTCTAGCGACAAGATTAAGGCGGTAATTTCGGGCAAACCCAGCGTTGTTATCGATAAGAACGGCGTTAACCTTAAAGAACTTAAAAAGAACAATTTAAGCGTAGACGACCTTATAGAATCCATGCGAAATCAAGGCTATTTTTCGTTTGAAGAACTAGACTACGCCATTTTCGAGTCTAACGGCAAACTATCTAGTTTGAAAAGCCAAAACAACGTTGAAAGTTCTACTTCTTTGCCACTGCTTATCGTTTCTAACGGAAAAATGGTTGAACGGAATATTTCCGTTATCAATTCTACCGAATCGGAAATCGTTAAATTTATAAAAGACAACGGCAATTCGCTAAAAAGCGTAGAAGTGATGACGATAGACGGCAACGGCAGAACTTACTTAAAGGCTAAAAACCAAAAATTTAAGATATTACACTATAAAATCAAAGGAGAAAAAACTTGGTAAAAACATACGTTTCGATGATAGTGGTATCGCTTTTACTGATAGTCTGCGCAATCGTGGGCGACGCACACGTTAATAGGCAGTTTAACGATTTTAACGGCACGGCGAAAGTGTTATATCAAAAGGTGCACGAAGAAAATGCCACACCCGACGACGTTTACGTTTTACAAAACGAGTGGCTTAAAAAGAAAAAGACCTTGCACGCATTTATTTCGCACACCGAAATAAAAGAGTTTGATATGTGGATATCAGAGTGCGTTACGCTCGTTCGCGATAAAGAGTGGCAAGACGCAATTTCTAAGGTAGAAGTTATTATAGAACTTGCCGAACAAATACCAAGAGGGTTTAGTTTTTCAATAGAAAATATATTGTAAGTTTTTTAGTTTTACTTGACTACTAACTCGATAGGTGTTATCATAAATCTAACAAATATTTGGAGTAGATTATGAAAGGTTTTAAGAACGTAAAAGCGTATATTCACGGCGTTGGCGTGATTACGACTGATATTAAAGTAGAGGGTTTTAAGATAACTGGTATCGGCACTTTTGATATAGACGAACCGTTTTACGTTGCGCCAAACAGCATAGTAGTTCCGGGTTTTATCGACCAGCATATTCACGGCGCAGGCGGTGCAGACACTATGGACGGAACGGCAAGCGCTATTCAAACTATGTCTAACACTCTCGTTAAAGAAGGAACTACGGCTTTCGTTCCCACTACGATGACGCAAAGCAAAGAAAAAATACTAAACGCCATTAGTGGCATAAGCGCTTTTAGTTTTACTAACCCTAGAACTGGCGCTACGCACCTAGGCGTGCATTTAGAAGGCCCGTTTATTTCGGCAAAATTTAAGGGCGCACAGCCAGAAGATTATATCGTTAAACCAAGCATCGCCGTGTTCGACGAATATTACGAAAAATCGTTCGGTACGGTTACGCAAGTGTCGCTTGCCCCTGAACTAGACGAAAACTTTAATCTTATTCGTTATTTACATAACCTAGACGTAGTTGCAAGCCTAGGGCACTCTAACGCAAAATACGAAGATATCGAAAATGCAGTTAAAAACGGGCTATCTTGCGTTACGCACACTTATAACGCGCAAACCCCACTACATCATAGAGACGTGGGCGCAGTTGGTAGCGCGCTATTATTTGATGAACTTTATACCGAAATGATTTGCGACCTTGTTCACCTATCCGCCCCGGCGATTAGATTGCTTATTAAAAATAAACCGCACGATAAAATTATTGCAATAACCGATTCTATGCGCGCAAAAGGCTTGCCAGATGGTATTAGCGAACTTGGCGGGCAAAAAGTTATCGTTTCTAATGGCACTGCAAGACTAGAAGACGGAACGCTTGCAGGTAGCATACTTAAAATGAACGATGCTATTAGAAACTTGGTTAAAGTTGTTGGCGTTAGTTTTACCGACGCAATAGACTTTGCAACCATTAACCCTGCAACTAACCTTAAAGTAGACGACGAAATCGGCAGTATTGCCGTTGGCAAATTTGCTGATTTTTGTGTGCTAGACGAAGACTTTAACGTAGAAAGCACGATAGTTCGTGGAAGCGTTGTTTACACGAAATAAAATTAAATATTAAAATTAAAAGAGATAGCCTAAATAATGGTTATCTCTTTTTTATAACTAAAAGTATAAAAAAACTAGCACGGAAAATTTCCGTGCTAGAATTTTTTATTTTAGTTTGCGATTATTTGGTTTTATCTAAAACAGCGTTAACAATCGTCTTGTTTTGCATGCCGGTTAAGTCGCCTTCACTTGCTTCGGTACCTGCAAGTTTGAACGAACCTGCGTTCATAGTAACAGATACGTTGTTCAAGGTGATAGTACCTTTTTCGTTATTGACAGTTGCGTTTGGACCGTAGTCTACTTTACATACGAAACTATCGCTAGCGTTCTTGATTACTACGCTACAATCAGTTAGCGTGGTAGCCTTTCTTGATAGGTGAAGTTGACCAACTAAGGTTACTGAAGATAAGCCAAGAGCGTTAATTTCGAAGTTTACGTTAGAAATTTGTGCGCCACTTGATTTATAAGCAATCGAGCCACCTTCTTTCATGTTAACGAAGTTAAGGTCTTTAATAACCGCTTGATTGTTGATGTATGGAATTAAGGTAGTATTTAGGTTAGAAATAGTTCTTCCGTTACCTAAAATCGTTCCTTGATAACCCCAGCCAGCAGCATAAGCACCAGTTGTAGGCATATACATCGTCATACCCGTCATATCGATATCGTTATTGAACATAATTACCGATCCAGCGCCTTGTGCAGTTGCCCAGTTTGGTTGATTTAAGCCTTTAGCAATGTTAGCAGCGTCAATAGCGTCGTTAATAGCAAAGTTTACGAATACGATATTAACTTTGTAGTAGTTGCCGTCAGTACCTTTTACAAGTTTTTTCCACTTGCTTGAATTTGGAGATGCGTTCATACCGTTTGCGCCGATATTGAATACAGATTTATCAACAGTTACGGTAACGCCTTCTGCAACGGTTGCAACGAAATCTTGGTCGTTAACCTTGGTTGCATTGTCGTTTTCTCTGTCTAGAATATATCTGCCGTAACCAAGAGGTCTATCAACAACGGTGTAGTTAAAGTTCTTAAAGATAGGATGATTTCCGGTAGTATCCCAAATAGATGCGTCAAATCCTTCTACTGAGCCTTCGTATGCATCGGTTAAGCCGATAGCAGTAACGCCAGCAGTGATACCAGTTTCGCAAATACCAACGTAATCGCCTACGCCTACAAGAACAACGTTTTCTACTTTAACGGTGGTGCTTTCGGTAATATTGTTAACGATATTTACTTTGGTAGTAGTGTTGTTTTCAACTTTAATAACGGTGTTAGTTAAAGTGAATTCTCTGCTGTGGGTATCGCCAACGCTATGGCCGATTAAGTGTGCGTATGGTTGAGAAGTGGTGAAAATTTTATCAAGAACGAATTCAAAGTAGCAGTTATCAATGGTAACTTCTCCTAAGCAGTTAGCAAGCGGAGCAGACGCATTGATAAGTGATAGGTTCTTAATAGTACCACCAAAGTTACCAAGTTGCCAGAATAATGGATTTTCTAGATTGATAATAGTGTGTCCTGCGCCGTCAAGCACGCCAAAGAAACCATACGCAGGAGCGTTGAGTAAAGTACCTGGGTTGGTGTTCTTTCTAATGCTTACGCCTGCAACGTCTATATCGTTAGTTAGAACGAGATGTGCGTTCCATTGCATATATCTCATTTCGGTTCTATCAACATTGCCGTCTTGATTATCGTCGATTTCAACTTCTTTTTCTTCCATATAATCAGCAAATAAAGTCATGTTTGCTAGATCGTCTGCGTCGTTAATAAAACCGGTAATAACGGTAACTTTAGCAACTACGTAAGCTGTGTCAGTGTTTTCTAATACGATTTCTACAACGCCACCGATAGCAACATCGTCTTCTGCGCTTTCAAGATCTGCGCCTTTCATTGCTTCAACGATTTGTGCGCGAGTAATATTTGCAAAGCCGTCAATAACGATTTCTTCGTCGTTTTCAACTCTTTCAGTGTGTTCGTCGTTTAGTTTATATAGAGCGTAAGTTTTTTCAAAAACGTTGCCCCATTTAGCGTATACGTCAACGTCAGTTTCATAAGTCCAAGTGCCTTCGTTCAATTTGGTATTAGTACCTTCTATAAACCAACCTTGGAATTCGTAGTTATCGCGAGTTGGAACTGCTAGCGTATACTCTTCACCATATCTAACGGTTTGGGTAGTTTCTGCTAATGCGTTGCCGTCATTTACGTCGTAAGTAATGGTAAATTCTTCGCCAATCCATTTAGCGATTAACTTAACGTCGTGGTAGAATTCATCGTTAGCAAATACTGCTGGGTCAAAACCTTTAATAGAATTTGCTTCATCAAGACTTGCATCGCTTAAATCAGTTTTTGGTGAGCCAGTACCAGCAAGGTAATCAGCGCCTACGTAGTAGGTAGTTCCGCCAACAACTTTAACGCCAAACCAACCAACGAATTCACTAGCCCTTCTAGTAGGAACAGCCTCGATAACGATAGGTGCGTCTTCTATGGTATAATCGATTTTAGCAAAGTTTTCAACTTCACCGCCGTTAACGTCTACTACGATAGAATAAGTAGTAGCATCCCATTTAGCAGTGATAGTAATATTTTCTGCTGGCATCGTTTCTGGAACTGCTACGTCCCAACCAGCAAAGGTGTAAGCCGTTTTGGTTGGAGCAACAGGTGCAGAAATCGCAGTGCCGTAGTTTTGAGTTATAGGAGCAATTGCCGTGCCACCATTTGTGTTAAAGGTAATGGTATATTGATTTATAGTCCAGTTAGCAGTAATGGTAACGTTTTCTGCTGGCATAGTTTCTGGAACTGCTACGTCCCATCCAGCAAAGGTGTAACCCGTTTTGGTTGGAGCAACAGGTGCAGTAACTGCGCTGTTATAATCCTTAGTGATAGGAGCAATTGCCGTGCCACCGTCAGTATTAAAGGTGATGGTGAATTGAGCAATATTCCATTTTGCTATAAGAGCAACGTTTCTTGCTTCGATAGTAGCAAAAGCATACGCTTCAGTTGCGCCTTCTTCAAACCAACCAGCAAAGGTATAACCTAGTTTAGTTGGAGCGGTAGGTGCGGTAACTGCAGTGCCGTAGTTTTGAGTGATAGATTGAACAGCAGAGCCACCATTAGCATCAAAACTAATGCTGTAAGCGTTAACCGTCCATTGAGCAGTAATGGTAACGTTTTCTGCAGGCATCGTTTCTGGAACTGCTACGTCCCATCCAGCAAAAGTGTAACCCGTTTTGGTTGGAGCGGTAGGTGCAGTAACAGCAGTGTTGTAGTCCCCAGTTATAGGAGCAATTGCCGTGCCACCGTCAGTATTAAAGGTGATGGTAAATTGAGCAATATTCCATTTTGCTACAAGAGCAACGTTTCTTGCTTCGATAGTATCAAAGGCATACGCTTCAGTTGCGCCTTCTTCAAACCAACCTGCAAAGGTGTATCCCGTTTTGGTTGGAGCAGTAGGTGCGGTAACTGCAGTGCCGTAGTTTTGAGTGATTGCATTAACGCCAGAATCAAAACTAATGGTGTATTGATTTATTTGCCATTTAGCAACTAAAACTATACTTGCTTCAATTTTAGTATTAAAGTCGAACTTCGTGTCTGAGCCGTCTAAGAACCAGCCAAGGAAGGTGTGCCCTTCTTTAACAGGATCTTGTGGTGCTGTAAACTCGTCGTTAACTTCAAGAGTTTGTTTTTTACCATCGTTATCTAGTTCTACGGTTATCGTTTCGCCACAAGCGATTAGGCCGATAGACGTGAAAACTACCATAACTAATGATAAAAGCATCATAAGAAACTTTTTCATACATTTTCTCCTTATAATTTATTTCTTATAGAAATATTTTACCCCAAGAAACGCGCGTTGTCAATACCGAATTTTTAAAATTTTATTCTATTTATTTTAGAATAATGCAAAATTTATTATTTATGGAAATTTTTGGTGCTAACTGCTTTGTTCTTTAAGAAAATTAAACAAAAGAACGCGCCCGAAAAATTTTCGCGCGCGTTACTAAACGTTTATCACATTATCTTTTTCTAATCTTAAATATTGCTTTAACCACCGGTGCGGATTTATCTAGCGCAAGGGTTGGTTTATGCCACTCGTCAGTATCTAAAATAAGCAAATCGCCCTTTTTAATAACAACTTTTTCGCTGCTTTTCACGGTTGCAAGTATTCTCTCTTTTTCTTCTATGTATTCAGAAGTAACTTCGTCCATATTTTTAGAAACCAAAACAATTTCTTCGCCGTCTAGCATATAAAACCCGTCTATGAATTTTTCGTGTTTTTCAAATATGCCGTCGTTCACTTCTTTGGTGTTGTACCTAGAAATTAGCACGAAGTCTTCGCCGCCCAAGTGCATCTTACCTTCGGTAAACGCGTTAAAATCAATTTTCTTAATGTAATCTTCTACTATTTTTTTATACATTTTTATATCTCCTTTATTTTTTAAAATCTATAATTTTTTCTAAAACTTCTTCTATGCATTTCGCCATTATTAGCGAACCAACGTCGCTAAGGTGTCCGCCGTTTCTTTCTACGTAACCGTAGTCGCCACAACGTTTATTAAGTTCGGCGTGAACGTCTAAAAAGTAAACGTTTTTGTCGCCGTTATCTTTTGCCGATTTATAGGTGTTATAGCAAATATCAAACCTTTCTTTTTTAAGCGCTCTGCTTGGCTCACAATCGGTGGTTGGCAATATTATTATAGGCACGTTTGGGTGAATTTTACGATAGCGATTAAAAAACCTTTGGTGTCTTTCTCTTAGTAGGTCTGGCAAAGAATTATGGTCGTAGTCGTAGATAAGCGCCAAAGTTTCTCTATTTGCAATGTAGTCGCACATAGCGTCTTCTCCGTTAGCAGAGCCCGAAAAACCAAAGTTAACGCAGTCAACGCTAAAATCTCTTTCTATTATGTTAGAGTATGCGTTACCGGGGTGAGAAACGCACCCACCTTGCGTTATACTGTGCCCGTAAAATACTAGCGCGGGGCTGTTTTTATATCCCAAAGTTTTATTAAGCGTTGCGCCTTTTTCTATACCGATTTCTAACGATATAACGTCGCAGTAAAGTGGGAAGTATATGGTTATCTCTCTTTCTTTGATTTCTTCGCCGTCGAAAATATATTCGGTGATATTTTTTTGGCTAGAATACGCGTTGCCTTCCGTCCTTATCCAAAACGGCGGAATAAAGTTAGCAAAATACCTATCGTCTACGTAAAGGTCGAACCCACAAACGCCAGTGTTCGGCATGTGCGAAAGCCCACCTATTTTATCTAGCACCGCTTTTATAGATATGGTTTTAGAGTTCGTTCTAAATTTAACCCTTGCCCCCGCTCCGTTTGCGCCGTGCCAGTTAAGACCTCTAACAAACGTGCCGTTATCAATAACTTCTTGCGGAATTCTGTAATACCTATCCATTTTCTCGTCTGGTGGGTTTATACCGTAAAGAGTAAACGGCTCGGCAGTTGGCAAATAAAAATCTATATTAGAAACGTCAAAATCGGTTTTTACGACTAGGTCTTTATCTACCGTGGTTTCTTTATTCATAATCACTCCTTAAAATGCAAGTTCAAAAATTTCTTTAAGTTCTTCGTATCCTAGTGGGATATAACTTTTAACGCTAGCCGTTTTGTTTTGCGAACAATGTAGTGCCAATCTTGTGGCTTGGTCTTTGCCTATATTAAAGTCTGTTAGTTTGCTTGGCATACCAATATACTTAAAGAACTCTTGCATCTTTTCAATTCCGCCCAACACTACGGCTTCGCCTGTTTCGCCACTTGCGTCGAACACACGGCTAAAAAACTGCGCAAACCTTTCTTCGTTATGCTTATAAATATACTTTATAAACGCCGGATATAAAACGGCAAGACCTGCGCCGTGCGCAACTTCGTCGTAAATACCGCTAACGGCGTGTTCTAGTTGATGAACGGCTAGGTAGTTTTCTCTACCGCAACCGGTAAGTCCGTTATGCGCTAGGCTAGAACCCCACATAAGCGTTGCTCTTGCTTCGTAGTCGGTTGGGTTATCAATCGCTTTTTTGCCTGCTATTATTATCGATTTAAGCAAACCTTCCGCTAGTCTATCGGTAAGGTCTGTTGGGGCGTGTGGCGTGAAATATCTTTCAATGGTATGCGTCATCATATCAACTATTCCACAAGCCGTTTGATATTTAGAAACGCTATAAGTAAGTTCTGGGTTTAGTATTGCAAACTTACATCTATTTAGTTCTGTACTGCACCCTTTTTTGTGGTTTAGTTCGGTGTTAGTAATAACTGCTGAATTACTCATTTCGCTACCCGCCGCCGAGTGCGTTAGTATAACTGCAACGGGAAGCGCGTCTTTCGGGGTGCTTTTGCCGATAGCGAAATTCCAAACGTCTTCTTCGGTTTTAGCGCCTAGTGCCGTGTATTTACTAGAATCTAGCGTGCTACCACCACCCACTGCTAAAATCATTTCTACACCCGTTTGCTTTGCAACTTTTATCGCTTCTCTTACAAACGAAAGTTTTGGGTTAGGCTCAACGCCACCCATTTCTACAACTTCTACGCCGTATGCCGTTAAAGAACTTATCACTTCGTCGTATAGCCCGCTTTTTTTAATACTGCCTTTGCCGTATTGTAGCATGATTTTTTTGTAGCCGTATTCGCTAACTATTTTGCCAACTTCTTTATGCTTATCTTTGCCGAAAAACACTTTGGTTGGGGTGTTGTATATAAAATCTAGCATAAAAATTTCGTTCCTTTTTAATAAATATTTTAGTAAGCATTATTATATCACGCGCAAAGTTTAGTGTCAATAGTAAAACGGCTCTTAAACTAATGTTTAATAGCCGTTTATTAAAATGCATATATCAATTTTTCTTTTAACTAATCCTTTTGCGATTTTTGCGCTATCTAACGCATTTTCTTAACTCTTACTGTTTAGAAGGCAAACACTCTATTAAGGTTGCGTTCGTTTCGCTTTGCACCTTAAACTTGTTTTCCGCGCTAAACGGCAAGAAAAAATAATCGCCTTTTTTGATTTTTTTAGAATATCCTTTGCTCGTGATAACTGCTTCCCCGTCCGTGCAGATGTAAACGGACGGTGCATAGTCCATTATAAAACTGCCACCGTTTTTAAGAACGTGCCTGTTCTCAGCAAAACAAGGCGTGCCCTTATAATCGATTAAAACTTCTTTAACGTAAGTATCGGTGTCTACCACTTTTTTTACGTTTACCTTAGCATAGGCAATAGCGTTTTCGCCGTAGATAGAATAGTCTATCGCATCAAGCGCAACGTCTTTTTCTAGCCCTAAATATTCTTCTTGGGGCGAAAGGTGATAATCTCCGCACCAGCGTTCTGGTTGAATAGTAAAGTCTGTTGGCTCTTGCACTTCTACTATCATACAGCCTGCGCCGATAGCGTGCACGAGCCCCGCTTTAATAAGCCAAATATCGCCAACGTTTACGGGCACGGAATTAAGTAGCCCCGAAAAAACGTCGTTTTCGGTTTCGCTAGCGTTTTCTAACCTATCTATTTGTTCTTTGGTCATTTTATCCTTAAAGCCAAAGTATAGTTTGGCATCTGGTCTTTTATCAATAACAAGCCACGCTTCAGTTTTGCCGTATTCACTATTAAAGTGTTTTCTAGAAAAATCTTTAGTTGGATGAACTTGGAAAGGTAGCCTAATCGCGCTATCAATAAACTTAACAAGGCAGTCGTATTTTCTATTTCCCAGTAGTTCGTTAGGAAAATCGTTTAGCAAATCATCAAAAAAGATTTTTGTGCCTTTAACAACCGAAACCCCGTCGCGCTCGCCAAAATATTTTGGGTTTATGGCTTTAACCTTGCTTGCAACCCACTCTTCTGGGAATAGGTTGTCCGTTCCGTCGTCGTATCCGTCTTGAAAAAAGTCTTTATAAAGTTTACCGCCTTTATACACCCTAAAAACGCGGTTTCTTTCAAAAAATATAGGCTCGGTTACTAGTTTTTCTATGTCTTTCATAGATCAATTCTCCACAATCTTTATAACGAAATAATTTTCGTGCGTTTTGCCTTTTTCAAGTGTTATAGTGTCTAGTTTGGTTTCTAAATCGTCCACTTTGCCGTCTAACGAAGGAACGCCGTGCCAAGGTTCTATGCAAACGTAAGGTGCATCTGATTTAGGTTTGTGCCAGAGCCCTAAACAAGTTGCGTTGTTATAGCCAACTTCTACGTAGTTATTGCCGTTTTTAGATTTTAGTTTAACCGAATCGGTATCGGCTTTAACGAAAATCGCGTCGTTATCAAATAAATCGTGCGATAAGTTTAACCTGTTGCAATCAAGCGCTATCTTTTGCGTTTTGCCTGTGTTAAAACAAGTATCAGAGAACACTAACTTTTCTAGTTCGTTTTTGCTAAACTCTAAATAATAATCGTTAAATTCTTCGCCCGATATAAACGGAACGTTAAAGCCAGGGTGCCCGCCGTAAGAGAAAATAAGTTGTTTATCCCCCGTGTTTTTAACGATAAATTCGTTTATAAGCGCATTGCCTTTTAAGGCGTATTTTAACGTAAAACTAAAATCGAACGGATAATATTTTTTGGTTTCTTCGCTAGATACAAGCGTAAAACTAATTTGCGCACCCTTTTCTTTGTTCACGCTAAATTCGCAAAGTTTGGCAAAGCCGTGTATAGGCATTTCGTATTCTTGGTTTTTATAAAGGTATTTTCCACTAAAAATTCTGCCACACACCGGAAAAAGAACGGTCGCCCTAGATTTCCAGTAGTTAGCGTTTCCTTGCCACAAATATTCTACGCCCGTTTTTTTGCTTTTAACAGAGAATAATTCAGCGCCCAAAGAGTTAATTTCAACGCTTAAAAATTCGTTTTCTATTTTATGTATCATACTCTATCTCCTAACTAAATCGGCATTTCGTCGTGATATATGGTAAATTCTCCGTTATCAAATTTAACGCTTAAAACTTCGGCTTTTTCCATAGTTAAATC
Source organism: Christensenellaceae bacterium (assembly GCA_045613505.1). GTDB lineage: Bacteria > Bacillota > Clostridia > Christensenellales > Borkfalkiaceae > UBA1259. The sequence continues at coordinate 98,130 of JAZLBC010000034.1, forward strand.
GACAGATTTATCGCCCACGAACAAGGTAAAGTCCACGGCGTTTTCTTCTGGGTTATAAAATCTAAAAATATACCCTCCGTTTTCGCCAACCTTAAATATAGGCATGTTAACGGGTTTAGAAGTGTATACGTTAGGAATATTACTGCCCGTTCCAATCGGGAACACGTTAATAGCGTAAGTTTTTTGGTTAAAGAGTTCTGCTTCTCTCGAAATTTCCGAAAGCGTGCCCTCCATCGCGCGAAGTTTAAAGGTATAACGCCCGCTATCAATTCTAGGGATATATCTATTTATAGGATAAGTGGTTCTTGCGCCAACCGATAAATCTTCTTGGTTAACGTCTAGTGGGTGCACAGAATAGCCAACGCCACGAATAAGTATTAGGCAAAGGTTATCCCCTTCTTTTCTTGCAGAGTGAATGCCGTCGTTTATAAAGGCTAAAATTTTGCCGTCTGGCTTTTTAACGCCTATCCATCTTTGGAACGGAATTTCTATATCCGTGTTTTTCTTTTCCCAAACGAAAGGCCCGTCGCCCACGATTTCGCCTTCGCCTATCGGTATGCAAAGTCTTACTAGTTTATTTTTATCCCCGAACTCTACCGTTACTTTAACGTCGATAAAAGGCTCGTTGTGGTATTTTCTATACTCTATAACGGCGTTAGTGTTGTCTTTGGTATAAAACCCTTCTATTGCCGTAAAAATTTCTCCGTCTTCGATAAGGTGTTCTGAAAAAGCAGGTTTATCCGAAACGATAAACTCTTTGCATTTTTCATCGCTCATTTTTTCGAACGGAATTGGGTTTTTACCTACGCCGTGCTTATGTTCTTCGGTGCTCATTGCCCAAGGGTCCGGCGTGTCTTCGTACATTTTAAGCGACCAAGGCGCGCCAATAATGGTGTCTTTTAAAAACTCGTTAAAATCTACGTGCGTCATAGGTCTGCCGTATGCATCGTAGTAGGGTTCTTCTTCGGTATAAACCGAAAATCTAGTAATACCCAAAGGTTTTAGTTTGCCGTTAAAGATAATGCGTTTGCGCCAGTCTAAATTAAGCGTAGATTCTTCTTTAATCTCTTGGCTAGGCACTAACTCGCCGTCTAGATATACTACTGGCTTAAACCTTTTTTCTACACTCCAATTTTGGTTTGCAAGGTTAAATTCAGTTTCTATCGGCGCAACCACTTCGTAAGGCATAGGGTTAAACACGTAGATAGGATATTCGCCGTCTTTTGCAACTGGTTCGCCCATAGTTAAATACATAAACGCGTTGGTACGATACTCTTTTGCAGTGCTCATACAGGTGCTTAAAAGTTCTAGCCCGTTCTTTTCGCCGTCTTGTATGCAAGTTCCAGGAAGTATATCGTGGAACTGCGCAAGAAGCATTCTCTTTTGCGCTTCGTAAAGCCCAGTAACGTCTATATTCGCGCCCGACATTTTAGCAAGCGATATTAGTTTTTCGGTAAAATATAGCATATTTTCGGTTTCGCGATGAAGTTGCTTTACTTTTGCCATAGAAGAATAGCAACCGGGCTGTGCAGGTATTAAAGAAGTGCCTATTTCCGCGCTAATTTTTATATCGTCGTGAAACAAGTCTTCGAACGAACTATGAAAATGTTTAACGCCGTCTATTTTAAGGTCTTTTATCGCCTTTAAGTCTACCCTACTTGGTCCGCCACCGTGGTTTCCAACGCCCCACAAAACGCCGTCTACGTCGTCCATAGTTTGAGCTTCGTCTAAAATTTTAACCGTGGCTTTGCCGTAGTAACTTAAATATTGTTTTACGTTAGTGTATATAACCGAATCACCACTAGGCCCTACCCAACGATAAAATTTTCCGTCTGGGAAATGCATGTGCGATTTAAATGGGCGCATAGAAACGTAGCCGATAAACCCACATTTTTTAAGGATTTGAACAAGTCCAACGCTGTGCCCGAAAGAGTCGAAGTTGGTTGCAACTTCGGGCGTTACGCCAAACTTTTCCTTAAAATATTTTTGCCCCACTTTTATTTGCCTAATAAAACTTTCGCCGTGTGGCATAAGGCAGTCTGGCTGAACGTACCAACCGCCCATTATCTTCCATTTGCCCGCTTTAACCAACTTTTTAATGCGCTCGAAAAGCGCAGGGCAGTTCGTTTCTATCGCTTCGTATAAAACCGATTCGTTATGGCAGAAAATATAGTCGAATTCTTCTGCAAGGTCGCACGCCGACTTAAAGGTAGAAATCGCTGCCGATATACCTTCGTCGTAAGTCCAAAGCCAAACTGGGTCTATATGAGAATTGCAAATTAAATGTAGTTTTTTCATAAATAATTTACCTTATTTTTTTATAGTTTAATTTCGCCTTTATAGTCGCACTCTATTCCCGATGCGGTAAGAAGACAACGATGAATCCTTGCTTCTAACTCTAAATCCACCGCGTAGCCACGCTCTCCCCTAACCATTTTGGCAAAAGCCGAAAGCATGCCTTCGTATCTATCAAACACACCGCTACCTAAAAGTTCGCCAAGGTCGTGCCAGCCTTTTTCAAAGCCGTATTTTCGCATAGCCGTAGATATATTAGACGGCACCGACTCGAATTTTTCTAAAGGCCTAACGTCTATGGTGTTTTTGTCGCCCGTAATGGTTAAGTGCCTTCTAACGTAGCCACCGCAATCTATCATACTACTCTTAATAGTTGCTATTGCGTTTGGATATTTAAATACTGCAAACGCTACGTCTAACGTGTCAACGCCTTTATCGCCCGAAGCGTAGTTTAACGGCAAAATTTCGTCTGGAACGCCGTTTAGCCTAACGACCATATCAACAAGGTGGCAACCTAAAAACTGCATCATACCGCCCTTGAATTGTTCGAGCCATAGCCTTTTTTTGTGGTCCATATAACAACTCATTTCAGATTCGATATTGTTTACTTTGCCTATCTCGCCAGACTTAACGCTAGCGAAAACCTTGTTAAGAAGCGGATTAAATCTGTACATATACCCGATAGAAAAGGCTAGATTTTTTGCTTTTATAGTAGACAATAATTTTTCAAACGCCTCTGCGCTTTCACCAGGCGCTTTGTCCATATAAACGTGAAGCCCCCTATCCGCCGCCATTTGAGCGTATTTAACAAGCGCAAGGTCAAAGGTTTCTATTGCAACGGCTTCTAGGTCGGGAATAGCAAAAATTTCTTCAAGCGTAAGTTCTTTTGCCCCGTCGTAGTAGTGCGCGTAAAGTTTATCGTGCTCTTTAACGCACTCGTACCCGCCGTCGTCTTCGGGAACTTTGCAATACCCTACCATCTCGAAAAGTTTTGAATTTTTTAGGGTAAGAAAAGCACTACAAGCGTGGTCGTGCCCCACACCGATTTGCGCAATTTTTATCTTTTTCATTATTCTTCTCTCCAATCAAACTGCACGCCAAGCGGAAAATTCTTGTCCGTTACAAGACGTGTATAAACGCTTTGGCAATCTTTTGGATTGTGCGTTTCTTTAATTAAATTTTTAATAGGAAGCCTATTAGCAGAACAAAGTTTAAGCATAGTTAAAATATCGTCTTCGTGCGTAAAATGCGCAGGGTAAGACTCAAAATCCGGTCTTGCATTAGTGTGCGCGCCGATAAGCGTTATGCCCGGCCCGTGCACTTTTTTATAATAGTCAATAGTAAAGTTGCTGTTTCTCGTGCACCCAAGAAGCGCAACTCTACCCATTTTCGCCATACAATCAAGCGTTTCATCTAGCCCTGCGCCCACACCCGTAACTTCTATTGCCGTGTTAACTCCGTTTGGGCAAACCTTTCTAACGTTCTTCTCAAAATCTTTATCAAGTGGGTCAAAAACGTAGTCCGCGCCGTTTTTAAGTGCTTCTTCTCTGCGCTCGCTAACGGGGTCGCACGCGATTACGGGGTAAGCACCTGCGCACCTAGCGTACATTACTGAAATTTGCCCTAAAAGACCTAAGCCCATAACCATAAGGCTTTCGCCAAGTTCTACCCTAACCTTTCTAACACTAGCAAGTGGAAAGGTAGTTATATACCCAAAAGACGCTTCTTCGTAAGAAACGTTATCGTGCATTATTTTAACAACTCTTTGTTCGGGCACTACGTTGTAGTTTACGTGGTGGCTACCAAAAATAGCAACTCTATCCCCCACGCTAACTTTTTTTACGTCTTTGCCAACAGCAACTACTTCGCCTGCGCTACTATAACCTGTGTATCTAGGAAAAATCGCTTCGGCTGGCGCGTTTCTTATAGCGGAAACGTTAGGGTCTCCAACGTAGTTTGCGCGTTCAGTTCCTAAACTAATACTAGAAACTATGGTTTTAACAACAACTTCGTTTGGCGCGATTAAACTAAAATCTAGTTCGCCAATCGTTTGATATTCTGCTTTATACGGCTCAACGAAAACTATTTGCTTTATTTTCGGCATAACCTTACTCCTTAACTATAAGCACTACTTTGCCAACGTTTTCGCCACGATATAAAACTTGGTGCGCGTCGTCGGCTTTTTCTAACGGGAAGGTTTTATAAATTTTAACTTTAATATCTCCACTTTCAAATTTAGCCCAAGTTTTTTCTACTAATTCGTTTAGTAATATCCCCTTTTCTTCTGGGGTTTTACTTCTTAAAGTGCTACCGATAATTCTAATATTTTTAACGAAAATATTTCTAAAATCTACTTGCGAATAATCGCCTGCAAGTGATGCAATTTGTATCCACCTACATCCCCTAGCAACGTATTTTAAGCACTCGCCAAGTTTTTCGCCTGCAAGGCAATCGATTGCAATATTAACTGGCGTGCCGTTCTTTTCTTCTTCTTTTAATACTTCTGCAATATCTTCCGTCGTAGTGTCTACAACGCGGTCTGCGTTAAGATATTCAACTTCTTTAACCTTGTCTTTTCCTAAAACGGTTGTAATAACTCTAAGTCCAAACGCCTTTGCCATAGGAATAACTGCACTTGCAAGTCCGCTTGCGCCAGCGTTCATCAAAAGCGTTTCGCCTTTTTTTGCATTACCCACGAAAAATAAGTTAAGATAAGCCGTCATATACACTTCTGGTATAGCGCACGCTTCTACGTAAGATAGCCCGTTAGGAATAGGCATAACCATATCTTCGGTAACGCTAACGTATTCAGCGTAGCCACCACCACCAAGCAACGCGCAAACTTTATCGCCCACCTTAAACTTTTTAACGCCGTTTGCAACTTCCTTTATAACGCCCGCAACTTCTAGCCCCGGCCACTCTGGGCATCCAGGGGGAGGCGGATAATTTCCTTCTCTTTGAAGTAGGTCTGCTCTATTTAGCGCAGATGCGTAAACTTCTATTAAAACTTCGCCGTCTTTTAACACTGGGTTAGGAACGTCGGTATAACTTAAACTTTGGTCTTGTTTGTTGATTACAATTGCTTTCATTTTTATCACCTATTCTATTTCGAATTTTTTTTCGTTTAACGAAATCTATACGAATACATTATAATGTATTGACAAATTTTTTTCTATTACTTATACTATTTTATATGAAAACGATTCTACTGCGGGGGCACTATGATATCTGCAAATATTAGCCAACATTTTTCGCTTTTAATAACGGTTAAATACGTTCAAGACAAGCCTTCTACCCACGATTATAGCCGTTCGCCAAGGCCTTGCCACAACTTTATGTTTATGCTAGCGGGAAAGGGCGAAGTTGAAACCAAAAACCAAACCATCACGCTAGAAAAAGGCGACTTCTTGTTTATACCCAAAGATACCACTTATATTTCTAAATGGACTAAAAATACTGAATTTAGGTCTATCCACTTTAACTTTGCGCCCACGCAAGACCCACTGTCTAGCGCAAAAATTCCTATTCAAAAAATTAAACTAAACGATTTTAGTAGTGCCCTAAGTTGCGCCAACGTTATTAAGGAACACCAGTTTTCAAAAACCGAAAAATCATTTTTAACCCTTTCAGCCTTTTATTCTATCTGCGCAGACGCGTTCCGCCAAGTCGTGTATGAAGAGCAAACCGAAACTACTTCCGTTACTCCTGCGTTAGAATATATCAACACGCATTACAAAGATAAAATTTCCATAGAACAACTTGCATCGCTGTGCTACCTTTCCACGTCTAGATTTTATTACCTTTTTAAAAAACAAACGGGCTATTCGCCTATCGTTTATAAAAACCGAATCGCTATTTTAAGGGCGTGCGGAACGCTTTTGCTTGATAAAAACAAGAGCATAGAAGAAATTTCGTTCGATTTTGGCTTTGAAAGCGCCGTATATTTTAGAAGACTTTTTAAGTCTATAACCGGCAAAACCCCTACCCAGTACCGAACAGAAGAAACCTTACTATAAATTTGGGTGGTATTTCCACGAGCAATAGAAAACTTTTCTACGACATTTCGGTGAAAATACTATGTGATATTTGCAATTCCACTTCGTATGTGCTAAACTATTTATGTCATTTATACTTTGATGACCTCCTATGTTTAATTTGATTGTGTAGACTACTTTCTTATTTTAACATAAGAGGTATTTTTATGTAAAGGTTAACCTCTTTTTAACCACGGGACTATCCCGTGGTTTTCATATACAAACAAAGCCTGCCGATGCTTGCAATCTTAACAAAGGGTAAATTGCTCGCCGCGGACGGCAAACCCCTCGCAAACTAAAGTTTGCTTTTCCCTTATTAAGGGGCAGAAGCCCTTAATTATATATACCCACACAAAGCATAATCTAAACATATGTTTGTATATATAATTCTACTTTATCATAAGAATCTATAAAAATCAATAGGCAAATGTCCACGTTCTTGGACATCTGCCTACTTTTTTGAGACTTTTATCGCTTTTGGGAAATAATTTAGTTTGGCACAACCGGCTTAAAAATCGTTGTTTCACTTCCCGAATTGTCACGGATTTTTAAGAAAGAGGCCTGTCCTAAATTGTAGGACAGACCTCCGTCGGAAGCTGCGATTTCTTCGTTTTTCGCCGTCGGCGTATTCTTTGGTACAACGTTGCGGATATTGAGATTTTATCCCCCAGCACCACCAGTTCCACCAGACTTTCCATTTGGTGGATCCCCGATTTTTCCTTCTAAGCCTGAGCTAGAACAACCTCCCATACCACCTGAGCCACCTGAACCATTATTTCCATAAGATTTACCTTGAATCCAACCGGCTCGATATCCTTTATTACCACCAGTACCACCAGTACCACCAGCGCCACCGTTAGCACTTTTTCCCATATCCCCTTGTAGCACAAAGAAATTGTCATACACGTAATAATGAGTAGTACCCGCAATGCCAATTTTACCAGCATCGCCACCTCTTCCGCCCGTGCCACCAGCACCACCATGGTTTGTATAATTTACCCACGCGTGAACAACATCAGGACCCCATTCTGCCCCATGTCCTCCTCGTCCACCAGTACCACCAGTACCACCAGCACCAGCATCCCCACCAGCGCCAGAACAAATAGATAAATTATCAATAACCAATCCATCCATAATAATATATTCTATATTATCAGATAGTGATAAGCAAGCTGCACCACCGGCTCCACCGGCTCCTCCAGTACCACCGGCTCCTCCAGTACCACCAGTACCGCCACGATTTTTACTCTCATTGCTTTGGGCGCTTTTTCCACCGGCTCCTCCAGTACCACCGGCTCCTCCTTTTGCACCATTACCGCCAGTACCACCATACAATATTAATTTTAATTTTGAGTCTGCTTTTATAAGATCTGTTTTAAGAGCAACACCACCAGCTCCCCCTGAGCCACCAGTGCCTCCATCATTGCCCGAGCGACCAGACTGTGCCTCACTAGTTGCGGCATCTCCGGCAGTTCCATCTTTCCCATTAACACCGTTTCCACCCTTTCCTCCATTAACTGAAAGGGCTAAAAATCCACTAATCGAAATTTGCCTAGAGGTAACGCCTATGCCACCAGTTCCGCCGGAATTACCTGCATCATATCCGTTACCACCAGTACCACCATAAATATTCAAAGTAGTATCATAGGAAGATGAAAGTGCATTGATATCTAATTTGCCGTTTGTGAGAATTCCACTGCCTCCAATACGTGTACCTTTTGTTGATTGTGAAGTGCCGTTTCCGCCCATAATCGTTACAACGGAATCTTGAAAAATGGTAATGAGTAAATTATCCGCAACAATGGCATTGCTTCCGTTGCCGTTATTTTGAGCATCTGCGCCTTTGATATTGCAAGTGCCTCCGTACGAAATAACAGCATTTTTAACCGCAGAAAGATCTATTCCTGTTGCGCTCTGCGAATTCAATTTGAAATTGGTAAAACTCAAATTCAATTGTTCACGCTCGTCTGATAGAATGGAAAACTTATATTCCGAATTTTCATTTCCGACAAAGCCATAAGACAACTTGCCTGAACTGATTCTATATGTGGAATTGTAGTTGCTACCGTTGCTTAAATCGAAAGTAACCGATGTAAGAGATGGCAAAATCGTAGACCATTCAGATTCATTAAATTCTAACAGTTCGGTAAATGTAAGTGATTCGATTTCAGCAAGTTCTGATTTAGTAATTACACCCGTTTCTGTTTGTTCGATATTTTCCGTCATCCAACTTGTTACCGCAGATGAAAGCGTTTCCTCGGCAAAGGAAGAGGTTACTGCAATTCGAATGCCTTTGTCAGAAGCATTGGTTGCCGAATGCACCCAAATCTCACAAGTTCCTATACCTATAACTCGTATTTCTCCGTTTGAATTTACAGAAATCAGTTCGTCAGCTTCAACAGAATCGTAGCTTGCATATGTATCAATTTTCAACTCTGAAACTTCACATGACGATGTGTTTGACGTGCTTATTTGATAAGTTTGTCCTACGTGAGCAGAAAATGTATTGGACGAAGATCCCGATATGCTACAAGATGTAACGTATTCGGCTCCATTATGAACAATAACATTGTAATTCTTAACGATATCGCCGTATTTACAAGAAATGTAGGTCACTCCCTGTGATTTAGGAAGCAGGACGTCATTTTGTATTTCTACGACATTTTTGTCTGCCACGGAAATCTGTGAAGCTCCTGAATCGATGTAATCTGTTAATCGCTTGTTGGTAGCCGAATTAAGATAAAGTTCAATCTGATCTCCCGATTTATATTCTTTTATAGTATCGGTATCAATACTGTCAACGATATCATAATTGTTATTTGACTCGCCGGCGTTTGGTTCGTTTTCGCCACTGCAAGCCGTTACAAACAACAACAGAATGATACACAACAGTATTGATAATAAAATAGTACTTATTCTTTTCATATAATCACCAATGCAAAGTATAATAATAGTTCTGTTGCTCTGTTATCGTTTCACCTGTTGCTTCGTTCAAGAATGAATATGACAACTTAATCTTGCATTTCTTATCTCGAAGTGCAGAATCTTGTCCCACATCAACCGTTATTTCGTCCCCATATACAACATCCCGAGAAATACTTGGCATCAAATCATATGCCTTATATTCATCGTAGGTATCGGTGTTTGCATTATATACGGAAAGTGTGAAGGAAAAGGCTTTGATTGTATAATGGTTGTAATAATAACCCGTTTTGGTCATATCGACTTTTGCGCCAATCTTAAACTTAACACCGTTTTCAAAAGTCAAAGTAGAATGATCTGCAATAAAGGGATTATTTTCCCCTACCGTTAACGCTCTTAACTGACAGAAAAATCCCCAATCTGATGTTTCCACATTACCAGGAAGCAATATATTGTTTCTTTGCTCTGTTACGGTAATATAAAAATATTCATATTGATCGTTCAATTTGCCATAAGGATAGATAGGATTAGATTTGCTCGTATCTTCTAATGTGTAAACGGCAGAAGGAGGATCGGTTATCCAAGTCATATTATACTTGAACAACACACGGTATGTTCCAACCTCATAGAACAGAGCGCCGTTATCATCGGAAATTTCAATGCTACCTGTTTGTAAGATGGCTTTCCAATCTTCTTTTGAGTTGATTGTCTTGATAGGCTCGTATCCATCCTCAGTTTTCTTGGCTATTTCAATATAACAATCAGAAAAATCGACAAGCTCGTAAATTTTGTTGTAATATGACGGATTCGCTTGATACTCGCCTACGATTTTCAAAAGTTCAGCATCTGAATTCTTAAACTCCGAGTTTAATCCTTGTTCCCATGCGTGGATTGAATCAACTGCTTTATCAACAGATGTAAAAGAAAATGACAGTTTAAATCCGGAATCCGTGCTATATGTTTTACCGTCCGAAGTTGTAAGAGGCAAAACAGAGTTCACGCTATGCTTGAAAAAATCTTGGATTGGAACACTTAAATTCAAGTGATATGCTGCACCGTTTTTGTCAATGTATTGAATAGGATCGGGCGTGTATCTATCAAGATTTTGCGAAACAATCTGTGTTGTAATATAGCTATTACCATATCCGTAATACTGATTGATTGCTAAATCATTCCCACGATACGGCATATAATCTACTGCACTTGCCAAAACCGTTCCACAAACAGTACAAACCTGCGAAGCCTCCAATGTAGGCGCTTCGCCTGCTGTATGCCCTTTTGCGGAGATGGTTTCTTTATACTTATCTCCACATTCGGAGCATTTGTATTCGTTGTAACCTTCTTCTGTACAAGTTGCTTCCACTGTTTTATGGATGCTATAAACATGATTGCAGTTTGTGGAACAGGAAGAACAAACAAAGATAACAATTGAAATCAACATCAGTATCGTTAATAATTTATATTTATTCACTTTGCAATCGTCCTCCAAAATAGCACTTTGCTCATTAACCTTTAAGTTCCTTTTCCCAGCGATCAATAGCAAAATTGATAGTTAATCTATCCACATCTGTTAGTTCACTATCTGAGCGTATTTTCTTGATTTCCATCAATGCCCAAGCAATATTAAATTTTGTATTACCGCAATACGTTATCGCCTGAAGACGCACATATGCATTTTCGTCTTTGACCATAACATCATAAAAAGCCTGCATACTTTCGCCAGAAGCCTCTATCTTTTTAAAAGCATTATCCATTTTTTTTGTAGCAGCTTTATTGGTCTTTGAATCGCCTTGCAAAAATGCAGAAGCCGCAATAATAGCATTCTCGCGAAATGCCGAATACATTTTCTCTATACTCATAAAACAACTCCTAAACTCTTTAATAACATAACTCCTATTTCATATTGTTCTGCATAACTTTTTCCAGCAAGCCATTGACGCACCGTCATAGTAGTAGATCCCGTCAATGTTGCATTTTTAGAACAATACATACCACTGATCTTTCTATGTGTTGCATAATCCAATCTTATGGTGTTTTTAACAGAATAAACATCCTGAGCCATGACAGAACCATTTCTTACCTGTGATTGCTCAACTATATGATGCCATTCATATCCATCGCCGGCTTTGCCGTAATGCTTTTTGAAGTCCTTATATGTATCAAACTGTCGATTTTGTGTGTCGGCATAATATTTACTAACTTCATTGCAACTTACATTATGCACCAACAACTCATTATCACCAGCATAATAACTATGGTTATCATCTACAGTTAGATTATAAACCGCTATCGGTGCATCAAGTGTTTGCTGCTTAATGGCTGTGATATCCAAGTATCCACCGTCTGCCGTTTGAATACAATCGCCAACAGACAAATACTTCGCCGCAACATACCCATTGTACTTATCGTTATTGACAACGTAGAAAGGGTGTTCAGGTGTAGTGACAATTTGCTCTCCGCCAATCTCAACAGAGATAACTTGATTCGTTTCACGAACGGTGGTAGCAGTAACAGGCTTTAAGGACTTCTCGTCTGTCTTATAGTCATACGACCATACCATATCGCCAACAGCAACATTTTCGATGGCTACCGCACCGTTAGCAGTCGCAATCGGTGTACCTGCTTCAAAGCAGTATTTAGGATTCAAACCGCCACTAATACCACCCATAATAGCGCCGGTGATAGCACCTGCCGCAAAGCCGTCAGCAGCAGCACTCAATGCATCGTTGAAATAGTTGCTGAAATCCCAATTGCCGGTAGCAACTCCTTCAATTGTAATACCAACCAAAGGCTCTACAAATCCCATAGCAAAGCCGCTTGCCGCACCAATAGCCGCACCCTTAGCCGCGCCTACGCATATGGAAACTACTACACAGTTTGCGCCGGGAACCATGATGGCTATGGTTGCAACAACTGCAGTTACGAGAACGACACCTGCACCGATAAGAATTTTTGTAGCAAACCCATCGGTTTCCCAAACAGGCATAGTTTCTACACTTATTGAACCGTCTGCTTGAATTTCAAGATAGGTGGTAGTATCTTCAAGGTTCATTTGCGCCCAGTAATCGGGGGTGACGTTCATATTTTCCAAATCATAATAATTTGGATCATCATAAATAAGCATCTGGTCGCAAACGTTACCGGCTACAGATTGAAGATAATCGGAAAGATATCCGTCTAAAGCTTCATACTGCTCCTGATTGATACCTGGGATAATGGTTACGCCGTCAAGGAAATTCAGATCAAAGGTGTTATTAACATAGCATATATATTTGTTATTGTCATAGTCATATATGTTGACCGTCTGATCGTAATTCTGCTTTACATTGTTCTTGACTTGATATTCGATAATACCGTTTTCAACACACTTATAGTCAATAAGATATCCAAGGAAGACAAACTGTCCATTGAAGGTCATCTTGCCAGCAGAAGGCGAATAATCGGCAAAATATGAAACAGTCCAGTTATCTGTTATCTCCTGAAGCTTCGCATTTGCTATTTGTTCAAATTTTTCGCTATCGGGAGCGTGATAGATAACCTCATATATCTGATTGCCGTGAAGGAGGTTTTTTGTTGCAAAAGGCGTGAGAGAATAATCTAAGGTATAGATATCAACCAACCTTCTTGAATCGCCGTTTGTATCGGTAGCATATAGGTTGCTTACAACATCCACACCCTGTTCTCTAAGGTTTTTAACTGCAACGTCAACAACCATATCGTGAATGAGCGCAAACGAGGAAACTGCAGAACGAGCAAAGTAGTTACTCTGCTCCCACTGATACATATTTTTGGCGTAAGAAGCATTCTTCTCACGCAAGGTAACACCTTCTGATGCAAGATAGATGCTATCTGCAAAGAAATAGCAATTCAAGGAATGGTCATAGGGACCGTTCAAATTAACAATCTCATTGAGTGTTCCCAACGAATTCGCAAGGTCGCCGGTAATGCTGCAAATTGTTCCCCAAATATCATATTGATATTCAACTGCAAAATTACCGTCCGCGTCAACGAGTCCCATTACGTTTCCGAAGGGATCTACCGCGAAGTAATATTTAATATCGTAGTAGGACAAGCCTACATAATTCAAGTCTTTATCAAGGATATATGAAAGAGTCTTTCCGTCGGCATTGATCTCGACAACCTTGTCACCGACATATTTGTAGGTAGTGATGATTCCGTCGATAGCCTTTTCGGTAAGGAATTTTTCTCCGTTAAACGAATAATCATATTCAAACCTTGCAGTTTTTCCGCTATGATTTAAATTGATAACTTGTCCGTCCCATAAAAAAGAACTACCACCAATAGAAATACCATTTGTAATCGATGCGGAAGAGTTTACCTTTGAACCGTTTACAGAGTGTAGCTTCCCATCTTCGGTATAAGCGTAAGTTCTTGTAAATGAATTTTCTTCGGTAATGCTTTCTTCGGTCGCAATGTTTCCATTTGCATTATAAGAGAAGGATTTATATAAAAATCCATCACGATAAATTTCCGTTAGTTTGCCAGTCACATCATAATGGTAGATGTAATACCTATCATAATAATACAGACCTTCAACCTGCCCTTTAGCATTATAATCTACTTCAACTGCATAATAGTCTGCATAAATTTCACTCAATGTCAAATTATTGGAATCGGTATTAGTGTAATATCCTTGTTCAAGAAGAATAGTGTCGTTCACAGTAACCGTATCATTTACACCATATTCGTCAGCGTTAGTATCATAAACTACATTAATCTTATCTGAAGTATACGAAGCCAGACCGTCTTGGGAAGTTGCAACGAGAGTAGTATTATAGCTGTTAAGCTTATCTGCACTTATAACGCGATCGGTTTCTGTTTTTTCACCTACCAAGGGTTGCTTTTGTGCTAAATTTACTACGACCGAAATTATCTCGTCCACTGGGAATTCAATAAAATCATCCTCGGGCGAAGTCACAACTGGTGGAGTGGTGACATCATCATTGCCAGCATTATTATCTGGCTTTGAATTAGAACACGCCACCATCTGAAACGCCATTATCAAAGCCAAAACTATTGAAAGTATAGGTGTAAAAAATCTTTTAATTTTCCTCATACGTAAAATCACCTCGTCAGTTAACCTCTACAGTGAAACTAATAACATTACCATTTCTATCATATGCTGATATGCTATACTCGCCTTTTTGTTCAAATACTATACCTGCATATTCACTCTGATAATAGTATGTGAGCGTAGAATCGGGCTTTGTTATTTTAAGAACAGCAAAGTCGTCGAACACATCCTTAAATTCTGAGATAGAAAAGCTTTCGATAGAACTGTATTTTCCACCATTGTTGGCGATTTTTGTCGAACCTCCAAGCGAGATCATAACAGTCGGTGCGGATTTATCTCTGAAAGCAGAATAACTCACAGAATTGCCGTAGAAATCGGTTTCCGTAATAACATACTCTCCATCTACAAGATTTTGCTTTGAAATTGGTTCGAAGAACCTCAAATCAAATGTGTTCCCATCTTTATCGGTCGCAACAACAGTATGTGTTTCGGAATAGTGAGAATTCACAAATTGAAAATCATCGTTAAGATAAATCGTTCCGTCGAATGCGGCGGTAGAGAATGTGCGCTCACTCTCTTCATCCGCAAAATATTTTGTAGGATCAAAATAGACCAACTTTAAGTTGTGAGTAAAAACATACTCATTCATAGCGGCAGTAAGATCAATACGATCGGAATACCAATTACCGTTATAATAGTATTTGCCACTACTCGAACTAACAGAACTGTTTTCGATTGTCATGGCTGCTTCATAAGCACGATTATATTCTTCAACATCAAAGCATAAATAGCGGTTGTTTATATCATCATAAACTTCGTACCATTTCGTCTTGAAATTGTTGAATCTTTCTGCAGACAAAGCTTCACGATTATACGAAGGAGCATCTCCCTCAACAACCTCTATCCAATACTCAAGTAAATGAGTTTTTGTTTCCGCATAAATGCGATAGAGACCAACCTTATCCATTACAGTACTATCAACATATTCAGCCGTTATAGGCTCGTCCGAGCTATAATCATAATAATCATAGTGTACTGTTATAGGATTTGCGGAGTTTTCCGCCCAAGTTAAGAAGAAATATTCTTCCGCCTCGTAATAATAAGCGCCCAATTGCTTTCTAAGATTTGCAAAAAAGAATTGAGACGTAGGGTTCTTGGAGTCTATGCGGAAATTAAAGGCTTCGCAAACGAACCCATTGCTTTTAACGGTGAACTTATATTGGTCTTGAACCTGCCCCTCAGAAGAAAGCACAAAACCATCAGATACATCTATGCTTGATCCGTTAAGAGTGCATTCAACTTCGATGTTCTGTCTACCTGCGTAATCAAGGACGACATTCTTGCTCGAAATGCCGCTTTCCTTGATAGGGAATCCGGTTTTTGCATCAACCAAATAGATATAGCTGCGGATTTTAAATGACCAACTTAAAACGTGATTCTGATATTTTCCGTTTTTCACGGTCTCAAAAAGCACAAAAACAGTATAGTCGCCATCCTCATTAAAAATCATATTTTCGACCGAGGTGTTGCCTTTTGAAAACATAGGCTCATATTTAAACACATTTCCTTCCGCATCTGTTTTTGTTGCGGAAATTGCACCATATGCTATGTATTGTTCGGTATCGCCTTTAGATGAGTAGGGGGTTTCGTTCCAGTCGCAACCATCTTTTGATACTTTTACACCCGTATCACCGATGTATTTTGTGTTAGGATCAAAATTCAAATCAACACCAAAAATGACATAATTGGAATATACTTGATTGCCGACTCCATCGATATGCGTTCCACCATCCTCGACAATATTGAAGTCAGCAAAAGCCCCCACATCAATATGTGAAGCAATCTGCTTTCCTGAATACTTTTCTCCGTCTTTGTAAGTGGCGTGACTTTCTGTAATTAATTCTTCCTGAGAAACCGCATTAACACTAATAAAACCAAGGTTCGCAAATAAGAATGTAAAACAAATAATCATTGAAAATGTAAAAATAACTACTTTTTTCATATTTTTATCCTTAAGTTCGTTTCTAATTTTAAATATTGTGGATCGTTATGTGCGAAATCACTTTAAATACTTGTTTAATTCTTCTTCGGTAGGGAGATAGTTTCTTACTTCATAAGAAGCAACACCTATTGGCGCAGTGGTAGATTTTAACGACCATTCTACCGAATATTTATCTTTACCTTTGCAAAGCAATAATCCGATGGTTGGATTATCCATTTCTTTTTTAAGTGTTTCGTCAACGGCGGTTATATAAAATTGTAATTGTCCAACAAAATCGGGCTTAAAATCAACGTTTTTGAGTTCTACAACCACGCAACAATGAAGGTCTAAATGATAAAACAGCAAGTCTATTAAATAATCATTGTTCGGTGTTGAAATTCTATATTGATTACCCACAAAAGAGAAGCCTTTACCAAGTTCAAGTAAAACCGTCTTTATTTGTTCAAGCATTGCTTGTTCTATATCTCTTTCAACTATCTTTTCTTGCAGCCCTGCAAGTTCAAAAATATATGGGTCTTTTATAATACCACGGGACAATTCGCTTTGCGGCGATGGTAAACGAGTTTCATAATTAGTGAGCTTTTTAGAAGCATCGGCTTGGCGCTCATAAAGCTCTAATTCTATTTGATATTCTAAAACAGTTTTACTCCAACCATTTTCCAAACATTTCGTTGCATACCAAGAGCGCTTATGGTCGTCTTTAATTTTTTCTAATAATACAAAATTATGTATCCAAGGCAAATTTGCCACTGCCAGTGGCAAATTTGCTAAATCGCCGTAAGTGACGTAAAATTTACGCATTTTTGCAAGATTTCTTGGAGAAAAACCATCCATATTAGGAAAATCAATTTTTAATCGGCGTGATAATTCGTTGATAAAGTTGTTGCCATATTTAGCGTTTTAGTCAATAACCTTACCAATTCTATGATACATTGAAAGCAACTCTAAATTAGCATTACTCAAAACTCTACTTCTCGTTTGAAAAATATCCGCTTTAATTTGCTCAAATATAGATACAAAGCTTAAATCTAATTCTTCCATATCCCGCTTTCAGATTTCGCACCACACCAAGTTGTTAAAAATAGCCTCGCAGAGCCCCCCATTTTGCAGAGCAAAGCATAGTGGGCTACACTTTACTGATTTTATTAAAGTTTTGCTTTTAGTTAAATGCTTTTAATACGGGATAATCATATCCGTCAACGAAAGTCCATACATTATCAAAGTCCCATCCAAGATTAGAAGTTAACCAGCTTTCGGATTGAAGATTTGCAATGTTTATTGATGTGCCGTGTGAAGATGCTACATTTGAACAATAATAGGTCGTCGAAACTGAGGGAGTACCCCAATTTGCGGCAATCGCATCTTTATAATCAGAACTAGATACATTAGCTACTGCAAAACAATCTTTTATTTGTACTGATCCTGCTGAAATACCTATTATACCACCTGCATAACCTGTTTCATATCCGTAGGCATCAATCGTACCTGTGGAATAACATTTTGAGATGCTTAAGCTTCCGGAAGAACAACGTCCCACTATGCCGCCAACATAAGCATTCCAATCATTTGGCATTTCACCAGAAATATCTGCATCGGTTGAACAATTCGCAATCACGCAGGTACCCGTTGTAGAAGCAACGATTGCTGCAGCACTAGCACAATGATTGCTACCTGTTGAAGTATCAATGACATCAACACTACCTGTGGCATGACATTTCGTTATGGTTGAATTATACATTGCACCAACTAAAATTGCACCCGAAACAACATGGTTTTGCTGAACGTAAACATCCGCATTAGTAACACTGACTTTTGTAATAGAAGCGTTGTTTAACAGCCCAAACAAGCCGGCTCTCTTGAAAGATGTCGTATACACTTTTAAATTTGCAATATTGTGTCCATCTCCATCAAAATAACCCGCAAAGGAATATGACGTGTAATTGCTTTCATCATCGGTTCCCACACCGATAGGCGTCCAGTTGATATTATTCAAATCGATATCGTTATCGAGTTTAAAATAACATCCACTATAAGAAGTTCCTGCATTAACACGACTTGCAAGATAGGCGAGCTGAGCGCCGGTTTCGATAATATAAGGATTGGAAGAAGTACCGCTTCCTCTTGCAAAAGAAGAAGCAATTGTGCCGTCCCAAACGTCTGCCGTGTTCAAAACTGTACCACACACAACACAAGTTCCTTCACCGTTATCGTTGTGGAATTCATTTCCGCAAGCGGTACATACGCAGTTTGCATTTAAGCTATGAGTAGTGATACCGCAATCACGGCAAACGCAATTTGCGTTCAAATCGTGAGAACCGGAACCACAAACAAGGCAGATACAAGAGTCGCCTTGCATATGCTCAGTAGTGCCACAAACTTCACAAGTACAATTTTCGCCGATAGCGTGATAAGTACAAATTACAGGCAATACATATTCAGTATTAAACTGATTGCCAATTGCATCAACGGCAACAATTCTAACCGTTACGTTTTCACCTGCCACAGGATTGTTAACATACGTTACAGACGCATCGAGAACAACTCCGAAGCTGTCACGAACAGTATAAATCTCATTTGCAGGAGTGGTATCCATAATTTCACTTACATTCATCGTTGCTACAGGTGTTCCGTATACCTTAACGTTATTGATTGTAATGGTAGAAGTATTACCCATAACATCAGTTGCAATAAAGCGAACGTTAACCGTAGTACCTGCATTTGATACATTACCGGAAACAACTTCAAATTCTACAGTGCAATCGTCTCCAAAGGAGTCACTTGCAACAGCTCCGAATTCAGCTCCGGCACTGCCAACGTTAATTCCAAGAACGTCGTTTACGACAATGTCAATATCGTCTGCACTATAAACCATTACAACAGTGTTTACACTTGCTTCGTTTCCAACACGGTCTATTGCAGTAAATTCATACGTGCGATATCCACCAGTTGCAGTATCTCCTTCTATGAGTGAAACACTGACAGAAAGAGTGTTGCCAAAGCTGTCAGTCGCTGTTGCATCGAATGTAGAAGCAACCATTGAAGCCGTAGATTTGATTGAAGTGTTTCCTACGTTAATAGTGGGAGTACCGTAAATCTTTACGTTTTCGATAACAGTCTCGGTCGTTTTTCCGCCACTTGTTGCAACAAGCAATACAGAAGTTGTTTCGCCTGCAACAGGAGCTGTTATAAACGTTGCCGTAATATTTACTGCGTTACCGTCTGTGTCAACACACTGTGCACCAAAATATTCAGCGGTGAGTTCATCGAATATACTGAAATCTTTTTTGCTTGAATTGTAAGTGATATCATTTACGTCGTATTCAATCCAGTTCGCAGTGATCGTAATGTCGCCCATGCTTCCCATATTGATCACAAGGTTTTTAGTAGGAACAGTAATTGATTCAGTCGTCCAACCGATAAACGAATAACCGGCTTTGGTAGGAGCAGAAAGTGTGATATCTTCTGTTGCAATATTATATGCAGAAGGATTGTTATCGCTATTCTCTCCACCGTTAAGCTCATAGGTTATATTGTACTCAATCGGAGTCCACTTAGCATAGAGAGTAGTATCTACTTCTTTATCCCAATCTCTTACACTTGCACCGGTTGCATCGGTGTACTGCGTACCCGTGCCACCAATACCGTCATACCAACCTGCGAAGGTGTAACCAACTCTTGTAGGTACGTGAAGAGTGAACGCTGCATCAAACGTTACTTCCTTAGAAACTGTATTTCCGTCAGCGTATTCGTAACCAAGAACCACACTACAGCTTGCAATTGCAGTGCTTGTGTAAGATACATTCGAGCTATAAGTCAAGCCGTATATGTATGCGCAATCACTATTGTTTGATACACTACCATCTTTCGTATATTTAAATACCAAAGTATCACCACTGTTCAAGTCGACACTAAGTGATACATATGAAGTAGAACCAGAAATCGGAGTAATGAGGTCCGTGCCATTCTTAAGTATATGCAACTTATCATATCCAGATTCCGAAGACACTTTGTATTGGAACGAAACTCTAATTTGACCCCTTGACGTGATCGTATAAGTACCTGTACTTCCATCCGATTTGTTAGTTGAATTAAGAGTTGAACCAGAAGAAGTCCAAGAACTTGATGATACCGTGTACGCACTTGAAGTCCAACCTGCATACAAGGTCATATCCTCGGTAATTGTACCGGTAAAGTTATATCTTGTTGTGCAAGAAGAATCAGTATACCAACCTGTGAATACGTATCCACTTCTTGTAGGTTGAATGTAAGATAACGTTTGACCATTTGTAAGAGTAGCTGTGCTATAAAGAGATCCGTTGCTATAGAACGTAACGGTTACGTTATCTTTCAATTCTTTAGTATCATCAAGCGTTCCCGTTACAGTCTTTGCAGTCCACTGTGCGTAAAGGGTAACGGTTTCACCGCTAACGCTCGTAAGGTTAAGAACGCTTGCCGTGTTGGCATAAGCCGTTCCGCTTCCGTCTGCTTCGGTGTTCCAGCCTGCAA
>JAZLBC010000035.1:0-45911 GCA_045613505.1 Christensenellaceae bacterium
ATACTTTTTCTCCTATACTTATTACGCTATTAGGTATTTCTATGCTCGTTAATGAACTGCACCCAGAGAACGCAGAATTTCCTATACTTGCTACATTGTTCCCTATTGTTACACTTGTTAATGAACTGCAATTATAGAAAAGTTCTTCGCCTATGCTTGTTATACCATTTCCTAATGTCACACTCGTTAATGACTTGCAATTATAGAATGCATCTTCCCCAATACTTGTTACACTATTGCCTATTGTTATACTTGTTAATGATTTGCAATTATAAAATGCGTGATAACCTATATGTTCACCACCTGTTATGATTATTGATTTTAGTGCGGTTGGAATATAGTAATGATAGTATTTGTATGATGAATTACTTGTTGAATCGTAATATTGATATACTGTCCCACTTACAGAAGAACTTGAAGATGTGCTATACCCAAATATATAACCAAAAACTTCATCATATCCATTACAAGCCGTTGCGCATGCTCCTACAAAAGGTATTGTTATACTTTCTAATGAACTACAATTGCGGAATGCAGAAGAACCTATACTTATTATGCTGTTCGGAATTACTATACTTGTTAAGGAAGAACACCTATAGAACGCAAATCCATAAATTGCTTCCATGCTGCTTGGTATTATAATTTCCGTTTCATTACCGACATAAGCAATAAGTGTTTTAATACCATCGTCATCAAATGTTACAAATCCTTTATCTTCAATTTTTAATATGCTTTCTTCATTTATATCAGTATGTATTACCTTTGCATTATAGGCTACGTAACCATTACTACTTGAGCCTATGGTTATTGATAAGGAAGACAAATTATATACTTCTACTAGTTTATTACAACTATAAAACGCATCTGTTTTTATACTTGTTACACTGCTAGGTATTACTACACTGATTAATGAATCACAATCGTAAAACGCTTTAGCCCCTATACTCTTTACACTATTTGGTATTACTATGCTTATTAATGAATCGCAATTATAAAATATGCTATCTGCTAAGCTTGTTATACTAGAAGGTATTTCTATGCTTGTTAATAATGAACAACCATAGAACGCATAAGAACCCATAGTTGTTACACTATCTGGGATAGTTACACTTGTGAGTGAAGAACAACCATAGAACGCATAGTTAGATATTTTTGTTGCCGTTGTTAATACTACATCTACCGCTAATTCATTATTAATATATAAGTTTCTAGCATAATTTAATGGATTTGAATTATAATCACTAAAGTTTATTTGTACCCATTGGTCTATTGTGCCTGAGTAATTTACTTTTGTTAATTTACTGCAACCATTGAACGTATAAGAACCTATAGTTGTTACACTGTTTGGAATTTCTATAATTGTTAAATTATTGCAATAAGAGAACGCCCATTCACCTATATTTGTTACGCTATTTGGTATTTCTATGTTTGTTAGTGATTTGCAATTATAGAATGCATAATCTCCTATACTTGTTACGCTGAATGGAATTTCTACGCTTGTTAGTGAAATGCAATTATAGAATGCATAGCCATTTATTTTAGTAGCTGTTGTTAATACGGCTTCAGTCAACAACTCGTTATTAATATATAAATCTTTAGCATGATACAACGGAGTTGAATTATAATTATTCTCATATTGAAATTCAATTTCAGCCCACTTATCTACCGTTCCTAAATAATTTACTTTTTTCAATGAAGAACAACCATAAAACGCATCATAGCCTATACTCTTTACGCTATTTCCTATTGTTATACTTATTAATGATTTACAATTATAAAAAACTGAAGAACCTATACTTTCTACGCTGTTTGGTATTTCTATACTTTCTAAGGCACTGCAACCAGAGAACGCATAATTTCCTATACTAGTAATCGTATCAGGAAGAATGATTTGCACTATATTAGTTTTACTTTTAAATGCCTCTTTATCTATCTTTGTAACAGGATATCCATTATATGAACTTGCAACAACTATATTTGAGTCCGAACAAGTTCCAATGCTTGATAAATACGCAGAGACCCCATCCCCACTAATATAATATTTTAAGCCAGCACTTCCTTCTAAAGATGCACATATAGAACAAGAACCATCGATGAAAGTATGCTCTTTTAATGTTATAATGCTCTCATAAGCAAAATCACATACTGAACAAGTTTTGTGTTGCTCACCAAAAGTAGAACAGGTACTATCTATATCAGTTACCCATTCACCATAAGTATGTCCCGTAAAAGAAATTGTTCCTGTTTCTGCATAATCACAAGCAGTACAATCTCTATGTTTTGTTCCTGACTCGGTGCAAGTAGGTGCTATATCTGTTACCCATTCGCCATAGGTATGACCTGTTGCTTTAATTTCAACATACGTAGTATAATCACATCTGCTACAACTTGTATATATCTCCCAACCTACTTCCGTACATGTAGGTTCTTGGGCGTTGTGATTTACATAATCATGACCAACATGCTCAACTAAAAGTGTATTACATACCGTACAATAAATATCCGTTTCACAAAGAGCTTGGATTTGAGAAATGTCTGTAAAATCATATCCCTCTGCCACTAATATTTCTATGTAAGCACAATCTTCACCAGTTGATTGGCTTCCGTCTTTTGAGTATGTAAATGTCAAAACATCCCCAGTTTTCAATTCTTGCTCAACTTCAGTCCAAGTTGATTTTATGCCAGATGAAACCAATATTTGTGTAGAATTAAGCTTTACAATTAATTTATCATAGTTGCTTTCAGATGAAGTTTTGTGTTTGAAAACAAAAGTAAAATCACATAATGCTTTAATCGTATAAGTAGAAGATGAATTATGTCCTTTATTCGTAGAAACGATAACGTTCTCGTTTTTATCCCACTCATAATTAGCATCGTTGGTGCTTTCAAAATATGACACAACGTGTTTAGCTTGAATAACAACATTATTAACAATAGTTTTACCTTGTGAATCAGAGAAATTATTACCGCAACTTGAACAAGACCAATATTCAATGCTTCCATCTGTTGAACAATCTGCTGCAATTTGTTCGTGGTGAGTAAAAATGTGACTTAGTTTGCCAACATAATCCGCAATATAACTATCGCTACAATGACAAGTGTATGTGGTATAACCTTGTTCCGTACACGTAGGTGCTGTTATAGCAGCATTATAATCATGACCATTTGCTTCACCATATTCGGTTGAACATACAGAACATTTAGCTTTTTCCGTACAAGTAGCCGTTCCACCTTTATGATTTTCAGGTGTAGTTTTATCTCCACAAGAACATTCATACCAGTGTTGTGTTGCAGATTTTTTGGATATCGTATAATTATGATTATCTTTTGCAATTACAACGCTTGTCTTATCAGTAATTTCGCTAGTTGCATTATTGTTTGTAAACCATTTACCACAACTACAAGTATAATATTCAATATTCCCTTCTTCAGTGCAAGATTGTGCTTTAGCATCTACTTTTGTTAAATGCAAAGTATGTATGTGTCCTAATGCTGGAGTTATAACGTAATTACATCCCGTACATATTTGGTCAGTAGTTTCTGTTGCACTTGTGCCTGGGTTATGTTTTTCTTTTGTTTCATACGCACCACAATTACATTCATACCAGTGCTGTGTTGCTGATTGTTTAAGCTCGGTATAGTTGTGGTCATCTTTCCCAATCACAACACTGTCTTTATCAGTAATTTCCGTTGTTGCTGTGTTATCAGTAAACCACTTATTACAAGAACACGTATAATATTCAATATTTCCTTCTTCAGTACATGATTGTGGTTTTGCATCTACTTTTGTTAAATGTAAAATGTGAACGTGCCCTAATGCTGGGGTTATAACATAATTACATTCCGTACACTTTTGGTCAGTTGTTTCCGTTGCTTCAGCGCCTGGATTATGGTTTTCTTTTGTTTCGTAAGCACCACAAGAACACTCTTTCCAGTGTTGCGTTGTTGAGTACTTAGACTCGGTATACTCGTGAGTATGTGGTTCAACGTATCCACAAATACAAACCCCATTTTCAAAAGAGTGTTCGTGAACGCCTAAATCAACATCCATTCCAACAATATATTGTTGAATTAAAACTGCATCACGAGTATTAATATTTCCATCTCCATTAACGTCTGAAAATATTTTTTGCCTTTCAGTAAGTTCTACTATCCCTACAACTGATTGCTTTATATAAACCGCATCACGTGTGTTTACTTTTCCGTCTAAATTGGCATCACCCATAGAGTATTCTACGGGTGTTTCATCTGCGTATGCTATGCTTGTTGTTAAACCAATGCTTACGCTAAACGTCAATATTAAACTTAAAAACGCTATCAACAAACTACGTTTTTTCATACTTCTTTTCCTTATTATTTAAGTTTAATGTTTTGTCCTATTACCTTATATGAAACGGACTTTCCGTCTTGGTCAAAGCAATCCACTATATTTAAATTTGCTTTTCCGCTATCTGCTGTTTTAGTAAGGGTTACTTCCATAACCACTTCACCTTTAGTTACGTTATATGGTCCACCATAACTCATACTCACAACGTTGCCTTTTGCATTACAAACCATTGAAGATTTTCCAGTTGTGCTAACAACGTTCATTCCTTCAAACGATAAAGTTCCTTCAAAGCCTGCTAAACATACGTTTCCTGCAAGTGATAAGGTTACCGTTACATTGTTTCCGTTTACTTTGTACGCTATGTCAAAGATATTGTTTCCACTATTTAAGGTGTACTCTGCCGTTACTATCTTATCTCCCGTAACGCTATTTAAACTGCTACTCCAACCTTTAAAAGTGTATCCTTCTCTACTTGGAGTTACTGGTGCAGTTGCGTTGCCACCTTCTTTTACGTTTGCTGTTCCTAAAGTTATTCCGCTATAATCTTTGAAAGTTACAACACAATTTTTCTTCGCTCTATAAATTGCAGTTACCGTCATATCGCCAGTTACGTTATTAAACGACTTATCCCATCTATCAAAGATAGTATCTTCTCTTACTGGAAGATTAGTTGGAGCCGTTGCGCTTCTTCCACTTATTACAGTTTCAGTTTTTATGGTGTTTCCTTGTTCATCCTTAAAAGTTACAGTATAAGTTGCCATATTTCCATATACTGGGCTTACGGTAATATTGCCTTGAATATTAGTTATATCCACGCTCCAACCACTAAATACTTGGTCCGGCATTTGCGGTGCAGTAGGTGCTTTTGCTGATAAACCTTTATATATTTGTTGAGTTTCTAATACGTTTCCGTTTATATCAACAAAAGTTACAGTATATACTGGTGGAAGAACTTCTTTTTCAACTTCTACTTCAACTTCTACACCAACGTAGCCTAAATCTTCTTTATTACCATCGGTATATTCTACTATTAAATGCATGTTTTCATCAACATAAGTATCTTTTATACTCACACCTTCACCGCTACAAGCAGTAAGTGAAAATGCTGATACGATTACCATAATTGCTACTAAAAGTGTTGTTACAAGTTTTTTCATTGTTAGTCTCCAAATATAATGTATTTTTAATTGTACTTTTTACCATAGATTATCCTAATCTATGTAATTATTTTAATTCTTTTATATAAAAATGTCAATCATATTTATATTTACATACAAAATTTTATACTAAAAATTACTTTAGATAAAAATATAATGAACTTTTTAGATGTAATGTTCACGGATTAGGATAATCTATGTAGAAAAGTGGCGAGTGAAATACTCGCCACTTTTACCATATTTAGAATAGTAATTTACCAAGCCTATTCATCATTTCCGTTTTGTGCTCAAGCATAGAGTGGGCATAGCGTTTTAACGTTATCGTAGGGTTTTTATGCCCTAAAATTTCCGATAGCGTTTTAATATCCATTCCGCACTCTAAAGCGCGTGTTGCAAAC
Source organism: Christensenellaceae bacterium (assembly GCA_045613505.1). GTDB lineage: Bacteria > Bacillota > Clostridia > Christensenellales > Borkfalkiaceae > UBA1259. The sequence continues at coordinate 5,883 of JAZLBC010000035.1, forward strand.
GTATGACGAAGAGAGTGAAAGCCTTTATGTGGAAGATTTAGCCGTTTCAATAATAGTTCAAAACTCTTTTGATAAGAGCGAACCTGCGCACCGTGTACGCGTTCACCACAAACAACGTAGTTTCCGCTTGACGATTTCTTATACTCTCTTAATCTTGAAAGCAGTTGCTTGGGTAATGGAATAACACGCTCAGAAAAGTCCGTTTTCGGCGTGTCGATTACCTTAACGTATTTGCCGTTTTCCCAACTATCGTGGCAAGATTTAGAAACAGTTATAATACCTTTTTGTAAATCTACGTCATCCCACGTAAGAGATAGAAGTTCGCCAATACGTAAGCCCGTGTAAAGACAAAGTACCACGCCGAACAATTTATTTTTCTTCTTTTCAAAGATATATTGCTCGATTTTTCGTTGCTCTTCTTTAGAAAAACAATCTATTTGTTTTTCTCGCCCCTTAGGACGCACGATAGCCATTGAAAACTCTTTGTCCGTTACGCCAAGCAAAACTGCTCGGCGCAAAGAAGATTTAAGAACGGATATAATGCCGTTTACAGTGTTTGCAGATAAACCTTTTTCGGATAAATCCACGGTAAAACGTTGCAAAACGGTTGCCGTTAAATCTTGTAGTTCAAACTCTCCAAGCGTGGGGAGTATATGTAGTTCTATTTGCCTTTTATATTTGTTGTACGTTCTTATTTTCGTAGTGGGCTTGACGTACAAAGCAAGCCACTCGTTTAACCAATTTTTATATTTCAATAAATTTACCTCCGTTTATGTTTTGCCGTTCCCGCTATGGGGAATAGCTTAATTATTTTTAACCGTTTTTTTATTTCGGGATACTAAAACGGTCAAAACCCGTCCGCCGTTCCTATATACATTTTACTATTTTCTTTTATCTAAATCGGCGGTTATCTCTATGTGTTCAACGAGATTCTTTATTTTGTTTTTTATTCAGTTGTGATTTTTGCCTTTCGGCTTGCCATTCTTCAAATTCGCGCTTGCCTTCTTCGCTTTCAAACAACTTTTGTATTGCAGGCAACAACGCCCTTGCAAGCGAATCGATTTCAAAGTCAGGTATTCCCGTGTTGTTCTTACGCTTTCTTGACATTAACCTATAATAAGCCTAAGGAAGATGCAAGCGCCTACATCGTGGGCATTTGCGGATATTCCGCCGGCTTATTACATCATATCGCGAGATATGATATAATTTTTTCCTCCTTATTAATCTCCTTTACTATTAAATTTTTTGTTTGTTGGTTTCGGCGCTTTTTCACGCTCGATTTCTTCTTCGATTTCTTGTAAACGACTTTTTCCCAAGTTGGCGATAGGCTCGCCTTGGGGAATAAACGCACCCACGATAGACGGCGCACGGTGAAATGCTCGTGTAAACGCTTCGGGTTCTCGTTCGCGGAAAAGAGTGTAGGCACGGCTCATTTTGTTGAACTTATCCTTATCTTTTGAGAGTTCTTGAACTTCCCTGTATAAAAAGCCGTTATCTTTTTGTTGACGGTCAACAACTTCTTCTAAACGTTGAACTTCGGCAGTCAATACGATAATTTGATTACGCAGTCCGCTTTTAGAAAACGCAAACTTGCCTTGCTTGGCATCTTCTAACGCTTGGGTATAATCGGCTTCGGCATTACGTTCTTCAATGATTTTATCTCGTTCTGCTTTCGCCGTTGAGATTTCTTTCATTGTATCCGTAAAATGCTCGTCCGCTTTTTGAACGGCTTTTTCCATCGCTTCTAATTCCGTGTACACACGTTTTCCTGCGTTTGAAATAATTTCCGAAGATTTATGTATCGCTTCGTCCACGATACACTTTGCCTTAAACTCTGCTGTGGAGAGATGAGAAGCCGTGCTTCCTTCTTTACCACGTTGTAAACCCCAACGCTTACCAACTTGCTCGTGAAATTCCGTTTGCAGTTTAGATAACTCGTTGCGATTAAGTAAATCTTTGGCGCAGAGCCGTCCGTCTTTTACGGGGATAAGGTTTAGATGTAAATGTGGAGTTGTTTCGTCGTTGTGGACAACGGCAGAGATTATATTCTTTCTTCCGTATCGACCTATAAAGAAATTAGTGCAGTCACGAAAGAAATCGTTTTGTGCATCTTCGTCTAAACTGTTAAAAAATTCTCTATCCGAGCCAAGCACGAAAGAAGCCATTAGCACGGCATCTTTTCTCGGCGCTTTGGGTAAGTTTAACTCGCTTATTCTTGCGTTGATAAAATCCGTATAAGAACTGTTTCTAAACAAAAGGCGGTAGTTGTCTTTTGTCCTTGAACTGTCGATACAAGTGTTTGAGCCGACGTAGTTTTCGTCACGCTCGTTTTCATTTTCTATGGGGCAAATATCCGTTTTGTGATACTTCTCCATATGGCATACTAAATACGATATTTTGGTTTCCTCCTTATAATTTTTTTTAGTCGTAAAATAGCCTCGCAGAGCACACTACTTTCAAAGAAAGTATAGTGTGCTATACTTTACAAACTTTCTATAAAGTTTTGCTTGCCGTTTGCTTTCCAATCACGGCGGGTGGTAATGATGATAATTTTTCATTTTTATTTCCTCCTAAATTTTATTTTGAACGCAAAAAAGTCGCTGATAAAACTACCACCGACTTAATTGGATAAAAAAATCCGCACGAATCAAAATACGCTTAAAGCGTTTCTACTCCGTACGGATTATATATCCTAATTATGAAGTTTTGAGAGTGTAGCACCTAAAAATTTGTACCACAAAATAGACCTATCGCCAAACCCGTTTTTTGAACGTAGGCGCGCCTACTTGAAAAGTTGGTCAATCTTTCCAAGCCTTTCACTTAATAAAAGCGAAAGGACAGCACATTGTCGTAAAAAATTGTACGACAATAAAACCCCTAACAAGCCGTTTTGTTTCCCTTTATGCAAAACGACTTCGGGTAAACGGGAGAATATCTCCCACAAGCGTAAAAATGTACGCCAAACAAAACCTGCCAATGCTTGCAAGCTTCACAAAGGGGCAGAACCCCTTAATTATATATACCCACACAAATCATATCCTAAACATATGTTCTTGTTTCTAATTCTATTTTATCATATAAAAATACAAAAGTCAATACTCAACTGTACAAGAACGTGTACACCTGACTCTTTTTGAAAGAAATTTTTATCTTTTATTGTCGTAAAAAGAAAAAACGGCAGGAAGATAAATTCCTACCGTTGTTATGATTAAAGTGCAAAAGTAAATCCGAACCATTCACTCGTTACAAGTATTTGGTTCGGATTATACTGATTTGGTGCCGCTGGTCGGACTCGAACCGACACGGGGGTTAGCCCACTGGATTTTGAGTCCAGCGCGTCTGCCAGTTTCACCACAGCGGCGATTATAAAATTTTACTTGCAAAAAGCGCGTATTTTTGCTAAAATTATAATACACAATAATCGTAGCAATAATTTGCTTGCTTTTTACCTAAAAATAATAGCACAATTTTTTTGATAAATCAAGTATATTTGGTGGCTTTATGGAAAAATTAGTTTTAATCGACGGCAATAGTTTAATAAATCGCGCGTTTTACGCTATGCCCGTTCTTACCACAAAGAACGGTGTTTTTACTAACGCCGTTTACGGCTTTATAAATATGTTTATAAAAATTCAGCACGAAATTAAGCCTGACTATATTGCCGTTGCGTTCGACCTTAAATCCCCAACTTTTAGGCACAAGGCGTTTGCCGAATACAAGGGCACTAGAAAGCCTATGCCCGAAGAGTTAAGACCGCAAATTCCGCTCCTTAAAGAAGTGCTTAAACTAATGGGCGTTACTTGTATAGAGCAAGAAGGTATCGAAGCCGACGATATTATCGGCACGATAGCAAAAAACACTAGTATAATGACTTATATTTATACTGGCGACAAAGACTCTTTTCAACTAGTAGACCACGAAACTACCGTTTACTTCACGCGACGTGGCATAACCGATATAGACGAGTATAACGAAACGAACTTTAAAGAAAAAACGGGCATAAAACCTATACAAATTATAGACCTAAAATCGCTTATGGGCGATAGTTCTGATAATATCCCAGGCGTTCCTGGTGTGGGCGAAAAGACTGCGCTTTCACTTATACAAAAATACGGCTCGCTAGAAGGCGTTTACGAAAATATCGAAAACGAAAAGGGCAAACTAAAAGAAAAGTTAGAACTGGGGAAGGATTTGGCCTTTACTTCTAAAATGCTTGCGACCATAAAAACCGATTGCAACGTAGATACCAACGTTAAAAACATGCTCGCACCTAAAAAGTATAGTAAAGCCGTTAAAGATAAGTTTATTGAACTAGAATTTAAGTCGTTATACTCTAAATCAGACTTGTTTACAACAGAAGATAGCCAAACGGACGCTATTACTAGCACTGATACTATAATAAAGCCTAAAAAAACGTCTAAAATCGTTAGAGTAGAAGACCTTTCTAGTTTAAGTTTTAATGATAAAAACACGCTAACGCTAGCCGTAACGGAGCAAAGCGTTTGCGTATTCGACGGCGAAACGGAATATCAAATATCCGTAAAAGAAAACCTTTTATCCGACGGGTTTATGCTATCCGAAATTTTAGGCGCTATAAAGGGCGAACTAACCCCGAATAAAACGCTTATAGTGTTTGATAAAAAAGAACTAATGCGCAAAACTGCCGAAGTTTTAGGTTCGCCGTTAACCGCGACTTGCCAAGACGTTAGCCTATTAAAATATTTATTCGACTTTACTACGGGTGCGCAAACCTTAAAAGACGTTATTGAAGAGTATGCTAAAAATTACGATACGCCTGCCGTTTCGTTGTTCGAAATATATGAAGAACTTTCTAAGAACCTAGAAGACGAAGACAATAAGAAACTATACTACGGAATAGAACTTCCGCTTGTAGAAGTGCTTTTCGATATGGAAAACGTGGGCTTTAAGGTAGACTATAACGCGCTATGCGAAATTTCTGCCGTGCTAAAAGAAAAACTTTTAAGTCTAGAAAAAGAAATAAGAGAACTAACGGGCGAACAAGCGCTTAACGTGAACTCTCCAAAACAACTAGGAGAAGTGCTTTTTAACAAACTAAAAATCGGCAAGGGCAAAAAAACCAAGAGTGGTTTTTCGACTTCTGCCGAAGTTTTAGAGAGTTTGGAAGAAGCGCACGCCGTTGTTCCGCTGATTTTAGAGTATAGAAAAATTCAAAAACTACAATCTACTTACGTAGAAGGGTTTAAGCCACTAATCGATAAAGCCACGGGGCTAATTAAAACACGTTTTAACCAAACGGTAACAACGACGGGCAGGCTATCTAGCAAAGAGCCGAACTTGCAAAACATACCCGTAAGGGACGAGTTTGGCAAGGAAATAAGAAAATTTTTCGTGCCAAGAGAAAGTGATGGACTACTAATCAGCGCCGACTATTCGCAAATAGAACTGCGCTTGCTTGCATCGTTTTCGGGCGAAAAGGGGCTTATAGAAGCGTACGAAAAGGGCATAGACATCCATAGGGCAACGGCGTCTAAGGTGTTTAAGGTTAAAAATAGCGAAGTAACTGATAAAATGCGTTCTTCTGCTAAGGCCGTTAATTTTGGAATAATTTACGGCATAAGCGAATACGGGCTTGCTAAAAACCTAAAAATTAGCCCTAACGAAGCAAAAGGGTATATAGAAGAATATTTTAAGGAATACCCGTGCGTTAAAAAGTATATGGAAGAAAACGTTAGGTTTGCAAGGGAGCACGGCTATGCTAAAACCTATCTAAACCGAAAAAGGTTTATAAAAGAGATAAATTCGCCTAACTACGCTTTAAGAACTTTTGGCGAAAGGGCGGCGATGAATATGCCACTACAAGGCTCTTCTGCCGATATAATAAAGATTGCAATGCTTGGCGTTTACAATAGGCTAAAAGCAGAAGGGCTAAAATCTAAACTTATTCTTCAAGTGCACGACGAACTAATCGTTGACACTGCGTTCGGCGAAGAAGAAAGAGTAGAAAGAATACTTAAAGAAGAAATGGAAGGGGCTGTATCTTTGCCTGTTAAACTAACGGTGGAAACGGGCAAGGGGAAAACTTGGTTCGAAGCAAAATGAAAAAAAATATTTTAGTTGCCGTAACGGGTGGGATAGGCAGTGGAAAAAGCACTGCCGTATCGGTAATATCGGGCGCGGGCTATCCTGTGATTGATTGCGACGAAATTACCAAATCGCTTTACAAAACGGCAAAGGTAAAAAGGTGGATAAAAAAGCATTTTCCGTTTGCCGTAAGCGGAAAGTTGTTTTTGCGTGTTGATAAATCTAAAATCGCGCAAAAAGCGTTCAGCGATAAAGATAGTTATTGCACTCTTACCGATTATTTAACCGAACTAGTGTTTAACAAGGCAATAAAGCGCGCGAAAAAACTTAAAGGGCTAGTATTTATCGAAGTTCCACTATTATTCGAAAAGGGATATCAAGAGCGTTTTGATAAAGTTTTAGTGATTTTAAGAGATAAAGAACAAAGGATAACTTCGGTTATGGCGCGTTCTAAACTCACGCGCGAGCAAGTTTTAGAGCGCATGGCTTTTCAGGTTAGCCACGAAGGACTTGATTTATCTAGTTATAGCGTTATAGTAAACGACAAAGACGAAAACGCGCTTAAAGAAAAGGTTTTAGACTTTGTAAAAAAGTTAAAAGTGAATAAAAACTAAAATTTTGCCGATAATATCTTTAAGGAGATATTATTATGCAAAATAATTGTAATGGTAGTTGTATTAAGTGCGACGTTATGCGTTGCAGACACAATCAAAGCGGAAAGTATTGCGAACTAGATTCTATCAAAGTTACTTGTGGCTGTGGTGGTTCTTGTACTCAATGCGACGATTATATGGAAAAAGAATAATCAACAATCAAAAAACGAAAGAAAGAAAACTTGGAGTTTGCCGAATCCTTTGTATAGGCTCGGCTCGCTCCAAGTTTTTTGTTTTTAGGCGGAATTTATATAAAATACTTAAACTTTTACAAAACGTTAACATTTTAAAAACAATTTGTTATAATGAAAGAGTTAAAATATCGTAAAAAAGGAGAGCAGTATGGTTAGAATATTCGTAGTAGAAGACGACGCCGACTTAAACAGGGTTGTTTCTAACAGCCTAAGGAACGCAGGGTACGAAGTTGTTTCGTGTTATAACGGAGTAGAAGCGCTAGAAAAAATGGATGAAGAAAAGTGCGATCTTTTATTAACCGATATAATGATGCCGAAGATGAACGGTTTTGAACTTGCCGAAAGCGTTAGGACGTCAAATAAAACCACGCCTATTATTTTTATGACGGCAAAAGACGATAAGCCTTCTAAAATGCTAGGATATAATATCGGGATTGACGAATACGTTACCAAGCCTTTTGATATTGATATTCTTTTAATGACCATAAAGGCGATTTTAAGGCGTGCCAAAATTGAAACCGAAAAAGAAATAACTATCGGCAACTTTTCAATGAACGTAGAAGAGCGAACGGCAACCATAAACGGCGAAGAAATTTCGCTTACCGTTAGAGAGTTCGATATTTTATTCAAGATGCTATCATACCCCAAAAAGACTTTTACGCGTTCAGCGCTTATGGCAGAGTTTTGGGACTACGATTCTTCTACCACGAGTAGAACGGTAGACGTGTACATGGCGAAACTGCGCGAAAAAACTTCTTTATGCGATGGGTTTTCATTAGCAACCGTGCACGGACTTGGATACAAGGTGGTGCTAAAATGAAAAAGAAAAACGCGCGTTCAAGAAGTCTAAACTGGGTAGGCGCGATTTCGTTTTTCGTGCTTATTGCGTTTATAATGCAAATGGCGATATTATGCTACGATTTTATAACCGAAAAAACTTCTAGCATATCGCTTATCGCCATTTTAATTTTAATCGAGATTATAATTCTTGCTACCCTTTGCACTATTTTCGACTGGATAAGAAGAAAAATAATGGTTGATAGGCCGACAAAAAAGATTTTAGAAGCGACTGAAAAAATAGCGCGAGGCGATTTTTCAGTTAGGCTTAAAATCAAGCGCGAATACGGCAAGTATAGCGAATACGATTTAATAATGGCAAACCTAAACAAAATGGCGATAGAACTTGAAAAGAACGAAGTGTTAAAAACGGACTTTATTTCTAACGTATCGCACGAAATTAAAACGCCACTCGCCGTTATACAAAACTATACCATTTTATTAGAAGACCAAACGTTAGACAATGAAACGCGCAAGAATTACTCTAAAATTTTGATAGGCGCGTCAAAGCGAATTACCGATTTAATTACCAACATATTAAAACTAAACAAACTAGAAAACCAAGAAATTCAAGAAAAGCACGAAAAGTTTAACCTAACTGATTCGCTTGCCGAAAGCGTCGTGGCGTTTGAAAGCATTATCGAAAACAAGGGCATTGAACTAAATTGCGATTTTGACGAAGTAAGCGTGTTTTCTTCTAAGAGTTTGCTTGAAATCGTGTGGAACAATCTTATATCTAACGCGATTAAGTTTACCCCAAGCGATGGAAGAATCGACGTTGTGCTAAGGCAAAAAGGCAAGGACGCTGAGATTAGCGTTAAAGATACGGGCTGTGGCATGACGAGTGAAGTGGGCTCGCGAATTTTTGAAAAATTTTACCAAGGCGATACTTCGCACTCTACGCAAGGCAACGGGCTTGGGCTTGCGCTAGTAAAAAAGGTTATTGATATTTTGGGTGGCGAAATTTCCGTTCAAAGCGAAATTGGAAAGGGCACTACTTTCACTATTTTATTAAAAGGCGTTGTTTATGAAGATTAATTTTCACGCCTTTCTAAACAAGATATTAAACCCGCCGAAGTTAGTAAAAGTTTTAACGTTTATAATAGCCTTTTTTAGTTGTGTTTTGGCGCTTGTGCTAGTGTTTACAGGGCAAGGCGAAGGCGCGCTTAATATAGTGGCTTACGTGCTTTTTGGCTTGGCAGGCGTGTCGCTTGCGTATAGCGTTTACCTAGTTATTACGCTTTTTCCAAAAATGAAAAACCGAGTAAGCGCGTGGATGGAAAAATACGAATTTACCTACTTGCTCAAAAAAAACTTTGGGTTTAGAAAGATTGTTTTTGCAATATTCACTTTTTTAATGAACATATTGTTTAGCGTTTTTAACGCTTATATGGGAATAGCAAGTCGTTCCGTTTGGTACGGCGCGCTAGCAGGTTTTTATATCGCCCTTGCTTTTCTTCGTGGCGGAGTGCTCGTTTACCACAAAAACAGAATAGGCAAAAAAATTCAAAACGACGAACTATTAAAAGCAAAAGTTTATAGAAACAGTGGTATTATTATACTTATATTGAACGTCGCGCTCTCATCAGCGATAGCGCAAATGGTTTTTTCTGACGCGCACTTTACCTATATGGGTTGGACCATTTTTGCCTTCGCGTTTTACGCGTTTTATAAAATCACCACTTCGATTATCGGGTTTATTAAAGCGCGCACGCAAGCCGATTTAACGGTTAAGGCGATAGTAAATATAAACTTTATCGACGCAATAGTTTCGATTTTAGCCTTGCAAACTGCGCTTCTTGCTACTTTTAGCGAAGGGGATATAAACGTTTCTCTGTTTAACACGTTTACGGGGATTGTGGTTAGTTTGCTATCAATTTCTACCGGCGTTTATATGATAGTTTCAGCAAATAATAAAACAAAAGATATAAAAAAGGAAAGCAATAAAAATGAGTAATCAATTTAATTTTAAGTATACCGCACCTACCGAAGAAGAAAGAAAAGAAATCGATAGCATACGCAGTAGATACGCGCCAAAAACGCAAAAAGAAGATAAACTTGAAAGGCTAAGGCGTTTAGACGAGTTAGTTAAAAGCGTGCCTACCGTGTGGGCGCTCGTTTTAGGCGTTTTGGGAGTTTTAATCTTCGGGCTAGGGCTTGCTATGATATTAGAGTGGAACATTTACGTTTGGGGAATAGCGGTTATGGTTATCGGTAGCGTTCCTATGGCAATTGCCTATCCCGTTTATAAAAAACTCTTAACGAAATATAAAGATAGGTACGGCGAAGAAATTTTACGTCTTTCAGAAGAATTATTAAACGAAAGCGATAAATAAAAAAACAAATAAATCAGACTAAATCGAACGACAATCGTTCGATTTTTTTATTAAAGGTAGGATTTTACAAAACCTTTACAAAATTTTAGCAAACTACTTACAGAATTTTATTAAAACTTAAACAACGCTATCATATAATACGGGTACAAAGTTAAATAAAATCAATTTAAGGAGAAAAATTATGAAAAACGAATTAGAAATTATTAAAAAAATACGTTCACGCTACACTGAAAACAAAGAGAAAGAAGTTTCTAAACTAGAAGAACTAAAAGAACTTGATAGAAAGGTTAAAAAACCTGCAAAAGTTTTCGGCTATACTTTCGGCGCGATTTCTTCGCTAGTACTTGGCACGGGTATGAGCCTTGCAATGAAGATTATAGGCGGTTCAATTTCGTTTGTTATGCCATTAGGTATAGGCGTAGGACTAATAGGTATATTGTTCATGAGCCTTAACTATAAGTTTTATAAATCAATATTAAATAAAGGTATCGAAAAGTACGGGCAACGCATAATAGAGTTATCAAATGCACTATTAAATAATTAAGTTAAAAATTATAAAAATAATATATAAAGGAGAAAAACAATGGGAATCAAAAAATTTTTCAAAGACGCTTTCAAAGACATGAAGGAAGGAGCAAAAAAACAACGCGAAGTAGACAGGGCAAACATTAAAGCAGTAAAGGCGGAAACCAAGGCAAACTTCGAAGAAAACCGTGGTAAAAACACTTTCAAAAAGGCAAAAGCGGACGCTAAAAAAACTTGGGACGACGCGCATATAATTTTAGGCGAAAGAACCAAGAAAATTAACGAAGAAAGAGAAAAACAAATTGCTGATGCTAAAAAGAGAGAAGAAGACGCGAAAGCACGCATAGAAAAAGCAAAAAACAACTAAATAAACAACTATAAAAACCCGATGATAGTCGGGTTTTTAGGCTTTTATGGTAAACTTATGAAAAGAAAATATAAAATCAAGCAAAACGCCCAAGATAATTTTCTAGGGCGTTTTGCCCATCGAAATTTTAAGTTTTAAGCAAAATGTTAAAAAATATCAAAAAAATGTTCAAAAAAAACTATAAAAATTCCAAAAAGGCAAAAAAAATAGTAAAAAAAGGGTAAAACGGGGTGTGAAATTTTGTTCGAATTGACAAAAGGGATAAAAAGTAGTAAAATTATAGGGTAAAAAAATAATGGGCGAAAGGCCTTGGAGGATTAAAATATGGAAAAGGTAATTCTTACTAAAGAAGGAAAAGAAGAACTTGAGAAACGACTAGAATACCTTAAAGTCGTAAAAAGAGCAGAAATCACCGAAAGAATTAAAACCGCAAGGGAATTCGGCGACCTTTCTGAAAACGCTGAATATGATGCTGCTAAAAACGAACAAGCAATGATAGAAGGCGAAATTCTTGAAATTGAAAACAAACTTAAATACGCCGATATTATCGAAGTAGTTAAAAAAGACACGGTATCACTTGGCAGTAAAGTAGTGTTCGTTGACGTAAATACTGGCGAAGAATACAGTTACGAAATCGTAGGTACTACCGAAGCAGACGTAGAACTTGGCAGAATTTCTAACGAATCGCCTATCGGAAACGCGCTACTCGGCAGAAAAGTAGGCGACGTGATAAACGTAAAAGTTCCAAGCGGAATTATAACCATTAAAGTAGTAGAAATAGGATAAAGAATATGCAAGAAAACAACGTCAATAACAATCAAGTAAACGAAGAATTAGATTTAAACGAAATACTAAGAATACGCCGTGAAAAACTAAAAAATTTAATCGAAAGCGGTAAAAACCCGTTTGAAAAAGTTAAATACGATAGAACGGCTATGTCTAAAAACATAAAAGACAACTACGAAGAATACGAAAACAAAGTAGTTGGTATTGCAGGAAGGCTCGTTGCTAAACGTATTATGGGCAAAGCGTCTTTCGCGCAAATTTTAGACGGCGAAGGCACTATTCAATCGTATTTATCAATCAACGATTTGGGTGATGATTATTTGGCTTTTAAGGACTACGATATAGGTGATATCGTGGGTATTACGGGTTTCGTGTTCAAAACCAGAACGGGCGAAGTTTCGGTGCACGCGCAAAAGATAGAACTATTATGCAAATCGCTTTTGCCACTTCCTGAAAAATTCCACGGCTTAAAAGACGAAGACACTAGATACCGCCAAAGAGAAGTAGACCTAATCGCAAACCCAGAAGTAAAACGCACGTTCGTTGCGCGTTCTAAAATTCTTACCGCAATAAGAAACTATCTTGACGGCGTTGGCTATCTAGAAGTTGATACCCCAGTTCTTCAACCGCTAGAAATAGGCGCTGCCGCAAGACCTTTCAAAACTTGGCACAACACGCTTGGAATTGATATGTATTTAAGAATAGAAACCGAACTTTACCTAAAAAGGTTAATAGTTGGTGGTTTTGATAAGGTATACGAAGTTGGCAGAATATTCCGTAACGAAGGTATGGATAGATCGCATAACCCAGAGTTCACTACGGTAGAAATGTACCAAGCGTATAGCGATTATTTTGACATGATGAACTTAATTGAAAATATGTATAAAGATATTACGATGAAAGTTTGTGGCACTACTAAAATAACTTACCAAGGCGTTGAAATCGATATGGGCGCACCTTGGGAAAGACTTACTATGGTAGAAGCCGTTAAAAAATACGCTGGCGTTGACTATAACGACTGGAATACCGACGAAGATGCAAGAGCGGTTGCTAAGGCTAAAAACGTTGTGGTAGAAGAAGGCGACGAGGCAACTAAGGGGCACGTTCTTATTGCGTTCTTCGACGCGTTTGTAGAAGATAAACTTATTCAACCAACCATAATCTACGATTATCCGGTAGAAAATTCGCCACTAGCAAAAAGGAAGCCTTCTAACCCAGCGTTTACCGAAAGGTTTGAATACTTTATCTACGCTAGGGAAATGGGTAACGCGTTCTCTGAACTAAACGACCCGATTGACCAAAAAGAAAGATTTACTAAGCAAGTGGAAGCAAAGAGAAAGAAAGGCGGAAACGACGCTAAGGTAGACGAAGACTTTATCACTGCGCTTGAATACGGTATGCCACCAACAGGCGGGCTTGGATTCGGCGTTGACAGATTAGTTATGCTTCTTACGGACAGCGCGTCTATAAGAGACGTTATACTATTCCCAACGATGAAACCAAAAGCCAACTAAAAATAACGAAACTAATAACAACCAAAAACGGATAGAAAATGGATAACAAAGTAACCAAAAAACGCCTTGCCGATTTTTTTATGTATCATTGGATAACGCTACTTTGCGTTATTATGGCGGTAGTTTGCGTTTGGGAAATAGTTTATTCAATGTTTTCGGTAACATTAACTGCGGGGCAAAAGTTTAAGTATTTTTATGATGAGAACGTAACCTATATGAACGAAGACGGGTTCGAAAAAATAATTGCCGACTCTAAGCCTTTTAGTTACGACGTTATAGAACACGGCTACGAAATTTTAGGTGCAGAATACAACGTTTTAAACGCAAGGCTAATAGTTAAGGACGGAGACGCAATTTTCACCGACGATTATAGGGGCGAAAAAAGCGACAAAGAGTCCCGCGCAAGAAACGTGGTAGACGGCGAGAACGTTATAAACTTTGAAAAACTTTTGTCTAGCGCAAAAACTTATTTAATAGGTTTTTTGAAAAACGAATTTAGCGGTCTTACTGACGGCGAAAAAGAGTTAATAGCGCTAGACTACCAAAACTTTGAACAAAATTACGACCAAAGTAAAATATCACAAAACTTTTTAGTAAGAAATTCCGGGGACAATAGGTTTAGAAAAACCGCCGAGAAAGAGCGCGGGATAAAAAGCGAGATAGAAAGGATAAAACGCCTAGTTAAAGAAACGTTTGACTTTAACTATCTGTTATCTTCTGCGCCCGAAGAACTATTTTTCAGGTACACCAAGTATCAACAAGCGGTTGATTTTGCAAACAAAAACTCTTTGGAAATTTATAAAGGCAATCTAGAAAGAGAAAAAGAGCTCGGCAGAGAAAATCTAATTTACGGCATAAAAATAGATATGCTTAAAGGGGAAAAGCCTAAAAGGGATACTAAAAACTATTTTAGAATAGGCGAGTTTTCTACTTCTCGGCACGTGGTTTTGATGGCGTTTGACTTTTTAACTGACCAACCTGATTTACAGTTTGAAACCATTAGTTTTATAAACATGGTGGTTAGAAGTTTCAGTAATTTATACGACGGAATTTAGTAAAAAACGGAAAAATATATGAAAGGTAAATTTATAACTTTCGAAGGGTGCGAGGGTGTTGGTAAGTCTAAACAAATCGCGCTTTTAGAAGAATATTTAAGAAAAAAACAAATAAAATACACCCTAACGCGTGAGCCGGGTGGAACGGATATTTCAGAGCAAATTAGAAAGGTTATTCTAGACGGCAAGAACGTTGCAATGACCGACGAGTGCGAAGCAATGCTTTACGCAAGCGCGCGTATTCAACTAATTAAAGAACGCATTTTGCCATTACTTAGCACGGGCGAATTAGTTTTTTGCGATAGATATATAGATTCTTCTTTTGCGTATCAAGCGGTGGCTCGTGGGCTTGGCGAAGACTTTATTTCTAAAATAAACGCTTACGCCATAGAAAATTGTTTGCCAGACTACACTATATTTTTAGACCTAACCCCAGAACAAGCCTTTAAAAGAAAGGGTGGCGTTGACAAAACTGATAGAGTAGAATTATCGGGCAGAGAATTCCACGAAAAAGTATATCTTGGCTATAAAAACCAAGTAAAAAAACATCCAGAGCGTTTTATCGTGATAGACGCTTCCGGCACGAAAGACCAAACACACGCTAAAATTATCAACGCGCTTAAAGAAAAAGGCGTTATATGTTAAATTTTTACGACGTTATAAAAAACAGCAGTGCTTATAAAACGGTAAAAGCCGATTATTTAGACGGTAAACTTTCACACGCCTATCTTTTACTAGTGCCCGATAAAAAGTTTATTAAAGAATATTTAAGGGTTTTTTCTAAACTAATATTAGGCGCAGAAGATGACGCGAGAATTAGCGAAATGGTAGATAAAGGAAGTTACCCAGACTTAAAGGTTTACCCTAAAAAAGATGCCGTTTTAGTAGAAGACGTTAACGCGCTTATAGAAGAAAGTTACTATAAACCTACCGAAAACAAGGTTAAACTTTTCGTTATAGAAAACGCGCAAACGATGAACGCGCCTAGCCAAAACAAACTATTAAAAACGCTAGAAGAACCACCTAAAAACGTGGTGATTTTACTTGGCGCGACCAGTGATTATTCGCTTTTACAAACGGTAAAATCAAGGGTGAAGAAACTAGAACTTCCTAGGCTATCAGACGAAGAATTGTTTATTGCGCTCTCGAAAGATTACGCTGATAAAGATTTAGAAGTGGCAATTTCTTTATGTGATAAAACGCTAGGTGGCGCAGTTGATATTTTAGAAAACGAAAGTGTATACAACGCTATAAGCCTTGCAAAAGACGTTGTTGAAAACATGTCTTCTAGCACGAACGTGTTAGATTATTCGGTTAAAACCAACAATCTTAAAATGGGGCTTAAAGATTTTTTGCCCGTTTTATCTTGGGCGTATAGTGAAACGCTAAAAAAAGGTGAAAAAACGGGAAAGTATCCAAACGGATACAAAACGGCTTCGGCGCTTAACGCGCTAGAAAAAATAACCGAAGTTCAAAAAAGGCTATTCTTTAACGTGAACGAACAAATGCTTATAGAGTGGCTTTACTTACAAATCTTGGAGGGAAGATTTAAATGGCAAAAATTGTAGGAGTAAGGTTTAGCAAAACTTCTAAAATATACTACTTTGCACCAGAGAACGAAAACGCTACCTACGAAGTTGATTCGGGCGTTATAGTAGAAACTGCGCAAGGTCTTGAATACGGCACTGTGGTTTACGGCGTTCGCGAAATCGACGATGAAAAAATCGAACACGCGCTAAAACCCGTTATAAGAAAGGCAACCCCAAAAGACGAAAAGAAAATAGAAGAAAATAAAGGCAAAATTCCTAAGGCGTTAGAATTCGCCAACCAAAAAATCAACGAAATGAAACTCGTTATGAAACTTATTGGTGCAGAGTATTCTTTCGACGGAAAAAAACTAACTTTCTTCTTTTCATCGGATAATAGGGTAGATTTTAGAGAATTAGTTAAGGTTTTGGCAACGGGCTTAAAGGCAAGGATAGAACTAAGGCAAGTTGGCGTTAGAGATGAAACCAAAATGTTAGGCGGTATTGCGCCTTGTGGTAGAACTTGCTGTTGCGCAGGCACTTTTGCAGATTTTTCAAAGGTATCTATTAAAATGGCAAAAAACCAAGGTCTTCACCTTAACCCAAGCAAAATAAGCGGGCTATGCGGTAGGCTAATGTGCTGTCTTGAATACGAAAACGACTACTACGAAAAGGCTTGCAAAAAAGTTCCTAAAATCGGTCAAACCGTTGGCACTGTCGACGGCGACGGGGTGGTTATTTCTAACGATATGCTAAAAATGATTTCTAAGGTAAAGATTTCTAAGCCAGACGGGTCTGAGGTGTATAAAGACTTTGCCGTTAAAGAGTTAAAATTTACTAGAAAGAACGCGCCTAATAAAGAAGAAGACGGCGAAGACGGCGAAGAATAAAAAAATTTTTTAAAAACTATTTAATGTATTTACAAAAGAAAAAAAGTGTGTTAAAATCTATACATACGAATTAGGAGGTAAACGGAAATGGCTTTCAAAATTAGTGATGCATGCGTATCATGCGGTGCATGTGCAGATACCTGCCCTGTTGGCGCTATCAGTCAAGGAGATACTCAATACGTTATCGATGCAGAAGCGTGCATGAGTTGTGGCGCTTGCTCTGCAGGTTGCCCTGTTGAAGCAATCTCTGAAGAGTAATGCTTAATAAAAAAGAAAGGCACGACTTTTTTTCGTGCCTTATTTTTTTAAATATTAAGTTTTAGAACGTATAGTTTAATTAAAGTTTTTATTATGATAAGTAAAGAAGTGCTTAGCGGTGGCATTTGCGTTTTTCAAGACGACGAACTTTATAAATTCACGTCAGACGCGGTGTTGCTTTCTAAATTTATTAAATGCAAAAAGAACGAAGTAGTGGCAGACTTTTGCGCGGGTAGCGGAATAGTTGGGCTTAACTTTTACGCGCTTAATAAACCGTTTATTAAAAGACTTGCCTTTTTTGAAATGCAAGAGCCGTTTTGTAATTTAATAAATAAAAGCATAGAGTATAACGGGCTAACCGAAATTTCAAGCGTTTATAACCTTAAAATACAAGATATTGATGCTAGCCACAACGAAAAATATTCGTTAATCACTTGTAATCCGCCGTATTTTAAGCCCACCGAAACAAAAACGGGCGAAAATTTAAGCGTTAAAACCGCGCGTGAAGAACTTTTTTTAACGCTAGAAGAACTAATTGTAAAAGTTTCTAAATGCCTTAAATTTGGCGGTAGGTTTTGTATGGTTCATATAATAGATAGGCTAGCAGATGCTATCTGTTTAATGCGTAAATATAATATAGAGCCTAAACGCTTGCAGTTTGTTTCGGCAAAAGATAAAGAGCCGTATTTGTTTATAATTGAGGGCGCAAAAGGTGGAAAAAGCGGGCTAAAAATTTTAAAGGGGGCAGAAAATTAAAATGCTATATATCGTTGCAACGCCGATAGGCAATCTTAAAGATATATCCCTACGCGCGCTAGAAACGCTAAAAAGCGTTGACTTTATCGCGTGCGAAGACACTAGGCACTCTCAAATTTTGCTTTCTAACTACGAAATAAAAAAACCGCTAATATCTTATCATAAGTTTAACGAAAGAGAGTGCGCCGATAAAATAATAGAACTACTTAAAAGTGGCAAAAGCGTTGCGCTCATATCCGACGCGGGCATGCCTATAATTTCCGACCCTGGCAATATTTTGGTAAAGGTTTTAATCGAAAACGATTTAGAATACACCGTTATCCCAGGTGCATCTGCGGGGATAACCGCTCTTGCGCTTTCGGGGCTAGATGCATCTAGGTTTACTTTTTTAGGTTTTATGCCACAAAAGAAAGGCGAAAGGCAAGAATTTTTAAGTAAGTATAAAGATTTAGACACAACGCTTATTTTTTACAGCGCCCCGCACGACGTTAAGAAAGACGTTTTTGATATTTGCACGGCGTTTGGCGACAGAAAAGCCGTTGCTGTTAGAGAAATTACTAAACTACACGAAACGATAACGCACTTTAATTTAAAAGACGGATACGATAAGGAAGAGCGTGGAGAGTTCGTTATTTTAGTAGAGGGTAAGCAAAAAGAAGATTTTTCTAGTTTAACAGAAGAACAACATATAAAACTATATTTAGATAAAGGTCTTGATAAAAAAGAAGCAATTAAAATCGTTGCAAAAGAGCGTGGCGTTTCAAAATCTTCGCTTTATAAATACACCATAGAAAAATAAAGGAGCGATTATGTTTTACAAAAATACGGAAAAAATTTCTTTTCCACTTGGTGGAATAGGTACGGGGTCGATAGGCCTTGCAGGCAACGGCTCTCTTATAGACTGGGAAATTTATAATAAACCCAACAAAAAAAGCATAAACGGATATTCTCATTTTGCACTCAAAGTAAAAAATAAGGGCGAAACGCTAGTTAAAGTGTTGCAAGGCGATTCGATAGAAAATCTTATCGGCGAAATATCGGGAAAATACTATTCAGGTTTTGGCTACGGCCCAAGAATTCCCACAATGGCGGGTTTTCCACACTTTAAAAACGTTTCGTTTAACGGGTCTTTTCCTATTGCGAACTTAACTTTTAGCGAAGAAAACTTTCCTGTAAAAGCGCGTCTTACGGCGTTTAACCCGTTCATCCCGCACGACGATTATAATTCTAGTTTGCCTTGCGCGTTTTTCGAGTGGGAACTAGAAAACTTAACTAAAAACGAACTAGAATGTGCGCTTGCATTTAGCGTGCAAAACCCATCGAGTTCAAGTATAAATCAAAAAACTTCTATAAACGAAGTTAGCGGATTAAACTTAATTAGTGGCGATAAAAAAATCGACCAAATAGACTACACCGAACTATTTTTAGCAACTGACGCAAAGAATAGCGTAGTGCAAGAAAGTTGGTATCGTGGTTCTTGGCAAGACCCTATCACTATGTTTTGGAAAGATTTTAGTGAAAAAGAGCGTATGCCAGAGCGTTCTTATCGCACGGATAAAAACAAGGAAGAAAATTCTGTAATCGGCAACGGCAACAACGAACACGGCACGGTGGTTTCTTACGTAACCATACCTAAAAACGGTAAAACGCGCGTTAGGTTTGTTCTTTCGTGGTACGTTCCTAATCAATACAATTATTGGAGCGAATATAAAAACGAAAACGGCGAACATATCACTTGGAAAAACTACTATGCAACGCAGTTTAATTCTGCTAAGGAAGTTGCAAGTTATTCGCTTAAAAACTTTACCGAATTTTACGAAAAAACTAAAAAATTTACCGATACAATGTTTGATAGTTCTTTGCCGGCTTTCGTATTAGACGCTGTATCTGCAAACCTATCCGTGTTAAAATCTCCAACCGTAATGCGATTAGAAGACGGCTCACTTTGGGGCTTTGAAGGTTGCCACGAACAAGCAGGCTCTTGCGACGGCTCTTGCCAACACGTTTGGAACTACGCTTACGCGCTATGTTTTTTATTCCCTAAACTAGAAAGGTCTTTGCGCGAAAACAACGTTAAATACGCAATGAAAGAAACGGGTGAAACTCAGTTTAGAATTATGCTACCCGTTGGGCGTGGGTACTGGGACAGGAGAGCGTGCGTAGACGGGCAAATGGGCGAAGTTATTAAGTGCTATCGCGAGTGGAAAATCTCTGGCGACGATAACTGGATAAGAGAGTATGCCCCAGCCGTTTTTAAGATGTTAGAATTCGCTTGGTCGAAAGATAACCCAGACAGGTGGGACGAAAACAAAGACGGCGTTATGGAAGGTAGACAACATCACACGCTAGACGTAGAACTTTTCGGGCCAAGTTCTTGGCTACAAGGTTTTTATCTTTTAGCACTAGACTGCGGAAGAAAAATTGCCGAATTCGTTGGCGACGATAAGCGCGCGAGAGAGTATAAAGAAATTTACGAAAAAGGCAAAGCGTGGACTAACGAAAACCTATTTAACGGCAAATATTTCTACCATAAGGTAGACGTAAAGGACAAGAGTATAGTAGAAAAATACGACGCTATTTCAGAAGAAAGAAATTTTTTCAGTTATTGGAACGAAGAAAAAGGCGAAATTAAGTATCAAATTGCAGAAGGCTCTATAATAGACCAAATGCTTGCCGATTGGCACGCTTACGTTATCGGGCTAAACGGCGTGTTCGACAAAGATAAAAAGCAAACTGCACTAAAAAGTTTATACAAAAACAACTTTAAGCCTAGCATGAGAAACGTAACTAATATGTGGCGTAACTTTGCCATAGAAGACGAAGCGGGGACTATTATCTGCTCTTATCCTAGTGGCGCAAAAGTGCCTAGTATCCCTATTTCATATTGCGAAGAGTGCATGACTGGTTTTGAATACGCGTTAGCAGGGCTTATGCTAGCCAACGGGTATAAAGACGAGAGCGAAACTATGGTTAAAGCCGTTCGCGATAGATACGACGGCAAAAAGCGCAACCCATGGAACGAAATAGAGTGTGGCAGTAACTACGCAAGAAGTATGGCAAGTTTTGCATTGTTACCTATTTACAGTGGATTTACGTTTGATATGAGCGAGGGGCGCATAGGTTTTAACCCTATAAATCGTAACGGCGGAAAGTTTATGTGGAGCGTGGGTGAAACCTACGGCGCGGTAGAGATTAAAAAAGGCAAACTAGCCCTTAAAGTTTGCGGAGAGCCACTAAAAATAAGCAAGTTTAACTTGCCGTCTAGCGTTAGAGCAAAAGCCGTTTACGTAGACGGAAAAGAAATAGACTACGCCTTAAAAGACGGCGCAATAACCTTTAACGAAATAAAAATTAAACAAAAACTAGAAATAAAATAAATAAAAACAATAAAACAAAAGAAAAAAGTCCAAGATTAGTCTTGGACTTTTTATTTTAAGAAAATGGTTTTTTGATTAGTTTCGTCGTTATCTAACGAGTGTGAATTGTTCGTCTTCTTTAAGGTCTACAACTACGCAGTCGTTAATATAAGTGCATTCTGGTAGCACTATAAGGGCAGTTAAACTATCTTTTTTAGCGGGAAGTGGTGCTAAGTGCCATATGCACGCTTTAAGTTTAACGACGGTGTTTTTAGGCACTAAAAACGCCTTGGTTTTATCGGTGATAGGCTTGCCACCAGAAGGTTCTGCCACGTGCAATATCATATCGTCGTCTAGTGGAATAATAACTTCGTTAGTGGTGGTGTGGTATTCTACTTGGGTAATCTTCATTTCGCTAGGTTTTTTAACCACTAGCGGAGAAAACGCAGTTGGTTTATCAAAGTAAGCCACAACTCTATCCGGATAAAAAGAGTGTATAGCCCCGTCTAGGGAATGCCCAGTTGGTTTGGTCATTGTATAATATTCGCCGTATGGCGCAAATGCGCTTTTAGATAGTTTTTCGATTTTAATAGTTCTCATAACAAGTCTCCTTAAATATTATTTTTTATCCGTGCTACCAATACCACCCGTTCTAGAAGTGGTAACGTCGTCGTCGTAAGTTATGCCGTAGGGGGTGAAAATGCCTTGACAAAACGCCTTGCCCTTTTCCACGGATAAAGGTTTGTCGCCAAGATTGGTAATCTTAACGAAAATATGCCCTTCGTTATCGGCGTTATAGTAATCGCTATCGATAATTCCAACGGTGTTATCGAGCCTTAGCCTATACTTAAACCCAAGGCTAGAACGCGGATAGATTTGAAGAACCCAACCTTCGTCTATTTTACATCTTATTCCCGTTGGAACTTTAATGGTTTCGTTAGGATTAAGCGAAAAATCAAAGGGTGCAAAAAAATCGTAGCCTGCGCTACCCAGAGTGGCCCTTTTGGGCAATATTATATCGCCGTAGCACGCTTTATCACACGCGCCGATAAATTCTTTTTCGCTTACTTTATAAAAATTAGCAACTTTTTTCATATGTATATTATACCACAAACTAAAATATTTTTCAATAGCAATTAAAACTTTTGCGTTTTAGATTTTTTAAGGAACAAAACGGTAAAAACAATCATAACCACGCAAAGAACGCCCGTATAAACTGGCAATATATCGGTAGACAATTTGCCCGCCAAAACGCCGAACACCGTTGGCATAACTAAAATTCCTAGGTTTGCAAAAAACATTTCTGCGCTAACCACCGATTGCGAATAGGCTTTTCCAAACGCGCTTGGCGTTAAAAGCGTTAAGTTAGGAAAGGTTTGTCCGTTTCCTAGCCCAACTAATAAAAGCGCAACGCCCTTGGCAACGTGTGGTAATGGTAAAAACATTATCGCTATGCCAACAACAACCAAAGCATAGCCGATAAAAATTATTTTTTCGGTTTTAAGTTTAGTGCTTAAAACGCCAGATAGCCCCCTGCTAACCGTCATACCAACGTAGTATAAAGAAACTATAAGCGCAGATTTTTCAGGCGAGAATAGCGCCGTGTTTACTAAATACGTTGCTCCCCAAGTTCCACAAGTAAACTCTAAACCACAAGTGGCAAAAAAGGCGATAAACGCATATCTAACCGAAGAAAGTTTTGCCATTTCCTTAAAAGAAAGCGTTATCGGTTCTACCATTTCATCTTTTTCGGTTTCTTGAATTTTTTTCCATAACGGAAGCATAAAAAACGCAAGCAAAGAAAGCGCGAAAAGTATTAAAAACAAAACGAAAAAAGCGTTCCGCCACCCGCCAGTCGACAGCGCGATAGACACGATTATCGGCGACGCCGTTACGCCTATGCCGTAAAAACAATGCAAAATGTTCATTTGCCAAGGCTTATACCTTAAAGCAACGTAGTTATTAAGAGCCGCGTCTATTCCACCTGCACCGAACCCTAGCGGAATACCCGCAAGGCACAATAGCACCATAGAGTTAGAAAACGAAAACAATATTAGCGCGGTTGCAGATAACAGCGTGCTAACTGCGGTAACTATGCCCGTTCCGAATTTGTTAATTATTCTTGCCGAAAAAAAGCACGACACGGTTGTGAATACCGAAATAATGATAGTTATAAAACTTTGATAACTTATAGGCAAATTAAGGTCTAAATAAATAGCCGGCCAAGACGAGCCTATCGAAGAATCCGGCACGCCTAGTCCGATATAAATTATGCAGATTAAAAATAATAGTAAACTAGCCATTTTTTCCTTTATAAAAATAATAGTGGAATTATAGAAGAACAAAGCGCAACGACAGCGGGGAACGCGCCTAAAATCATAAACTTCTTAAACGAAATTTTAACCTCGTAAGAAGATAAAACCTTAGTCCACATAATACCAGCAAGAGCGCCCACGGGCGAGATAAACGCGCCTATATTAGAGCCTATTATACTGCCGTATAGCGCGTATACGCTATTTCCGCCGATTATTTTTTCAAACAACACGCTCATTGGGATGTTGTTTAGAAGGTTAGAAGAAAGCGCAGATAAAACGCTGAAAGAAAGCGCGTCTAATTTTTTGCCCGTGATGAGTTTTTCGCTAATCGCGCGTGTAAGTCCAGCGTGGTCTAGCGTTAAAACTAAAACGAACATAGAAAGCACGAAAGGTATAAGTTCGTAAGGCGCTTTTTTAAGAGAGTGCAAAACGCCGAGAACAGACCTGTGCTTGATAAGTTCAATCATTAAAAGAACGACCGAAAGGCACAAAAACGTGATTAGACAAATCAAATAACTTTCTACGCCTATAACGTCGGATAAAGCAAGAAGTATTATGGTCAATAATAAGTGAACGATAGAAACGAACATTTCCGCCTTTCTAACGGGCACTATTTTGTGTTCGGTAGAGAGTGCGATTTTCGTGCCGAATAATTGTTTTCTGAAAATTAGCACTAACGCAAAAAACGTTAAAACGCCCGAAATCAGCGTTGGCAAAATCATAACCTTAAAATATTCTATAAAAGAAACGTAATTAGAGCCTGCAAGGTAGAGATTAGTTGGATTGCCGATAATAAGCCCCATACTTAAAGTGTTTGCCGCAATAAATTCGCCGAACAAAAACGGCACGGGCGAAATTTTAGCGTTTTTACAAAAAATGCATATTAGTGGTGTAAAAGTGAGAATAATTATATCGTTAGAAGTAAAAAGCGTTAAAATTGAAACTGCTATATAAAGCGTTAAAAACAACTTAAACGCACCGCCTTTATTTCTTTCGAATAATTTTTGCGCCACCATAGTAAAAAACCCCGAATCGCCTAGATAAATAGAAATTAACGAAAGCGAGATAAAAAGCGTTAAAATTTTTAACGGGTTAACGGGCGTGTTTTGGGTTATGCCGGATATTGCAACCTTAAAAGGTAGCGCACCTGAAAGCAGGCAAACGAGCGCGCCCAAAAATGCGATTATAGAATATAATCCTATCTTAAATTTTTTAATCACCACGTACGGCTTTAATATTATAGATAAAACCATAAATAGCACGGTGGTGGCGGAAATTATTACTGAAAGCGTCATAAAAATACCTAAATCAAAATAATTATACTAAATAATAAAAATAAATGCAAAGAAAAAACTAAAATATTGACAACTAAATAAAAATCATTTAAAATATAATATCGAATAAGAAGGAGACTTATATGAAAATTTGTGTTTACGGTGCAGCAAGCGACAGAATAGACGAAAAATATACCGAAAGCGGATTCTTGCTTGGCAAAACGCTGGCAGAGCGCGGGCATTCCTTGGTTTACGGCGCAGGGTCAGAGGGGCTTATGGGCGCAGTAGCAAAAGGATTTAAGGCTGGTGGCGGGTTCGTGCACGGCGTTATCCCTAAATTTTTTGAAGAGGGCGGGTACGAGTCTATTTTTTACGAAGCCGATAAAATAACGTATACCGAAACTATGGCAGAGCGCAAAACCATTATGGAAGACGAGTGCGACGCGTTCATAATCACCCCGGGTGGAATCGGCACGATGGAAGAGTTTTTTCAGGTTTTAACCTTAAAACAACTAGCTAGGCACGAAAAGGCGATTGCGATATTTAACGACGACCTTTACTACGAAGAACTTAAAAAAATGCTAGAATTTTCTATTAAAGAAAAGTTTATTAACGACGAGTGCTATAAACTATATAAATTTCTAGACACGGTAGAAGAAGTGGTAGACTATATCGAAAACTACACTTTTACTGGCGTAGACGCAACTACTCTTAAACGCAATATAAGAAAAAGCACTAGATAAATGTTTAGGCGGTTTTTAACGAAATCGCCTTTTTTATATATTTATATATAAATAATTTCAAAGATAGAAAAAACCATTGACATTACACTCAAAAAATATTATAATAAAAGTGTATCTCTACAAAGGATTAGTGGTTATGGAACTTTTAGAACGCAAGATAATTAAAGACGGCAAAGTTCTTAAAGGCAACGTGCTTAAAGTTGGCTCTTTTTTAAACCAACAAATCGACGTGGAACTTACTAACGCTATGGCGGAAGAAGTTTATAAACATTTTAATAACAAAGGCGTTACGAAAATTTTAACGGTAGAAGCGTCTGGCATTGCGCTAGCCTATGCCGTTGCAAATAAATTTAACGTAAACGTAGTGTATGCAAAAAAACAAGGGGCTTCAAACGTTAACGGAGACGTTTATCAGGCAACTTGTTTTTCTTATACTCACAATAAAAGCAATATTTTGGTAGTTCCCAAAACGTATTTAAGCGCAACCGATAAAATTTTAGTTATAGATGATTTTATGGCAAACGGGCAAGCCGCTCTTGCGCTTATGGATATTATTAACGGCGCAAGCGCAACCCTAGTTGGTATTTCTTGTGCTATTGAAAAGGGCTTTCAAGGCGGTGGCGATGCTTTAAGAGAAAAGGGGATAGACGTTTTTTCTTTAGCAATCGTTGACAAAATGGATGAAAACGGCATCGTTTTCAGAAAATAACTTAGGTAAAAAACCCGAAAGGGTAGGAGGTAATTTAATATGAAGAAACTTTTAACTCTCATGCTTGCTGTTATCATGGCAGTAGGTTGTTGCTTCGGCCTAACGGCTTGTGGCGACGATGGCGAATTCAAAGTAGGTCTTATTTGCTTACACGGTGAAAGTTCTACTTACGACAAAAACTTCATCGACGCTTTCAATGCTGCTTGTGAAGCAAAAGGCGTAAAATCTATTATTAAAGTAGATATCGCTGAATCAACTGCATGCTATGATGCTGCTGCTGACCTTGTAGACCAAGGCTGTGATTTAATTTTTGCTGACTCTTTTGGTCACGAAGATCACATGATTAAGGCTGCAAACGAATTTAGAGGCGTTCAATTCTTCCACGCTACTGGTACAAAAGCGCACACCGAAAATCTTACCAACTATCACAACGCTTTCGCATCTATTTACGAAGGTAGATATTTAGCAGGTATCGCTGGTGGTATGAAATTGAAAGCATTAATCGAAGCTAATGCTCTTAAAGCAGAAAATTTTGATGCTAACGGCAACGTTAAAGTTGGTTACGTTGGTGCTTGGACTTATGCGGAAGTTATTTCTGGTTTCACTTCTTGGTTCCTAGGAGTTAGAAGCGTAGTTCCAAACGTTGTTATGGACGTTCAATTTACCGGTTCTTGGTATGATGAAGCTGCTGAAAAAACTGCTGCTGAACTCTTAATTTCAAGAGGTTGCGCTTTAATTTCTCAACACGCTGACTCTATGGGTGCTCCAACCGCTTGCGAAGCTGCTGGTATTCCTAACGTTTCTTACAATGGTTCTACTGCTAGTGCTTGCCCTAACACCTTCATCGTATCTTCAAGAATTAACTGGCAACCATACTACGAACTAATTATCGATAGCGTTAAAAATAACAAAATCGTTCCACTAGACTGGTCGCAAGGTTTAGGCTCTGAATGGGGTAATGGTTCAGTTGCATTAACTGCTCTTGGTAATGTTGCTGCTGATGGCACTGAAGATGCTATTAACGATGCTATCGCTCAACTTAAAGCAGGCACTCTAAAAGTATTTGATACTTCTAAGTTTACCGTTACTATCACTCCTCCATCAGGTGCTGAAGGTGATTTCGGTGAAAACACCAAAGCTACTATCGATGGTGAAGGTCATTTAACTGGCTATATGGCAGACGTTGATACCGATGCTTTCTATGCTGGTGATACCGAAGTTATTAAAACCGTAAATGGTATTTCTTATTTTGCTGAATCAGAATTCCGTTCTGCTCCATACTTCGATATTAGAATTGATGGTATTACTTACTTAAACGTAAAAATGTAATAATTTTAATTACAAAAACTTATACCCAAGGGGCAATTTGCCCCTTGGATATATTTATTTTTTATAGAACATTTTTTAGGAATTATTATGACAAATATTGTTACGGCACCATCTATTGCCATAAAATTTGAAAATATAACGAAAACTTTTGGTAGCGTTATTGCTAACAAAGACGTATCTTTTGATGTTTATAAGGGAGAAATTTTATCACTTCTCGGCGAAAACGGCTCGGGGAAGACAACTCTTATGAATATGATTTCAGGCATCTACTTTCCAGATAGTGGAAACATTTATATTGGGGGAAAAAGAGTTTTAATACAGTCTCCAATAGATGCTTTTGAAAACAAAATTGGAATGGTGCATCAGCACTTTAAACTTATCGATATTTTTACAGCATTACAAAATATCGCTCTTATTTCGAGCAAATCGAAAAAATTTGATATGAAAAAAATCCGTACAGACGTTGAAGAAATTTGCTCTCGCTACGGTTTTGAAATAGATTTAGATAAAAAAATATACAATATGTCGGTATCTGAAAAACAAACTATCGAAATAGTTAAAGTTTTATACCGTGGTGCAGACATTTTGATATTAGATGAGCCTACTGCAGTTTTAACCCCACAAGAAACACAAAAGTTGTTTAACGTTATTAGAAAAATGAAAGCCGATGGCAAGTCTATTATTATAATCACCCACAAACTTAACGAAGTTATGGAGATTTCGGATAAAGTTGCAATTTTAAGAAAGGGCGAGTATATAGATACGGTAAACACCAAAGAAACTAACGAAAAACAACTTACCGAAATGATGGTTGGCAAAAAAATCGACCTTAAAATTGATAGGGTTAAAACAAGTTTCGATTTACCACTCTTAGAAATTCGTAACCTAACTGTACAATCTGACGATGGGGCAATCGCAATAGACGACGCAACTTTCTATATTCGTGGTGGCGAAATACTTGGCGTTGCAGGTATCGCAGGTTGTGGGCAAAAAGAACTTTGCGAGGCAATAGCCGGCATTAGGAATATTAAAAGCGGTAAAATCGCGCACGAAGGTGAAAGTATTGTTGGCCTTCCTGCAAAAGAAATAATTAAGAAAGGCATTTCGATGAGTTTTATACCAGAAGATAGACTTGGTATGGGGCTTGTACCTTCAATGAGCATTACCGACAATATGATGCTTAAAACCTATAACGAAAATAAAGGTTTATTTGTCGATAGAAAAACGGCAAGAAAAAAGGCCAAGGAATTGATTGAAAAATTAAACATCGTAACTCCGTCAACTGAAACTCCAGTTAGAAGGCTTTCTGGTGGTAACGTTCAAAAGGTTTTAGTTGGTCGTGAAATCGAAGCAGGCCCTAACGTTATAGTAACTGCTTATCCTGTTCGCGGATTAGACATAAATTCGTCTTATCAAATTTACGATATACTAAATGAACAAAAGAAAAAGGGCACGGGCATTTTATTCATCGGCGAAGACCTAGACGTTATGCTAGCGCTTTGCGATAAAATTATGGTTTTATGCCACGGCAAAGTTATGGGTGTCGTGCATGCAAGTAAAACCACCAAGGAAGAACTTGGCCTTATGATGACGGGTTCACTTGACCTTGCTGAAAGCAAGAAAAAAGAATACGGCAAGGCAAAAGATAGTAGGCTTACCGAAGAAGAATGGTCTAAACTTAAGGAAAATAATGAAAATAAAGGAGATGATAACAATGGATAAAAAAGTTAATGAGCCTTTATTTCATATTTCAAAACGTGGTCAATTGTCTCTTAAAAAAGCGATACTAATTCGTGCTATTGCTATAATTTCGGGTATATTATTTGCATCAGTTCTTTGTGGTATAATTTTCAAGGAAAACCCTTTTAAGGCAATCCTTTCTATATTTAGGGGGGCTTTGGGTTCTTCGAGAAACATTTGGCTTCTAATTAGAGACACTGCTATTTTATTAGGCGTTGGTCTTGCATTGGTGCCTGCGTTTAAGATGAAGTTCTGGAACCTTGGCGGAAACGGACAAATTTTAATGGGTGCATTGGTGACTGTTGCTATAATGAGAAGCAGTTTAGGTGCTAATAATACTTTACTGGCTAATATACTAATGGTTGTTTGTTCAGTTCTAATAGGCGCGATTTGGGCGGTTATTCCAGCAATATTTAAGGCGTTTTTTAAAACCAACGAAAGTTTATTCACTCTTATGATGAACTATATAGCAGTTGGTTTAGTGTCTTATTTTATTAGCCGTTGGTCAACTAACGGTTCGGGTGTTTTAGGTCAAATATACACGGGGCATTTGCCAGAAATTTTTAACACCCACCTATTAAGCATAATAGTGGTTTCCATAATAACCGTGTTTATGTTTTTCTATATGAAACACAGTAAACAAGGTTACGAAGTTTCGGTTGTTGGCGAAAGTGAAAACACCGCTAAATATATCGGTGTTAACGTTAAAATGGTAACCATTAGAACGTTGGCAATTTCGGGCGCTATTTGCGGTATTATCGGTTTATTGCTAGCAGGTTCTATAGACCATTCTATAAACGAAAACACTGCTAACAACTTAGGCTTTACGGCAATTATGGTTGCTTGGCTTGCTAAATTTAATCCGCTTATCATGATACTTTCATCACTCTTAATTTCTTTCTTAACGAGAGGCATGGGGCAAGTTCAAACAGACTTCAACATAAGGAACGACGCTGTTGCCGATATCGTTATTGGTATTATATATTTCTTTATCATAGGTTGCGAATTCTTTATTACGTACAAACTCAATTTCAAGAAAAGAAACAAAAAGAAGTCTAAAGCGAACAAGGAGGAAAACTGATTATGATAGTATTATTAGTAGGTGCGATTAGCCTTGGTGTAGTTTTTCTTCTTGGTTGCGTGGGTGAAATTATAACTGAAAAATCAGGACACCTTAACCTTGGTATCCCTGGTATTATGTGTATGGGTACGGCAGGCGGTTGCTTTGGCGTTGCCCTTTATATGAATTCTCTTGCTACGGCAGATAGCGCCGTTTGGATTTTACTGATGCTTTCGGCAATATTCTTTTCTGCGCTATTTGGTGCTTTCGGCGGACTTATTTACGCGTTTTTAACCGTTTCGCTTCGTTCTAACCAAAACGTTACGGGCTTAGCGTTAACTATTTTTGGCGGTGGATTTACGCAATTCTTTATGGACACGTTCGTTGATAGATCGCGTTTTGCTATTGCTAGTAAAATAATGTCTTCTTCTATTATTGGCGATGCAAATTTGGGTTGGTTTGGAGAAATCTTCTTAAATCACGGCTTTTTAGTATATTTTGCGATAATTATTGCAGTTGTTGCTTCTATAATTCTAAATAAAACTAGGGTCGGATTAAATCTTCGTGCCGTAGGCGAAAACCCTGCAACGGCAGATGCTGCTGGAATAAACGTTACTAAATATAAATATTTAGCAATTCTTATCGGTTCGGCAATAGCAGCGCTTGGCGGTATGTTCTATATTATGGACTATATCGGTGGCAGTTGGGAAAATGCTAGCACGATAGAAAGTTTTGGTTGGTTATCAATAGCGCTTGTTATATTCACGTTATGGAAACCAACGTTAAGTATTTTGGGCTCTTTCTTGTTCGGTGCATTATATATCGCGCCAAGCATTATCACGGGCATTTCTTTCTCTCAAATGAAAATCTTAAAACTTTTACCTTACGTTGTTACGGTTGTGGTTCTAATTATTACTAGTATTTTAGATAGTAAAGAAAATCAACCGCCGGCATCACTTGGGCTTAACTATTTTAGGGAAGAAAGATAGCACAAAAAAAATTACGTTTATACTTTTATTAACGCACACTTATACATATGCAAAAAATAGCCACGATTTTTCGTGGCTATAAGTTTATAAAAAACTTGATTTGGTATTGAAAGTTATAAGCGCGTGTGGTAAAATATACTCGTATCAAAAAAGGGGCAACTTTTATGAAGAAACTACTAAAAATCTTTGCGATAATTTTAGCGTTATCGCTTGCAATACCTATGCTTATAGCGTGTGGCGAAACCCCACCGCCTAATCCGCCAGTAGTAACACCGGGCACCACTCCAGGCACAACTCCGGGCACTGACCCCGAAACACCACCCGAAGAAGATGGTTGTGGCGACAACTGTGTTTTTAGCGTTACAGAGTGGTTCGATACCTTAAAGCACTATCCTAAAACGCTAGTTTGCACGAAAGACCAAACGCACGTTATCGAAAGGGAAAGGATAGAAATTTCTACGGCAGACGAATTTATGCTACTTGCAACCGATTTAGACAATGAAACGTATATCGGCGCTACCGAAATTAGTATTGTTAAAGATATTGATATGCTCGGCAAAACGTACACGCCGATTGATTTAAGAATTACTAACAGCAGTAGATACGCAAGATGCACGCTAGAAATCGACGGGCGCAACAACGTTATAAAAAACCTAACTACTAGCACCACAAGCGACGGCAACGCAGGTATTTTTGGCGAAGTTTCGGGTGAAATCGGCATCTCTATTAAGAATTTAACCCTAGATAACGCTAAAATTTACGGCGACGTAAACGACGTTAACACAGACGCAAGTCAACGTGGCGTGGGTGCGTTTATAGGTCTTCCACGCGGTATAAAAGGCAATATCTATATATCAAACTGCACCGTAACGAACAGCCTTATTAAAGGCGGGCATTGGGCAGGCGGATTTATAGGCTATGCAAGAAAAGAAATAACCGGTATGGCATCTTCTAAAATTCTTATCGAAATTTTAGATTGCAATTTAGTAGATAGCATAGTGCAATCTGTTGGTTCGGCAGGTGGCTTTATGGGGCACGCCGGCGGTTGCGAAAACGTAGAAGTGGAAATTTTTAGTGGTAAAATTACTAACTCTGAAATCACCTGTCTTGGCAGTTCAACCATAAAAGCCGGCGCAATTATAGGAACTATCGGCAGAGCGCAAGTTTTAGTGGTTGACCTAACCGTTAGTGATAACGTGGTTGTTTCTGGCGGGCAAGAAAACACCGAAAGATTATATTACGGCAGATTTGGCGACAGCACCGATATTTTAACTGGCACGCTTAGCGTGAACGGCAAGGTAGTAACCCCGCGCGCAAATTAAATATATGAACAAAGCAATTATTTTTGATATACAGCGTGGCTCTTTCGTTGACGGGCCAGGAATAAGAACCACCGTGTTTTTTAAGGGGTGCAATCTTAGGTGCAAATGGTGCCATAACCCAGAAAGCCAAGAAAAATTCAAGCAAGTGCTAATCTACGAAGACAGGCAAGAAGAGTGTGGCAAAGAGTACACCGTTAGCGAAGTTTTAGAAATTATCCTAAAAGATAAAGACTACTACGGAAATAGGGGCGGGGCAACCTTTTCTGGTGGCGAGTGCATGCTACAAATAGACTTTTTAGAAGAAATACTAAAAGCGTGCAAAGATAACGGCGTTGGCACAGCCGTTGATACCGCAGGCAACGTTCCGTTTGAATTTTTTGAGCGAATTATCCCTTATACCGACTTGTTTTTATATGACGTTAAGTGCGCCTTAGAAGACTTGCACAAGGCTGGAACAGGCGTTTCTAACGCGCTTGTTCTAGACAATCTTAAACGGCTTAAAAAAGAGTTTAAGGGCGAAATTATAGTCCGTATTCCAGTGATTTCTGGCTTTAACGCTAAGCTAGAAGAACTGACTAAAATTGCCAAAATTTTAGATGATTTAGGGCTAAAAAAAGTAGAACTTTTGCCATATCACGCTTTGGGAGAACATAAATGGAAGGCGCTAAATAGAGAGCCTGTAAAATACGGCGTTCCCACAAAAGAAGAAATGGAAGAATACAAAAAATTATTTAACTAAAACAAAAAAGACAGCCAAAAGGTTGTCTTTTTTTAGTGCAAAATCTTGCGTTTTTTGGTACACCCGACGAGAGTCGAACTCATATCATCGCCGTCGGAGGGCGACGTTCTATCCAATTAAACTACGGGTGTAAAAATTAGCCACCGCAAAAAAGCGGTGGCGATATTAAGTTTATTCTTCTTGTTGTTTAGGGTTTACGATAATCTTTACTTGAAGCACTCTTTTAACGGTAGATTTAAGCACTTCGATGCTAAGATTTTTATAATCTAGTTTTCTATTAGACGTTGGTATTTCGCCAAGATATTCGATTATAAAACCACTAACGGTGTTCGCGTCGAACCCTTCGTCTTCGTTTTCCATAGCAAAGAATTCGAACATATCTTTAAGACTTCCGTTTCCGTCAACTAAATAGGTGTTTTCAGAAACTTCTTTAATAAAGGTTTCTTCTTGGTCGTGTTCATCCCAAATTTCGCCAACGAGTTCTTCTAAAATATCTTCTAGGGTAATCATACCGAGCGTTCCACCATATTCGTCGGTAACAACTGCAATATGCACTTTCTTTTTTTGCAAGGTTTTTAGTAGTTTAGAAATTTTAGCGTGTTCCGTTGTGTAGAACGCGTTTTGCATAATTCCGTCTATACTTTTTTTGCCAGAGAGATAACTAGCGTAAAAGTCTTTTTCGTGGATGGTGCCGATAATGGTATCGATGGTATCTTTATACACTAAAATTCTAGAATAGCCTTCTTTTTCGAACACGGCGCGGATTTCTTCCATCGTAGAATCAACTGAAACTGCAACAATATTAACCCTAGGAACCAAAACGTCGCCAACTTCTAGGTCGTCGAATTCTATAACGGAACGTATAAGGTTGGTTTCTTCGGTTTTAATAGTGCCGTCTTCTTCGGCTTCTTGAACAATTGTTAAAATTTCGTCTTCGGTAACGGTATCGTTAGGGGTAAGTCTAAAAATTTTAACGATAAGCCATCTCCACCCGCTAAAAATAATTGAAACGGGGAATAGGACGTAGTAAAAGAAAGTAATAATTGGATAAAAAATCATTGCAAATTTTTCGGGATAAATTTTCGCAATAAGTTTTGGCGTAATTTCGCCGAAAATTAAAACCGCCACGGTCGTTACTATGGTAGAAACGGTGTTTACAAGCCCCACGTCGCCTTTAATTAGCATAGCGAAAAACGTGGTTGCAATGGTTGCCATAGTGATGTTTACTATGTTGTTTTCAATAAGCACGGTGCTTATTAGTTTATCGAACTTGTTTTCGGTAAGTTCTAAAACTTTTGTGGCACGCTTGTTGCCACTAGTTGATAGTGAACGAAGTTTAATTTTGTTCGCGCATGAGAACGCAGTTTCCGTTGCCGAAGCAAACCCAGAAAAAATGAGTAGGATTATAAGCGCTATCAGTAACGGGACCGAACCGTCGGGCATAATTTCCTCCAAAAAAAAGTATAGATTAGCGCTTTATTAAAAGCACTATAAAATAGTATATGTTAAAAACCCTAAATAATCAAGTAAATTAACGTGTTTTGCTTAAAAATGCGTATTTTTATTGCCTAAAACGCGTTTTTGTGTTATCATATATCAAAATCAAGGAACGACTTTATGAAGAAAACCGTAGTAGTTGGAATGAGTGGTGGGGTCGATAGTTCAGTTGCCGCACTTCTCTTAAAAGAACAAGGATACAACGTAATAGGTCTTTTTATGAACAACTGGGAAGAAAAAGACGAATGTGGGCATTGCACGAGCGAAGACGATTTTAGTGACGTTAGGCGCGTAGCGAGCGTTTTGGATATTCCTTATTATTCCGTAAACTTTTCTAAGCAATATTTAGATAGGGTTTTCTCTTATTTTTTGGCAGAGTACAAGGCGGGCAGAACCCCTAATCCAGACGTGTTGTGTAACAGAGAAATTAAGTTTAAGGATTTTAAGGAAAGCGCAATCAAACTTGGCGCAGACTTTATTGCAACGGGGCATTATTGCGATATTTCGCACGATAATGGCGTTCATAGATTATTAAAAGCCAAAGACCAAAATAAAGATCAAACTTATTTCCTTAACCAACTAAACCAAAAACAACTAGAAAACGTTTTGTTTCCGCTCGGCAAAATGGACAAGAGCGAGGTTAGGGCTATTGCCGAAAAATACAAACTAATAACTGCTAAAAAGAAAGATTCTACGGGTATCTGCTTTATCGGCGAAAGAAATTTTAGAAACTTTTTAAGAACCTATTTGCCTGCACAAAAAGGCGAAATTCGCGATCTTTCAGGTAAGGTGGTCGGCGAACATTTAGGGCTTATGTATTACACGCTCGGTCAACGCCGTGGACTTAACCTTGGCGGAATAAAAGGCGAGCACGACGCTGGTAGATGGTTCGTGGTAAAAAAAGACTTAGAAAATAATATTTTATACGTTTCTCACGGAGATGAAACGCCACTATTTTCAAAATCGTGCGAAGTTAAAGAATTTAACTGGATACCTTTTCAGCCGTTAGAAACGACTTTTGATTGTTACGCTAAATTTAGATATCGTCAAGGCGAACAAAAAGTTAGAGTAACGGTTAAATCAAACACCGAAATTCATATCGACTTTTACGAAAAACAACGCGCCGTAACCGAGGGGCAATACGCCGTTTTGTATAAAGGCAATGCGTGTCTTGGCGGTGGCGTTATCGTTAGTGCTGAGTATTAAAAGATAAAAGCATAGCCACAAATTGCCAAAACGTAACCAAAGATTGTCAAAATATTTAAAAAAACTCTATATATTTTCTTAAAACTATTGAAATATCACGAAGATTGTGCTATAATTCGTGATATTTTTAATTTTAAATTATTAAAATAAACTATATAGTTTTAAAAACATATTAAAAAAAGGGGGGTATATGCTAGACTTTATTTCTCGTATGGATAGCGTTTCGCAAATAGTTATATCTATTGCTATAATGATTTTTGCGGGCTTTATCTTTACGCGTATTACTAAAAAATTAAAACTTCCCAACGTTACGGCTTATCTCGTTGCGGGTATAGTTATAGGGCCGTACTGCCTAAATCTTATACCAAACGGCGTAATAGTAGGTTCTTCGTTTATTTCTGACATTGCGCTTGCTTTTATTGCGTTTAGCGTTGGCGAATATTTTAAGTTTTCTTCGCTTAAAACTAACGGCGCTAAAACTATCGTTATAACTTTATTCGATGCGCTTTTTGCGAGCCTTTTGGTTTTCGTTGTGTGTTATTTTTTAGTGGGTTTATCGTTTGGGCTTTCACTAGTGCTTTCGGCGCTAGCGTCCGCAACTGCGCCAGCGTCGATTGCTATGACTATTAGGCAAACGCGTTCTAAGGGCGAATTTGTAGACACGCTTTTACAGGTTATCGCGCTAGACGACGTTATTAGTTTAATCGCGTATAGCGTTGCAATTTCCGTTGCTGTGGTTTCTTCTGTCGGCGGGGTGGCAACAATGTCTTTTGCCACTATTATAAAACCCGTGTTAAACAACCTTATCGCAATCGCGCTAGGAGTGGTTTTTGCATTTATACTTAAATTTTTACTTCCCGAAAGGCGCACGAACGACAATAGACTTATAATCGTTATATGTATGCTTTTCTTGTTTTGCGGAATTTGCACGTCGATGGGTGTTTCGCCACTTCTTGGCTGTATGGTTATAGGCATGGTTTACGTTAATATTACTAAGGATGAAAAGTTATTTCTTCAAGTAAACTATTTTAGTCCGCCTATACTTTTGCTTTTCTTCGTGCGTTCTGGTATGTCGCTTAACTTATCGTCTTTGGTAACTAGTGGCGGGGCTTTCGGCTCGATTCCGTTAGGCGTTGTGGGTATTATTTATTTTGCAGTAAGGCTAGGTGGAAAGTATCTCGGCTCGTTATTGGGTTGCGTGGTAACTAATAAACCAAAATTAACACGTAACTATTTAGGGCTTGGCTTAATTCCGCAAGCCGGCGTGGCAATCGGCCTTGCAACGATAGGCGCAAGAGCGCTTACCGAATACGGCGCGCCGGAACTAGGCGATGCGCTTTCTACAATAATAATTTCTGCAAGTGTTCTTTACGAATTTGTGGGGCCCGTACTTGCAAAACTCGCGCTTTATAAAACGGGGTCTTATACAGATAAGATAGAAGAATTAGTCCCCGTTAACGAAACAACCAAAAAAGGCAAATCTAGTTTAGAACTTTTAATCGAGAGAATACAAAAAATAAAAGGCGAGGTCGATAGAGAAGAAAGCGCGCCTTCTAAGGAAGAAATCGCTTTTACCGAAGCCGCCGAAGAAACGCCCGAAATTCTGTTTGCCAGAGTTAAAAAGGGTATAGTGAAAAACGTTAAATAAAGGAGAAGAATTATGAACGGAATTGATCCTATTGCAAAATTATTGGGTGCATGGTCTTACGAACTTAACGCGGGTTCTATTTTATTTAAGTTTGCCGTTGCGTTTGTTTTGTCTGCAATTATCGGTTGTGAGCGTGCCACCAAAATGCACGACGCAGGCCTAAGAACTTTTATTATAACGGCGTTAGTCTCTACTGGCGCAGGCCTAGTAGATAAAATGCTAATTATAGGCTCAAATGGTCAGCCTATTCCTATATTATCTTGCGCAATAATAATCGGCGCGGCAATTCTTTCTTCTAACACCGTGTTGTTTAGTTCTAAAAATAAACTAAAAGGCTTAACCACGGCATTTACGCTATGGGGTGTGGTCGCAACGTCTATCGCAATCGGTATAGGTTATTATACGGTTGGGCTTGTAGGTTTCGTTTTGATTGCTATTTTACTTTCGCTTTCAGACCCTTTCGAAAAATATCTCAAAAATCGTTCGATGCACTTTGAAATTCACTTAGAACTAAAAGAAAGAAGCAACTTAAAAAACTTTATCACAACTATTCGTAAACTAGGGCTTAAAATACAAAATATAGAAGTAAACACCGCCTATGCAAACTCTGGGCTTGCAGTTTATTCGGTTGCACTTAAAATCGTTAGCAAAGAATTAAAAAAATATAAAACTAATAAAGAGATTGTTGAAGCCATAGGTTGCTTAGAGTACGTGCATTATATAGAAGAAATTACCTAAGAATTAAAAAAACAAATAAATAATCAAATAAAAAGCGTTTTGTCAGTCGGCAAAGCGTTTTTTTGTTTTACGAGATAAGGGGTTCAAGGAGATAATGCTCGAAGAGATGGGGGCTTTAGAAGATAATGGTTCGAAAAACGGTTAAAACATATATAATATAACGCGCACGCACGCGCGCGTGCGCGCGAATTACTTTTAGATAATAAATAAAGTAATAAAACCACTATATATTGTGCGAAGTTTTCTAAAAAACAACTATTTAAAAATAATTTGCAAAATTTTTAAAAAATTTGTAAAAAAACGCTTGACTAAATAAAGTTTTTCATATATAATCTCACTTACACTAATAAATTAGTGCGCCATACAGCAAATCGTTAGTTAATTACAAATGATTTAAGGCACGGCATAAAAAAACTAGTGGTTATTTAGCCTAAAAAAACACAATATTTTGTGGCTAAAAAAAAGTTAAAAAAAAGTTAAAAAACTTTTAAAAAACCGTGAAAAAATGCTTGACTTAAAATATTGCTTATGGTATTATATGTAGGCTGTCGCAAAGAGATAGCAAATGTCAACCGTTGTTGGCAGGGGTAGTTTAAAAATTGAATAGAAGGAAATAAGACAAAATAATAGTTATTTTGAAAAGTTTCTGTCAAAATCTTTGAAGTATAAAATATGTACTTTTAAAAACAGTCATAAACATGACAAAACGCAAATTATAGCGAAATTCGTTAGAGCAGTTGAACCGCAAGGTTCGGCTTTAAATAATTAAACTTAAGAGTTTGATTCTGGCTCAGGACGAACGCTGGCGGTGTGCTTAATACATGCAAGTCGAGCGGAGATTAGGGGCTTGCTCCTAATCTTAGCGGCGGACGGGTGAGTAACGCGTGAGCAACCTGCCTATATCAACGGGATAACACAGAGAAATTTGTGCTAATACCGTATATGACCACAGTGGGGCATCCCACAGCGGTAAAAGATTTATCGGATATAGATGGGCTCGCGTGCCATTAGATAGTTGGTAGTGTAACGGACTACCAAGTCGACGATGGCTAGCCGACCTGAGAGGGTGATCGGCCACATTGGAACTGAGATACGGTCCAGACTCCTACGGGAGGCAGCAGTAGGGAATATTGGGCAATGGGCGCAAGCCTGACCCAGCAACACCGCGTGAATGATGAAGGTCTTCGGATTGTAAAGTTCTGTGATGGGGGACGAAGAAAGTGACGGTACCCCAATAGCAAGCCACGGCTAACTACGTGCCAGCAGCCGCGGTAATACGTAGGTGGCAAGCGTTGTCCGGAATGACTGGGCGTAAAGGGTATGTAGGTGGCTATTCAAGTTAGTTGTGAAATTCCGGGGCTTAACTCCGGCGCTACAATTAAGACTGTTTAGCTTGAGTGCAGGAGGGGTAAGTGGAATTCCTAGTGTAGCGGTGGAATGCGTAGATATTAGGAAGAACACCAGTGGCGAAGGCGACTTACTGGACTGTAACTGACACTGAAATACGAAAGCGTGGGGAGCAAACAGGATTAGATACCCTGGTAGTCCACGCCGTAAACGATGAATACTAGTTGTGGGAGGTATCGACTCCTTCCGTGACGACG